>NZ_JAPEVI010000003.1:1238181-1547727 GCF_026240905.1 Roseibium salinum
GGCCGGAACACAGGTCGGCATCATCGCCCTGGCGGCGGATGCAGACGTAACGGACTTAGTCTCCTACTCCGTCTCCGACAGCCGGTTTGCCGTGGATGGCGATGGCGTGGTGACGGTCTCCTCCGGAGCCGCATTCGATTACGAGAGCGAACCGACGATCACCCTGACGGTGACGGCCACCTCCAGTGACGGTTCCACCTCCCAGGAAGCATTTGCGGTTTCCGTTTCGGACGTTGCCGAAGCCTATCAGATGGCCGACGGACAGGGTTCGTTCACCGATGACGGCGTTGCCGAACATACGATCCGCGGAACGAGCGGCGCGGAGATCATTACCGCGCATGACGACGGCGGCACGATCTACAGCGGGTCCGGTGACGATACGATCCATGGCGGCGACGGCAACGACACCATCATTTACGGCGAAGGTGCCGACACGGTTTATGGCGGCGCTGGCAACGACTTCATCGATGATGCACGGGGAGCGCAAATCAGCAACCATGCGAACTACCTCGATGGCGGCGCTGGTAACGATACGATCTATGGCGGCGGCGGCGATGACACCATAGCCGGGGGTGACGGCAATGACGCTCTTTATGGCGAAGGCGACAATGACCTGATAGACGGCGGCGCGGGCGACGACCGGATCTACGGTGATCGCGGTGACGACACGCTCATCGGCGGTGCGGGCAATGATCGTCTCGATGGGGGCAGCGGGCAAGATCATGCGGTCTACACCGGCAACTGGTCCGACTACACGATCACTGAAAGCAGCGGCGTCTTCACGATCATCGACAACCGCGACGGATCGCCCGACGGGACCGACACCGTCACGAATGTCGAGAGTTTTGTCTTTGCTGACGGGACCGTTCTGGCAGGCGACCTGATTGCCGAAGATGTCAGCGCCGTCTCTGATACGGACACCACGGCGAACACCATCGCTGAGAATGCGGCTGCCGGCACCGCTGTCGGCATCACTGCGTTTGCGGAAGACGGCAATGCCTCCGATACGGTTACCTATTCGGTGTCCGACAGCCGGTTTACGGTCGATGCAGACGGCGTTGTGACGGTCGCTTCCGGCGCAGCATTTGACTACGAGAATGAGCCGACGATTTCCCTAACAGTGACGGCCATTTCCTCCGACGGGTCAACGTCTTCGGAGACCTTCTCGCTCGATGTCTCGGATGTTGCCGAAAACATCGTTTTGACGAGCGGTGACGACTATTTCGAGGATACGGGCGTCACGGAACTCTCAATCGATGCCGGTGCCGGTAACGATGAAGTCTATGGGGGCAGCGGCAACAACACCATTTATGGCGGAGATGGCGAAGACTTTCTCATGTCCGGCGATGGAGACGACGTCCTGTCCGGCGGTGCCGACGACGATGTTCTGGTTGGCGGCGCAGGAAACGACGTGCTGGACGGCGGCCAGGGAGATGATTTCCTGATCGGATTGGAAGGTGACGACACGATCGATGGCGGTGACGGAAGTGACTACGTCTACTATGACGCAAACCGCTCCGATTACACGATCACTGAAAACGGCGGCGTCTATACCGTCGTTGACAACCGGCCAGGATCTCCGGAAGGCATCGACACGGTGACCAACGTGGAACGGTTCGCGTTTGCCGACGGCATCGTTCTGGCGGGCGACCTGATTGCCGAGGATGTCAGCGCCGTCTCGGATACGGACAGTGCAGACAATACAATCGCAGAAAACGCCGCACCCGGGACCACCGTTGGTATTACCGCCCTTGCCGAGGACGGCAACGTATCCGACACGGTTACCTATTCCGTCTCGGATAGCCGGTTTACGGTCGACGCGAATGGTGTGGTTTCCGTCTCATCCTCCGGGGCGAGCTTTGATGCAGAGACCGAAGGGTCGATTGACATCACGGTGACCGCGACCTCGACGGATGGGTCGGCTTCGTCCGAGACCTTCACCATCGCCGTCTCCGACGTGGACGAATATGACGTCTCGGCCGTCAGCGATACCGATAGTTCGGCAAACACGATTGCCGAGAATGCAGCAGCCGGAACTCAGGTCGGCATCACCGCCCAGGCCACGGATGCCGATGTGACTGATTCAGTTACCTATTCGGTTTCCGACAGCCGCTTCACGGTCAACGCAAACGGCGTGGTCACCGTTGCTTCAGGTGCAAGCTTCGATGCGGCGACAGAAGGCTCCATCGATATCGCCGTGACGGCAACGTCCTCGGATGGTTCGACGTCGTCGCAGACCTTTACCGTCGGTGTCTCCCAGGAGCAGGCGGAGGTTTCCTCCGTCACCGACTCAAACATCGCTGCAAACAGCGTTGCAGAGAATGCAGCGGCTGGCATGCAGGTCGGCATTACCGCCACCGCGGATGATCCGAATGTTGCCGATACGGTGTCCTACACGGTCTCCGACAACCGCTTCACGGTCGATGCCGACGGTGTCGTCACGGTTGCCTCCGGGGCGACGTTTGACTACGAAACCGAGCCGACGATTGACCTGACGGTGACGGCCACCTCCAGTGACGGTTCAACGGCACAGGAAGCATTTGCCATTTCCGTTTCGGACGTTGCTGAGGCCTACCAGATGTCCGATGGGCAGAGGGCGTTCACAGATACCGGCGTAGCGGAAAGCTCGATCACCGGAACCAGCGGTGCAGAAACGATTACCGCACATGACGCCGGCAGCACGATTTACAGCGGAGCTGGCGACGACACGATCCATGGCGGCGCGGGGAACGATCTTATCTTCTTTGGTGAAGGTGCGGACACTGTTTACGGTGGTGCCGGAGATGACATCATTGACGATCAGGCGGGAACCCAGATCAGCACGCAGGCCAACTATATCGACGGCGGCGCCGGCAACGACCGGATTTACGCCGGCGGCGGCGACGACTACATAGTCGGCGGCGACGGCTATGACACGCTCAATGGCGAGGATGGCAACGACACGATCGATGGCGGTGCCACGGCCGACTGGATTTACGGGGGCCAGGGTGACGACACGCTCATCGGCGGTACGGGTAATGACACCCTCTACGGTGAGGATGGATCCGATCTGTTCATGTATGGACTGGGAGACGGCAGCGACATGATCCATGGCGGCGAAGGCACTGCCTGGACGGATGCAATCGACCTGGGGGGTAGCTCGGGCACAGCCTCTGCCGGAGACTACGGTTCGGATTGGACCGTTACCATCACCGATGGTTCCATCATGAACACCGACACCGCCACCAATGTGATGGAACTCTCCCAGGATGCAGACGGCTATATCGACTTTTCGGATGGGAGCCGCATGACGTTCAGCGACGTGGAGGAAATCCGCTGGTAGCCGATCTCAGCGCCGGACGCGATTGAACGCCCTGATCCCGGTATTCCTGGCGGCGTTTTGAAACTACCGCTCGCTGAGCGGATCGCCGATCGCCCTTGTCACCGGTTTCAGCAGATATTGCAGAACCGATTTCGAGCCCGTCACGATCTTCGCATCGACAACCATGCCAGGCGAAATTGTCTCCACCCGATCTCCGTGACCGATCCGGTTGGAGGGCAGTGGGATTGTGGCCTTGAAGAAGTAGTTTCCGTATTCATCCCGGAAACTTGACGCCGAAATCACCGAGACCTCCCCCTCGACGGTTCCCTGGATATTGGGGTCGAATGTGGTGATGGAGATTTCGGCCGGATCGCCAACTTCCACATGCCCAATGTCACGTGGCAGTATCCGCACTTCCGCGACGAGCTCGCTGCCGCTTGGAACAATTTCGGCGACGATGTCACCGGGCGCAAGAACACTGCCGGCGCCTTTCAGATAAAGCGCCTTGATATGCCCGCTGGCCGGCGCCCTAACGAAGAGGCGATCGAAGCGGTCCCGCTGCTTTGTCGCTTCAAAGGTGAGCTCGTTGCGTTCCTGAATGACCCTGCTCCGCTCTTCGGCAAGTTTCTCCTCCGCAACTGCGATCGACCTTGCAAGGCCTGCCTTGGCCTCAGTCAGCTGCGCCTCGAGGCGTCCCTTCATGCCGCTCAATTCGCTCAGCTGGCTTTGCGCTTCCTGCAGCGCCGATCTGGCCTCCAAATGCCGGCGTTTGGAGGTGTAGCCCTGTTTGAAGAGAGACTCCTGAATTTCAAACTTTTCGCGCTCGATCTCGATCTGCGTTTTCTGAAACGCGACCCTCTCCACGATACTTTCGAGCTCCGCCTGTTTCTCGCTGATCCGGGCTCTCATGGCTTCCAGTTCCTGAGCGAGAGCCTCTTGCTGAGCGTCCAGTGCCGCCTGTTGCGCCTCGCTGAAACCGGTTCTCACACCCAGGCGCAGACCATTGGAATCAGATGTAGCTGCCTGAAAGCGTTGTTCTTCGCCCGAAAGATATTCCAGTCTGGTCCGGACCTTTTCCAGGTCGCTTGAAGCAGCGGTTTCCTGAAGCCGGATGAGAGGCGCACCTTCTTCGACGAGTTCGCCTTCCCTGACCAGCACCTCCGCGACGATGCCGCCTTCCAGATGACCGACCGTGCGGACTTTTCCCGCCGGGACGATTTCGCCCGTCGCCTTGGCCACTTCACGCACCTGGCCAATGGCCGCCCAGACTAGAAAGGCGGCGGCGCCGACGGAAAGGGTCTGCAGAATCCGACGATAGGCCACCGCCGGCGGTCCCTCTTCAAGCTCGAGAGGAATGTCCAGCGGGTAATCTTCCGCAGAGTTTTTTCTAGAGAACATGACGCCTCGACGCTGATTGCAGCCTTTGACGCCAACAATCGACGATCAAGGTAAATATCCGCTGAATCAGGCGTTTGCAGCAGAGCCGGTGCGTCGCGTGGATCTTTTGCTTTTGCGATGCTGCCCGGAGCGGAGGTTCAGCGATCCATTGAAATCGATTGTCAGAAGCTGCATTCGGGCTTTGACCATCAAACCACTCCGTGCATTAATGTCACAGAAAGCCGGTGCTTTCATGAAAATGTGTGACGCTTCGGGAGGGGCGAATGGCTGACACGGAGACGGTGCTTGCAAACAGGCAGGACGGATTTCTGCGAATCACACTCAACCGCCCGGACCGGCTCAACGCCTTCAACGAGGCGATGCATCACGATTTGCGTGAGCTCCTGGCGGATGCACGAACAGATCGAGACATACGCGCGGTCTTGCTGACGGGTGCGGGACGCGGCTTTTGCGCGGGCCAGGATCTTTCCGACCGGGACATGCGGGACGGAGGCGAGGCTCCGGATCTCGGCCATACGATCGAAACGCTCTACAACCCGCTTATCCGCCAGATCCGTTCCCTGGCGAAACCCGTGGTCTGCGCCGTCAACGGAGTGGCGGCCGGCGCCGGTGCGAATATCGCTTTTGCCTGCGACATCGTTCTGGCCGGGCACTCGGCCAAATTCATTCAGGCGTTTTCCAGGATTGGTCTGGTGCCCGATTCCGGTGGCAGCTGGCTTTTGCCGCGTCTCATCGGCGAGGCCCGTGCGAAAGCACTCACCCTTACCGGCGAACCCTTGCCTGCCCAGACGGCCGCGGACTGGGGGCTCATCTGGAAGGCGGTTCCGGACGCGGACCTGATGAGTGACGCGAGCGCGCTTGCCGCGCGACTTGCTGCGGGTGCGACGACGGGCCTGGGGCTGACAAAGCAGCTTATCCAGGATGCTGCAGATCAGTCGCTCGACGCCCATCTGGATGCTGAGCGGGATGCACAGCGGCAGGCGGGCCGCACGGCGGATTACCGCGAAGGTGTCGCCGCGTTTCTGGAAAAGCGCCCTACCCGGTTCTCCGGATCCTAACCCCTGCCGGAGCTGTCCATGACACCTGAAGAACTTGCAAACGCCTGTGCCCGGCGCATGTGGTCGGAAGATACCGCCACGCGCGAGTTGGGCATGCATCTCGACCATATCGAGCCCGGCCGATCGACTATCTCGATGACCGTCCTGAACGGCATGACCAACGGCCACGGCATCTGCCACGGAGGGTATATTTTCACCCTCGCCGACAGCGCCTTTGCCTTCGCCTGCAACACCTATAACCAGGTGACCGTCGCCCAGCACTGTTCGGTGACTTATCTGGCACCGGCACATCTCGGAGACCGGCTGACGGCAACAGCCCGTGAACTGTCCCGCAAGGGCCGGTCGGGGCTTTATGACGTGACGATCCGCAACCAGAACGGCGACACGATCGCCGAATTCCGCGGCAATTCAAGGACGACAAAAGGCACGATATTGCCGGACTAAGCGAAGCGCCCGCATAGAGCCGCTTCAAGGAGGGTTTAATGGAAGATCTGGCTCCGCGTCCCGGTGACCTGGAACCTATAGAGACGGCGAGCCGGGACGAGCTCTCGGCATTGCAGTTGGAGCGGTTGAAGTGGTCCCTCACCCATGCCTACGAGAATGTGCCTATGTTCAGGACCAGGTTCGATGACATGGGGGGTCATCCGTCCGAGCTCAGATCGCTTTCGGATCTTTCCAGATTTCCCTTTACGACCAAGGCGGATCTTAGGGAAAATTACCCTTTCGGCCTTTTCGCGGTCCCGCGCGAGAAAATCGTGCGCATTCATGCGTCTTCGGGAACGACGGGGAAACCGACCGTCGTCGGATATACGGCCAATGACATCGAGATGTGGGCGGATCTCGTGGCCCGGTCCATCCGGGCGTCGGGCGGACGACGCGGCGACATCATTCACGTTGCCTATGGATACGGCCTCTTCACCGGAGGTCTCGGCGCCCATTATGGTGCTGAAAGGATGGGCTGTACGGTCGTGCCTGTCTCGGGAGGCATGACGGAGCGCCAGGTGACCCTCATCCAGGATTTCAAGCCGCGCATCATCATGGTGACGCCGTCCTATCTCCTGTCGATTCTGGACGAGTTCCACCGTCAGGGCATCGACCCGCGGGAGAGTTCCCTCGCAGCAGGGATCTTTGGCGCCGAGCCGTGGACCAACGCCATGCGCCGGGAAATCGAAGACGCCTTCGACATGCATGCGGTCGACATCTACGGCCTTTCCGAGATCCTCGGTCCCGGCGTGGCCAACGAGTGCGTCGAAACGAAGGATGGCCTGCATATCTGGGAGGATCACTTCTATCCTGAGGTCATCGATCCCGAGACGGGCGAAGTTCTTCCGGACGGAGACATCGGCGAGCTTGTACTGACCACCCTCACCAAGGAAGGCCTGCCGATGATCCGCTATCGCACGCGGGACCTGACCCGCCTGCTGCCGGGCACGGCGAGGACAATGAGGAGAATGGAGAAAGTCACCGGCAGGTCCGACGACATGATCATCCTGCGCGGTGTCAACGTGTTCCCGACGCAGATCGAAGAGCAGATCCTCAAATGCGGCGGCCTGTCTCCGCATTTCCAGATCGAACTCACCAAGGCCAATCGGCTGGATGTCATCACCGTTCATGTTGAAGCCCTGCCCGAAGCCGCCTCGGGCGAACACCGCGGCGCCTCCGCAAAGGAACTCGCTCACCACATCAAGAGCATAGTCGGCATATCGGCGATCATCGACGTCAGGGAACCGGGCGGGGTTGAGCGGTCCGCCGGCAAGGCAAAGCGCGTAGTGGACAATCGCCCCAACGACAGCTGACGGACGTCAGGGCGCGGTTTGCGACCACTCTTTGGCCACCAGGGTCAGGACGTCATACCGGGCGACCGGCTCGTCCTTTTGATTGGTGACCAGGCAGTCCCATCGGACTTCGCCGTAATCTGCCGAAATGCGCGGCGAAATCTCCTTTGCAGTCAGTTGTACCTTCAGCGCGTCTCCCGCGTTGACCGGCGTCATGAAACGCAGATTGTCGACACCGTAATTGGCAAGAACCGGCCCTTCCTCGGGATCGACGAACAGGCCCGCGGCGAAGGAGACGATCAGATAGCCATGCGCGACCCTGCCATCAAAGAACGGGTTCCGACCGGCCGCGTCTTCGTCCATATGGGCATAGAACGTGTCGCCGGTGAACTGTGCAAAATGCTCGATATCCTCCAGGGAAACATTTCTCGATCGGGTCGTGAGCTGGTCTCCGATCCTGAGCTCGGCCAGCGATTTCCGGAACGGATGGCGGCTGTCTGCCTTGCCGGGCGCTCCCTGGACCCATCGGCCGGTAACGGCGCCGAGGAGCGCCGGTGCACCCTGCACCGCCGTGCGCTGCATGTAATGCTTGATCGCCCGGATGCCGCCGAGTTCCTCGCCTCCGCCCGCCCGGCCGGGACCACCATGGACAAGCATGGGCAACGGTGAGCCGTGGCCGGTCGAGGACCTGGCGCTCTGGCGATTGCCGATCATGATCCGCCCATGGAAAGGCGCCATGCCGAGAACCATTTCTTCTGCAACGCCCGGATCGTTGGTGAAGACCGACGCGACCAGCGAGCCCTTGCCCTTGTGGGTCAGCTCGACTGCTTCGTCCACATCGTCGTAAGGCATGAGGGTCGCAACGGGACCGAAGGCCTCGATGGTATGCACCGCTTCGCAGGCCAGTGGCCTGTCACAGTGGAGCAGGACCGGCGATCCGAATGCGCCGCTTTCGGGAAGATCTCCGACCGGCCCGGACACCACTGCAGCATCGGACCTGAGCTCGTCGATCCGGGCGAGAACCTCTTGCCGCTGGTTCAAGGAAGCGAGCGGTCCCATCGTCACGTTTTCATCGCGCGGGTTGCCGATGACCAGCCGTGAAAGCCGCTCGTTCAGGGCGTCCGCTACGGTTGGCGCCATCTTCCTTGGAACGATGATGCGCCGGATGGCGGTGCATTTCTGACCGGCCTTTGCGGTCATCTCCCGGACGACCTCTTTCACGAAAAGCTCGAATTCCGGCTCTCCGGGAGCCGCATCCGGGCCGAGAACGGCCGCGTTGAGACTGTCGGCCTCCATCGTGAACCGGACAGAGTTCTGAACGATTGCCGGATGGCGGCGCAGCATCTGACCGGTCGCGGCAGAGCCGGTGAAGGTCACGATGTCCTGCCCGGTGACGTGGTCGACCAGGTCGCCGGCGGATCCGCACAAGAGCTGCAAGGAGCCTTCCGGCAGGATGCCGGTTTGAAGGATCTGCCGCACCATCAGTTCGGTGAGATACGCGGTCTGGCTGGCAGGCTTCACCAGGCATGGCACGCCTGCGATAAGAGCGGGCGCGATCTTTTCCAGCATGCCCCAGCAGGGAAAGTTGAATGCGTTGATATGGACGGCGATACCCTGGAGAGGCGTCAGGACGTGCTGCCCTGAAAACGTGTCGTCCCGGGAAAGCGGCTCCGCTGCGCCTTCGACGAAGACACGGGTGTTCGGCATTTCACGACGCGCCTTCGACGACATGGCAAAGAGCGTGCCGATGCCGCCCTCAATGTCGATCCAGCTGTCCTTGCGCGTGGCGCCGGTGGCGAAACTTTCCTCGTAGAAGAGTTCCTTCTTGTCCATCAATGCCTGCGCCAGCGCCTTCAGCATCAGCGCGCGCTCGTGATAGCTCATCTTGCGCAGGGCCTTGCCGCCGATCCTGCGGCCATGGTCCAGGGCTTCTGCGAGATCGAGATCCGAAGCATCGATACGGGCGACCGGCGCACCGGTGGAGGCATCCAGAAGTTCCTGGCCGTCACCTTTTCCCACCCTCCAGGCGCCGGCCAGATAGCTTTCGAGAACCCGCATTTGTGGTACCGCAGTCATGAGATCAGATCCTGTTCAGAGCAAAGGGTCGGCGTTCAGGCATCGTAGGTGACGACAAGACGCTTGGTCAGCGGTCGCGATTGACATGTGAGGATGAACCCGTTGCGGATTTCATCATCTTCCAGCGCATGGTTCGCCGCCATTTCCACCTCGCCCTCCAGCAGTCTGCCCCGGCATGTGGAACAAACGCCCGCGCAGCAGGAATAGGGCGCATCGATATCGTGCCTGTGGGCGGCCTCCAGGATGGTCTCGCCCGCTTCCATGTGAATTTCGCGGGTCGTGCCGTCGTGGGTCAGTTTGAGATCGGCTTCCTTGGCCCTCGGGTCGGCGGCCGGTGATCGTTCCCTCTGCGGCAAGCGGCCAGGCTGGTCGGATTTGAAGAGTTCCTGCTTGATCCGGTCTGCCGCCAGCCCGTGTATTTCCAGGCTGCGGCGCACGGTTTCCATCATGCCGTGCGGGCCGCACAAAAACGCCTGATCGATGTCCTGAGGGTCGATAAGCGCCTGGAACAGCTCTTCCAGCTTGAGCTCATCGATGCGGCCGGAAAACAGTTCCGTATCCTGCGCATCGCTTTTCAGGATGTGAATGATCTGCAGCCGGCCGAGATATCGGTTTTTCAAGTCCTCCAGTTCTTCACGGAACATGATCGAAGACACCTGGCGATTGGCATAAACCAGCGTGAACTGCGCGTCCGGCTCACGCGCCAGCACCGTTTTCAGGATGGACAAGATGGGCGTTATCCCGGAGCCGCCGGCGAAACCGGCGTAGAATTTGGCCTTTTCCGGTTCAAGCGGCGCGAAGAAGCTCCCGAGCGGCGGCATGGCTTCCACCGTGTCTCCGGCCTTGAGGTCCTCATTGGCCCAGCAGGAGAAAGCGCCGCCGTCGACACGTTTGATACCGACCTTCAAGGCCCCGTCGTCGGCGCCCGCGCAGATCGAATAGCACCGCCGCACTTCATGGTCGTCGAAATGCCGCCGGAAGGTGAGGTACTGGCCTTGCGTGAAGCGGAAAAGCTCCTCGTCCCCCGGCCCGGGCCGCAAGGTCACGACGACGGCATCGCGCGTGTCCGCCGTCACTTCCGTGACCGTCAGGGCGTGAAACCGCGACATGTCCTTCCTCCCGAATTCGTCTGCTAATGACACTTGAAATAGTCGAAGGGTTCCAGGCAGGACCTGCAGCGGTAGGCAGCCTTGCAGGGCGTGGAACCGAACTGGCTGATTTTTTCCGTATTCTCTGAACCGCAGCGGGGACACGCAATCACGAGACCGGCACGTCCCGTGAGCCTGGAGATCCTTCCGGCCTCGGCTTTATCGCCGCTCTTGCGTTCGACGGGAGGCGCAATGCCGTATTGGCGCAGTTTTTCCCGCCCCTCCTCACTCAGCCAGTCGGTGGTCCAGGGCGGGCTGAGTTTCTGCTCCAGGCGCAGCTCATCAATGCCGCAGGCCCGCAGTTTCGTTTCGATATCGAGATTGATCACCGCGGTCGCCGGACAGCCGGTATAGGTCGGCGTCACCGTGACCACGAGAGTGTCCGCCTCCCACCTGACATCGCGGATCACGCCCAGGTCGGTCAGCGACAGAACCGGGATTTCCGGGTCGGAAACCTCGGAGAGCCACTGCCAGACGGTCTCGGTTGCCACTTGCATCAAGTCACCACGTAGCGCCCGGATAGGCGCGCTGCAGAAACTGCATTTGCGCCAGAAGATGGCCCAGATGCTCCGTGTGCCGGCCGCTCAAGCCGCCCGAATGGGCAAAATCCGACTGCGGGCGGGTCAGCGTTGCCTCGGCCAACACCGCCTCCACCGTTTCAGTCCAGGCCGGCTTGAGGCTTTCGGGTTTCGGAGCCAGGCCGGCGTCCGACATCGCATCATCCACCCCGTCGCCGCAAAACATCTCGCCGGAAAAGGGCCAGAGCGTATCGAGGGCCGATTGCATACGCGCATGGCTTTCCGACGTGCCATCTCCGAGCCTGATCACAAGATCCGATGACCGGTCGAGGTGGTATGCGGTCTCCTTGCCGGCTTTGGCGGCTATTGCGGCGATCCTTTCATCGGCCGAACGCTCCAGGGCCCTCAGCAGCGGCAGATCATAGGCCTCGATGAGGAATTGCCGCATCAGGGTCTGGCCGAAATCGCCATTGGGCTGTTCGGCCAGCAGGAGATTGCGGAAGTCCCAGGCATCGCGCAGAAAAGCCAGTTCGTTCTCTCCGCGCCCCTTGCCTTCCACCTCCCCTGCGTAGCTGAGCCAAAGGCGTGCCTGTCCGATCAGGTCGAGCGCGACATTGGCGAGCGCGATATCCTCCTCGAGCGCGGGCGCATGGCCGCACCATTCCGATACGCGGTGCCCGAGAACGAGCGCCGTGTCGCCGCGGCGCAGCAGCCAATCGAACAGAATATCGTTTGCGATCAAATCGCTCGCTTCAGTCATCACATTTTCCCGACGTCATCCGGAATGTCATAGAAACTCGGGTGCCGGTAGATCTTGTCCATGGAGGGCTCGAACAGGGCATCCTTTGCAGCCGGGTCAGATGCCGTGATCTGAGCGGAGGGTACGACCCAGATGGAGACGCCTTCCTTGCGCCGTGTGTAAACATCCCGGGCATTCTTGATCGCCATCTCAGCATCCGGCGCGTGCAGCGAGCCGACGTGCCGGTGATTGAGACCGTGCTGCCCCCGGATGAACACTTCCCAAAGCGGCCATTCCTTTTTCATCTCTTTTCTCCGCCTTCCATGCTCACGCCGCCGAACCGCTGCAACGTGCCGACCGCCACAGGCTGGCCGTTGCCACATGGTCCCAGCCAAAGGCATGGTCTGACGACCCGTTGGTGTTGAGATAGTCCAGCCGCTGCCACGCCTCTTCCAGAGTCGGCTGATGTCCCGCGGGGACCGGCCACATGACGAAGTGCATCCGGTCCATGACCTCAAACCATTCCGAGCGCCGATCGTAGAACCGCTTGTGAACGGTTCTAAAAACGAAACTTTCAAGCGCTTCGACGCTTTGCCAGACCGAAAGATTGGGGATCACCATCGGATCGTTCGCGACGGCCATGGCGACGGAATTGCCGGTGTCATCCTTCAGCCGCCACACGAATCCTGGCGTGCGTTCGGCAGCGGCGTTGACCCGGTTCAGATTGTTGACGAAGTCGGCTATCCGCGGATCGTTGATGTCGTGCTTCAGACGGGCAACATTCAGTTCTGCTATGTGATGGTCACGCATCGCGTCCTACTCCGCTGCCGGCCGGATGGCCTGTTTTTCAGCATGTGCCATCAATCCTTCGCGCACCCATGCCCCGTCGTCCCAGGCCCTTATCCGTGCACCCAACCGTTCCCTGTTGCACGGACCGTTCCCCTTCAGCACTTCAAAGAATTCGTTCCAGTCAGGCTCGGAGAAATCGTAGCCGCCCTTCTCCTCGTTCCATCTCAGCTTCTCGTCGGGGATCTTCAGACCCAGATAGTCTGCCTGCGGCGCCGTCTGGTCGACGAATTTCTGACGCAGCTCGTCATTGGTGTTGATCTTGATTTTCCATGCCATCGACTGGGCGGAATGGACCGACTCCTTGTCCGACGGACCGAACATCATCAGCGACGGATACCAGTACCGGTCAAGCGCATCCTGCGCCATCCGCCGCAGGTCCTGCGTGCCGCGCGCCATCTTCATCATGATGTCGAAGCCCTGACGCTGGTGGAAGCTTTCTTCCTTGCAGATGCGGACCATGGCGCGGGCGTAAGGCCCGAAGGACGTTCGCTGCAGCGGCACCTGGTTCATGATCGCGGCACCGTCCACCAGCCAGCCGATGGCGCCGATATCGGCCCAGTTCAGCGTCGGATAATTGAATATGGACGAATATTTCATCTTGCCCGCATGCAGGAGCTCGATCAGCTCGTCCCGGCTCACCCCAAGTGTCTCGGCCGCGCAATACAGATAGAGCCCGTGGCCCGCCTCGTCCTGAACCTTAGCCAGCAAGATGGCCTTGCGCTCCAGCGTTGGCGCGCGGGTGATCCAGTTGCCCTCCGGCAGCTGTCCGACGATTTCGGAATGAGCGTGCTGACCGATCTGGCGGATCAAGGTCTTTCGATAGCCGTCCGGCATCCAGTCGTTCGGCTCGATTTTGTCGCCCCGATCGATCCGCTCCTGAAACGCGCGCTCTTCTTCAGACATTTCGGATATGTCGCGAAGACCGGACGCATCGGTTTTCACCATCTGCGCATACATGACGCCTCCTTTCGCCACATTCAACTTGCGACAGGATAACGCAGAATACGTCACAGAAAAAGTTTGTTTTGCAACTTTTTTGTGATGTTTTGTTGCCGGGTCAGATGGAACCTGCCCGGCGGCTCTGGAGCGGCCCGTATCCGGGCCCCTCCGGCTTTAGAGTCTGGCGGCCAGCGAGATCAGTCTCGCCTCGACTGCAGGCGGCTTTTCCGGCAAATAGCCGTTCTGATCGAGAAGATGCCGGCCGATATGCACATCGGCGGCAACCGACAATCCTACATAGAGTTCAGCGAAAAGGCGGTGGGCTCCAAAGCCCGGCCAATCATCCGGGAGAACGGACGGGGGCAAGCGGGGGTCCCTCAGCCGGATCGCCCGGTAGGCATGAACCAGCGCCAGTCTGAGAAGCAACGCGGTCTCACCCGCCGCGTTTTCGGCCACGACGCTCTTCATCGTGCGAAATCCGTTTATGAACACTGCATAGTCGGCGGAGAGTGCCTGAAGATCGAAGGCGGAGCTCACAAGCGCCTTCAGGTCTTGCGCTTCCGGCCGAAGGGCGGTGGCCCGGAAGGCGGTTCCGAGCACTGGGCGCCCGGGGCGATCGGCACTGGCATGAATATCTGCCCCAAGGCATGCAAAACCATGGCTCATGAGAATGCTCTGGTCCTGCGGATCCGGACAATGCGTAATGATCCAGTCGCACTCGCCGTCCTCCGGTCCGTAAAAGAGCTCGGCCGCAATATGGTATTCGTTGCGGGCATCGGGCGTCAGGGCGTAGAAGCTGCGACGCCCGTCCCGCTGGCCTGCCAATTGGCCCTTGGACACGAGGCGGGAGACCGCCGTGCGAACCAGGGATTCGTTCACGCCGAATCCGGCGCACAGGCGGATGAGATCCCCCATCCAGAGCACGCCTCCACGCGGCTCGACGATGTCACCATAGATGGTGACGATCAGCTGGGCGGCCTTTGGGGGAAAGGGCTTTAGAACGTCATTCGCCAGGAGTTCGACACAGGTTTGCATGAAGCATCTGATCCATCGGTGTTTTTTGCGACCTTATCTCCGAGCGCGAGACAAACCAAGCGTTACGGGTTCCGGTCCTGGGCCGAAGGCGATGCGCGAGCATTGGAAGACGTCTTGCACCGGGCAACAACAGACGTTATACAATTACGTGTAATAAAGTTACATGATTGGAAGTCAAACACATGCATTCCCGCTCCTTGCTCAATTCCTCCGTCCGAACCCTCCGCCACGGCCTTGCCCCGGCGGCTGCGGCGTGCCTGACCCTCGCGACAGCCACGGCGAACGCCGAAACCCCTTCGGTCGTGACCACGATCAAACCGCTGCACTCTATTGCCACCGCCGTCATGGAGGGCGTCGGAACGCCGCATATCCTGATCGACGGCGCGTCTTCCCCCACGGCTTTGCGTTGAAACCGTCCCAGGCCGCCCTGTTGCAAGAGGCGAGTGCCGTTTTCTGGGTGGGTCCGGAACTTGCACCGGCCCTTGCAAAGCCGATCGAATCGATGGCCGACGATGCCGTCGTCGTGGAGTTCATGGAGTCGGCCGGAATTCATCATCTCGATATCCGCGAAGGGACAAGCTTCGACAGCCACGATCACGATCATGGCGATGAGCATGAGGAGGCCCACGGCGAGCACGAGGGCGAGGAAACTCATGAGGAACATGCCGCCCATGAGTATCACGAGGATGATGCGCACGAGGCCGGACACGAGCACGTCGAGGCGCATGATCCGCATCTCTGGCTGAATCCGGAAAACGGCATCGCGATCGCCGGTGTGATGGCCGAGACGCTCGCGGAACTCGATCCCGGCAATGCGGCGACCTACCGGGAAAATGCCGCTAAGTTCACTAGCCGTATCGAAACTCTGGAGCAGGAGATAAGAGCAGAGCTGGAACCGCTTTCAGACAAGAAGTTCGTTGTTTTCCACGACGCTTATCACCACTTCGAACATCATTTCGAAATTGAAGCGAGCGGGTCGGTCACCGTCTCGCCTGAAGCACTGTCGAGCGCCGACAGGGTTGCGGCGATTCAGGACCGGATCAAGGAACTGGGCGTGGTCTGCGTTTTCCAGGAACCGCAATTCGATGCCAAACTGGTGGACGTGGTTCTGGAGGGCAGCAATGCCCGCAAGGGAACGCTCGACCCTCTCGGCACCGACCTTGCCAACGGTCCGGATCTATATCCGCAACTCCTTGAAAACCTGTCCGGATCGCTTGCCGCCTGCCTCAACGGCCAGTCCTGAATCAAAAAACCGCCGGAACGTGTCCGGCGGTTTCTTTTCAGCTCATGATCTGTCAGGAGGTCCGGGCCTTTGCCCGGGCCTCTTCCGTTTTCTCGATCGCCTGCAGAAGGTAGCGGTCGCGGTCGTAGACGTCGGTGTAGTAGGCGATTGAGCCGTCAAGCTCGGGCCAGGCGGTGAAGTAGGAGACATAGACCGGGATATCGCCGGTCACCTGCTCCTGCTCGTTCTGTCCGTTCCCGATGCGGGATGTGACGTATTCCTTCGATTTTCCAAGCACTGCGGCAGCCATCGCCTTCGGGTCCTGCAAACGGATACAGCCATGGCTGTAGGCGCGCATATCCTTTGCGAAGAGATTCTTGGCCGGCGTGTCGTGCATGTAGATGTGATGCTTGTTCGGAAAGAGGATCTTCACCTCGCCAAGCGCATTGGAGCTGCCCGGATACTGGCGAACATTGACCGATTGCTGCTTGGTTGCGACCGCATACCAGTCCACGGCAGCTGACGAAATCTGACGCCCGCCGGGCGTGGTGACTTCATAGCCGGCGCGATCCAGATAGCTGGGATCCTTCGCAAGCTTCGGCAGCATTTCGTTGACGATGATCGAGTATGGAACGCCCCAATACGGGTTGTATTCGACAACCTCGATCTTGTCGTAGAAGAAGTTGGTCTGATTGGATTTTGTCCCAACGACCACGCGCATCGACAGCGGGACGTCACCGGGGGATGTATAGGTCGCGGTGAAGGAGGCCTGGTTGATGAACACCTTGCGTTCGCCGAGATCTTCGGGAATCCAGCGACTGCGTTCCATCGCCAGCTCCACCTTGGCAATCTTGGCCGCATTGGTCTCCCCCACCATCGCGGTGATGGTGTTCTTGCCGACAATTCCGTCCGCCGTCAGCTTGGCCTCTTTCTGAAAGGCGCGGACCAGCTCGACGAGTTCGGGCGTATAGAGGTCCGAACCGTCATAGGCTTCGAGGGTTTCGGCGTGGGCGGTCTTCAGGTCCTGCGAGCCGTTCTTCCTGATCGCCGCAACGATGTTTTTCATTTCCGGGCTGGAGTCTCCGGCCTTCAGGAATGTTCCCGGAGCGATAACGATCTGATCGGTTTCTTCGTCTTCGGCTTTCAGGCGCGCCAGTTCGGCGGTGAGTTTTCTGAAATGATCGTTTTGCGGCTGAGCCTTTTCCAGCGCCACGGCGGGACTGTCTGCCGCAGAAACCTTTTCCAGCGAGGCAACCAGATCGACATCGTGCCGCGGCAGATCGTGGTACTGGGAAATGCGGTTCGGATCGACCCGGCCCCGTTTTGCATCCAGCACATAGGTAAGCACCGCCGCACTCATTTCCATTTCGAAGCGCATCATCGCGGCATCGCGTTCAGCGTCCTCAAGGCCAGCTTCCGCCGGCGTCTGCACGACGTAGTCTGCCGGGTTGAGGGCATATCTGCCTGCCTCGGCAAGGGCGCGGCGTGCCTGTGCCGACTTTTCCGTCGGTTTGCCGTCTTTTACCCAGACGAAGTTCGGGTGATCGCGGTAATATGCGAGCAGCGCCTCTCCGACTTCCGGAAGAACCGTCAGCGACATGTCTTTCAGCACCGGGCGCACCTCATCAAAGGCCGTCAGAATGACGGGTTCCGGCCGGACGGTGTCGACCTCGGTCTGGATCCCTGCGTCTGCCTCGGTTTCCGGTCCCTGAGGATCCGGTTGGACTTCTGCCGTTTTCTTCTCGGAAAGCGGTGCCAGGGAGACCGTCTTCCAGCTATCCGGCGAATAATTGAGATAGCGGGGCGAGGATACTGTCACGTTGGGGATGCGCTCGCGGCGCTCCGCCTGGAGCTCACGCTGCTGCTGCATGCGGTGAGCTTCCGGATTGAACAGGCGCTGGAAGAAACCTTGGGCGGAGGTCGTTTCAATTGCCGCGGCGTTCAGCCCCGTGGCAAGTACCGTCGCCATCAGACCGGCCTTGATAGAGTTTCCCAGGGCATTGCGGGAACATCTCTTCAACGCAATTGCGCTACCCTCGTCGGTTAGCTCGCCGTGCCCCAATTTATCTGCTCGCATTATTTCAACCTGTAAATCCGTGAATTCATTTTCATCCGGTACAACGCCCTGTCCACCCGGACGGTTTCGTTCCCTGCCAAAGAATAAGCTGCTCGTACCGTCATTATTGCCGCACAATCCTGTCGCCAGCCGCTTCTCTTTGCGAAAACCGCCGACAATCGCGCTTGACCGATTCAGGGCACGGGCCCAGAGTTAGGTGATACTATATCAGGCTTTTTCAGTGGTTAAGGCACGCCGCAGTTCAGAGGATTTAAATTCAAATCGGTGTGACGAATATGCCGCTTTTCAGGAGCCAGGCAGAGCGAGCGCTCTCAGGACAGCTACATTGAACCAGCAGACACTGCAGAAATCTCCGGCCAAACGGGCAAAGCTCCGTAACGTGACCTTTGTCACGCTCGGGGGTCGGGAGGCAGCCTATATCGATCTCACGAATAGGTGAAAACGATCGGAGCACAGGAAATGTCGACTTTTCAATTCAATGTCGGGGATCATACCTCGTCGGTTTCAAAGTACACCCGTTTCAATTCCACTCAATACGCCACCCTCAAATGGGCGCGGAGCAAGCTTTTCAGGATGGTCAAGAACAATCCGAGCTGCAACGCCTATTTCCGGAAGCTGCCCAACAGGCGCAGCCTGTCCGACATGATCGGAGACAGCCGCATCTGGGTGAATTACGGTCCGACGATTTCCCCCTTTACGGCGAGATCCACGCCGCAAGCGGTGAAATTGCCGTCGGCGACCGGGCTTTCAAGATGGGGCGCTGGATGGTCCTGGCGACCATCATTCACGAATTCGCCCACCATAACGGCGCACCGATAACCGGCGGCGACACGAGCGCTGAAGAGGCCGTTTATCACTGCGGCCTCGGCACCAGCGACGAATACTACGGCGGCGAAGATGACCCGAGCACGCCCTACGACCCGAGTGTCGGAGGCTAAAAGGAGCCAAGCCGCCCTGCGTGAGCAGGGCCGCCCTTTAAGTGACACAGGTTTCTGAACGCGGCCCGCTGTGCCGCATTCGCCTGTTCAAGCCGAAAGCAGGTTGTTCTAGAACGGAATCTCGTCGTCCATCGGACCGGCACCGCCGCCACCGCCGGACGGGCCACCGAAGCCGCCGCCGCCGCCATATCCGCTGCCGCCACCAGAGCCACCGCCGAAGCTGCCGCCCTGTGGTTCGTTGCCATAGTCTGGAGGACTGCTCTGCTGGCCACCGCCCTCGCCCCGGCCATCCAGCATGGTCAAGGTCGAGTTGAAGCCCTGCAGAACGACCTCCGTCGAATAACGCTCCTGGCCGGATTGGTCCTGCCACTTGCGGGTCTGCAACTGGCCTTCGATGTAGACCTTGGCGCCCTTGCGCAGGTAATTTTCACAGACCTTGCAAAGCCCTTCGTTGAAGATCACCACCCGGTGCCATTCGGTCTTTTCACGGCGTTCGCCGGTGTTGCGGTCCCGCCAGCTCTCGGACGTTGCGATCCGCAGATTGGCGATCGGACGACCGTCCTGCGTCCGGCGAATTTCCGGATCGGCTCCCAAGTTGCCGACCAAAATGACTTTATTGACGCTGCCCGCCATTCTGCACTCCTGTTTGTTCTCTTAACGGTTCGTCCGGCATTTCCCGTGCTTCTGCGGCACGTGGCGGGCCAGTCAATCCGCATTGCAAGCGTTGCTGCAAGAAAGCAGAAGCCTAACGGCCCGCCAACGGCTCCGCCTGCTTTTTCGCCTTCAGGCACCGATTTTCCACAGCGCAGGAGCTTGGCCCCTGGCGATTTCGAAAACCGCGGTTCGATTTTCGGCGCCGACGGTCCCGGTCACAGTTGTATCGCCATGCAGTTTACCCCACATATGGCCTGCCCTGCCAAATGCTATTGCCCGGATTATTCGCGGTGGCCGGAGCCGGCGTCCGTCAGCAGTTCAATTCTCCTGACATCAACTGGCAAGATGTACTTGTTTTGTTCTTACCATTTCTGTAAAAGCAATTCAATCAGACATCGCATCCGATAGCATCCCGGCATAGTGGCAAATGCATCACTGGAAGCGAAGCTCCAAACTGCTATATCGGGGGTATGCCGAACCGGCCTGCGGCGGCGGCTGATATATCCAACACCATGCACCCGGCGCGCATTTCCACCCGTGCATGAGCTCAGGAAGAGTGAGAATGACGACATCCAAGGTCTCTCAGACGGACGCCTGGAAAAAGGATCCGACAAAGATGATCAGTATCCGCGGCGCCCGGGAACATAACCTGAAAGGCGTGGATATCGATCTGCCGCGGGACAAGCTGATCGTGATGACCGGCCTGTCGGGATCGGGAAAATCTTCGCTCGCCTTCGATACGATTTATGCGGAGGGCCAGCGCCGCTACGTGGAAAGCCTGTCCGCCTATGCGCGCCAGTTCCTGGAGATGATGCAGAAGCCGGATGTCGACCAGATCGACGGTCTTTCGCCGGCCATTTCCATCGAACAGAAAACCACCTCGCGCAATCCACGCTCCACGGTGGGCACCGTCACCGAGATCTACGACTATATGCGCCTCCTGTTCGCGCGGGTCGGAATTCCCTATTCGCCGGCAACAGGCCTGCCGATCGAAAGCCAGACGATCAGCCAGATGGTGGACAGGGTGCTGGAGCTGGAAGAAGGTGCGCGCCTATATCTTCTGGCGCCTATGGTGCGCGGCCGGAAAGGCGAGTACCGCAAGGAACTGGCGGAGCTGATGAAGAAGGGCTTCCAGCGCGTCAAGATCGACGGCACCTTTCACGAAATCGCCGACGCCCCTGCCCTCGACAAGAAGTTCAAGCATGACATCGATGTTGTCGTGGACCGGATTGTCGTGCGCGATGATATCGCGGGCCGGCTGGCCGATTCCCTCGAAACCGCGCTTAAGCTGGCCGACGGGATCGCAGTTGCCGAGTTTGCCGATCAGACCGATGAGAACGGCGATCCGAAGCGGATGATCTTTTCCGAGAAATTTGCCTGTCCGGTTTCCGGGTTCACGATTTCGGAAATCGAACCCCGGCTGTTCTCGTTCAACAATCCCTTCGGTGCCTGCCCGACCTGTGACGGCCTGGGAACCACGCTCGCGTTCGAGGAGGATCTCGTCGTGCCGGATCACTCCCTGTCCCTTCGCGAAGGCGCCGTGCTGCCGTGGGCGAAGACCGGGTCGACCTCGCCCTATTACACGCAAACCCTGGAAGCACTCAGCAACCATTTCCGGATTTCCATGGCAACGCCGTGGAAGGATCTGCCAGAGGACGTGCAGGATGCCATTCTCCACGGGACCGGCAACACGAAAATCGAGTTCATCTATGACGACGGCGTCAGGAGCTACCGTACCGAAAAGACATTCGAGGGGGTGATCGGCAATGTCGAGCGGCGGTGGCGGGAAACCGAATCCAGCTGGGTGCGCGAGGAACTGTCGCGCTTCCAGTCCGACCACGCCTGCCCGGCCTGCAACGGCTTCCGCCTGAAACCGGAGGCGCTCGCCGTCAAGATCGCCGGCATGCATATCGGTGAGATCACCCAATATTCCATCCGGCAGGCAAGCGACTGGTTCGAGCAGCTTCCCGAGGCGCTGAATACGAAGCAGACCGAGATTGCCGGGCGCATCCTGAAGGAAATCCGGGAAAGGCTGAAGTTTCTCAATGATGTCGGCCTGGAATATCTGACGCTGTCGCGTGCATCGGGAACACTTTCGGGCGGCGAAAGCCAGCGTATTCGCCTGGCCTCGCAGATCGGATCCGGCCTCACCGGCGTGCTCTATGTCCTGGACGAGCCTTCGATCGGCCTGCACCAGCGCGACAACGCCCGTCTTCTTGAAACGCTGAAACATCTTCGCGATCTCGGCAACACGGTCATCGTCGTCGAGCATGACGAGGATGCGGTCATGACGGCGGACTATGTGGTGGATGTCGGACCGGGCGCCGGGATTCATGGCGGCGAGATCATCGCCAAGGGCACACCGGCGGAAATCATGGCCAGCCCGAATTCCCTGACGGGACAGTATCTTTCGGGCGCCAAGATGATTTGCCGGACCGAAGGTCCGCGCAAGATCAACAAGAAGCGTCAGATCTCCGTGCGCGGCGCGCGCGGCAACAATCTGAAGGATATCGATGTGGACGTGCCGCTTGGCACTTTCACTTGCGTCACCGGCGTCTCTGGCGGCGGCAAGTCAACGTTCCTGATCGACACGCTCTACAAGGCTGCCGCGCGCCGTCTCAACGGATCGCGCGACAATCCCGCGCCACACGACCGTATCGAAGGCCTGGAAGTTCTCGACAAGGTGATCGATATCGACCAGTCGCCGATCGGCCGGACGCCGCGTTCGAACCCGGCGACCTATACCGGCGCCTTCACGCCGATCCGGGAATGGTTCGCCGGCATGCCGGAAGCGAAGGCCCGCGGGTATCAGCCCGGGCGCTTCTCCTTCAACGTGAAGGGCGGACGCTGCGAGGCCTGCCAGGGCGACGGGGTCATCAAGATCGAGATGCACTTCCTGCCGGATGTCTATGTCACCTGCGACGTCTGCAAGGGCAAACGCTACAACCGGGAAACGCTGGAAGTGGAGTTCAAGGGCAAGTCCATTGCCGATGTGCTCGACATGACGGTTGAAGAAGCCGCGGAATTCTTTTCAGCCGTGCCGGCCGTTCGCGACAAGATGGACACGCTTGCGCGCGTCGGTCTTGGCTATATCAAGGTCGGCCAGCAGGCAACCACGCTTTCCGGTGGCGAGGCACAGCGTGTGAAGCTTGCCAAGGAGCTTTCCAAGCGCTCGACCGGACGCACGCTGTACATTCTCGACGAGCCGACGACCGGACTGCATTTCCACGATGTTGCCAAGTTGCTCGACGTGCTGCACGAGCTGGCCGACCAGGGCAACACGGTTCTGGTGATCGAACACAATCTGGAAGTCATCAAGACGGCGGACTGGATCATCGATCTCGGACCGGAGGGCGGCGACGGCGGCGGCATGGTCGTGGCGACAGGCCGGCCGGAGGACGTTGCCGACGTGAAGGAGAGCTACACCGGCCAGTTTCTCCAGGAACTCCTGCAGCGGCGGCCTCAACGCGCCTCCCATGCGGCCGAATAGACTCACCTGATCAGACCGCCACTCCAGTGTGCGCTGCACACTGGAGTTTATTTTGCTGATTCCTCATACATTTTCCGAATCACTCGAGCTGAGGTGCGACATTTTTTGCTGCAATGCACCAAACGCATATCAGGCATGCAGAGATAGCTCTTCTTTTAATTCGGTTGGCGAAATATATCTGGGTTCAACAACAGAGCGGAGCGGTGAGCGCTTCTCGTAATAAGGAACAGTAAAATGTTTGACACAGTACGCCAAAAGTACAGCAGCTGGGTGAGCTACCGGCGTGCGGTTGACGAATTGTCCCGCCTGTCCACCCGCGAACTGTCCGACCTCGGCATCTGCCGCAGCGACATCCGGTTTGTCGCCCGCCGTTCCGTAAACGGCTAACAGAATTCAGAGATCGCGTCCCGAGGCATCCTCCTCCCAGCCGACGGACGTGTGACACGCAGGGCATCCTCCTCCCAGCCCTGTCACGTCGAAACGACGCCCGCCAGTACCTCCTCCCACTGGCGGGCGTTCGTTTGTCCGGCGTACGCCATTCCCGAAAATAAAACCCCAAGCGCCGTACGAACATCCCAAGGCAATCGGCCTTCCTGCTGCTTTTGAGCAGTGGCGTGTCCGCCCCCTCGCAACCGTCTGAGATGCTCGAAGGCACGCTGTTGGGGTACCGCTTCGCGGATCAGTCCCGTTGTCAGCGAAAATGGTGCATGTGCGAAGAGGCGCCATCAACGTGCGCGACAGACCGCGCGCATCTGCATGGCTAATGCAGCCTTAACTCATTCTATGACCTGCATTTCATGCATACCAGCTTCGCGAAATTGCCCCTACCGTGCACTGCACAAAACCTCTATCTACAGATCGTAAGAGATGAACGGGCCAGACGCCGATCCGCGGTGCCTTGGCCACAAGATAGCGAAAGGCCTCAACCATGATCGACACAGTAGTTCGCAAATTCAACAACTGGAAACGCTTCCGTCAGACCTATGACGAACTGTCCGGCCTGACGAACCGTGAACTGGACGACCTGGGCATTGCCCGTGCAGACATTGCACGCTACGCCCGTATGTCCGCAAAATAACAGGTTTCGCAGCCTGAAGGCCTCCTCCTCCCATCCTTCGGGTTGCGATCTCTGCGCAAAAGCGCAGAACCTCAAAAACGCTTGCCGGTACCTCCTCCCACCGGCAGGCGTTTTTCTTTTGTGTAATCGTAAGCTGGGCTTCCTCCCGTCCAGGCGGCCTCCTGACCCGGGCGCGCGAACGGCACCGATCCGGGAAAACATTGCGATGTCGCCTGATCGGATGTAATCAGGGGCAAACGCAGTATCCGGTCAGGTCTTGCGGCGCGCACGCCGCTTGAGACGCCGGACAGCTTCCAAGGACGCAAAATGACCCCCATCCATGTAATCGGCGGCGGCCTGGCAGGGTCCGAAGCCGCATGGCAAATCGCACAGGCCGGTCTGGACGTTGTGTTGCACGAAATGCGCCCCGTGCGTAAGACCGATGCCCACCAGAGCGATGGCCTGGCTGAACTCGTGTGCTCCAACTCGTTCCGGTCCGACGATTCCGAACAGAACGCGGTCGGCCTCATCCATTACGAATTGCGCCAGCTTGGCTCTTTGATCATGTCCAGCGCGGATGCCAACCAGGTGCCCGCGGGCAGTGCCCTGGCAGTAGACCGCGAAGGGTTTTCCCAGGCTGTCACACGTGCATTGGAAAACCATCCCCGGATCCGCATTGAACGCGAGGAAATCGCCGGCTTCCCTCCGGCGGACTGGGAAAAGGTCATTATCGCAACCGGGCCTCTGACGTCTCCTTCACTTTCGAACTCCATTCTGGAAAAGAGCGGAGAGGATGCCCTCGCCTTTTTCGACGCGATCGCTCCGATCGTGCATTTCGAGTCGATCGATCTCTCCAAGGCGTGGTTCCAGTCACGCTATGACAAGGTCGGCCCAGGAGGCACAGGCAAGGACTATCTCAATTGCCCCATGGACAGGGAGCAATATGAGGCATTCATCGATGCTTTGCTTGGTGGGGAGACAGCGGACTTCAAGGAATGGGAAGCCGACACGCCCTATTTCGACGGTTGCCTGCCCATAGAAGTGATGGCGGCGCGTGGAAGGGAAACCTTGCGCCATGGTCCCATGAAGCCGATGGGCCTGACCAACGCTCACAATCCTGACGTCAAAGCCTATGCGGTGGTTCAGCTTCGCCAGGACAATGCGCTCGGAACGCTCTACAACATGGTCGGTTTTCAGACGAAACTGAAATACGGCGCGCAGGCGGACATCTTTCGTATGATTCCGGGCCTGGAAAACGCCCAGTTCGCGCGGCTTGGCGGCCTGCACCGCAATACGTTCCTGAACTCTCCCAAGGTCCTCGATGACACTTTGCGGCTCAAGGCGGATCCGCGCCTGCGCTTTGCCGGTCAGATCACCGGCTGTGAGGGCTATGTGGAGTCGGCCAGTGTCGGCTGCATGGCCGGACTTTTCGCCGTGATGGAAGCCCGCGGACAGGAGATTGTCTCGCCTCCCCAGACTACCGCGATCGGCGCTCTTCTGGGTCACATTACCGGCGGGCATATCACCCGGGAAGACGGTGCGGGCAAGCCCGGCTCCTTCCAGCCGATGAACGTCAATTTCGGCCTGTTTCCGCCCGTCGAAGCACCGAACAAGGACGAGAACGGCAAGCGGCTGAAGGGAAAGGACAAGGCCAGGGCGAAGAAACTCGCAATGACCAACCGGGCCAAGGACGATTTTTCAAAGTGGCTGTCAGGTCAGGGACTTCAGAAGGCCGCTGCCGAATAACGGGCCACCAGCCGGCGGCTGGGCAGCATTCGCCACTGCTGGTCCTTTTCAGAGCCTGTCAAAAACCCTGCCGGATGCCCGCCACAGGATCCATTGGCGGCGCAGCTGCGAGATTTCCGCCGTCTGCTGCAGTGGGTCGAAATCGGGGGCTTCCAGCTTTTCCAGGAATGGCCGCACCAGCACCAGGGGCAGAAAAGCCGGCTGGCAGTTGTGCGGCACGTCCGTGGCTGCCTTCTTGACACGGGTTAGGTGATGGCGGACGTGTCCGCACATTTCGGCCAGGGCGGCTTTCAGTTCCGGCGTCGTTAGGCCCCGGAACACGGTTTCCGGATCGAGATTGTGGCGGCCCTGGATATCCGCGGGCACATATATCTGCTGCCGGGAAGCATGCCATGGCAGGGCTCGCATCAGCCCTGTCAGAGAATAAGCGACACCGGCGTGGCCCGCGGCAGTCGCTGTGTCAGCTTCCTTGCCATCGTTGAGCACGAGGCACACGAGCTGAAAGAGGCTGGAGGCCGTTTCACCGGCATAGCCCTCCAGATCGTTGAGGCTCGGCATCGGGTCGTTGTAGAGATCGAAGACCCTGGCGTCGATCATCGAAACCAGGCCTTGCCTTGGCAGCCTGTAGGTCTCGATGGTTTGCAGAAGCGCGTTGGCAACCGGATTGGCCGCTGCGGCGCCATGCTCGGTGCCCTCCAGGAGGTCCCGCCACCATTGCAGGCGCACTTCCCCCGGAAGAGGTTCGGACACGAGCTCCCGGATACGGGCAATTTCCGCACTGAACGCATAGAGTGCCATTACTCCCGGCCGGAGGCTCTCCGGCAACAGAAGCGCGCTCAGATAGCGGTCCCTGTCGAACTGGCGCACCACATCGGCGGCATGGTCAAAGTCGGTGGTCATAAGCGCCCATATGGCCCGCGTCAGGCTCTTAGTCTACAGCCAGCAATGCCGCAGCAACCGCCCTGTTCTCCGAAAGAAGAACATTGAACGTGCGCACTGCCGCTCCCGTGGCCATCGGATCCGCCAGGATTCCGGCCTCGCGAAATCTTTCTTTCAGTTCCGCCGGTATCGGCCGCAGGTCCGTGCCGGTGCCGATGAGCAGCACCTCGATGTCCGCCTGTTCCTCGAACACCGTGGCAAAGGCGTCCAGGGAGAATTCAGATGGATCGGCGAGATTCCAGCCGTAGATCCCGCTCGGAACGCACAGAAGCGAGCCTCTGTGAGACATTTGAGCGAACCGGAAGCCGCCATCGCCATAGGCATCAACCGGCGCCCGGCCCGGGAAATGTGCATCCCTGATTTCCATGAGGACTTCCTTGCTGCCAAAGCGCCCGTTGGCAGGTCAACGCATGACGCTTCAGACCGTTGCCTTGGCGTCACCGCCCTTTTCGCCGTCGCCATCCTTCGACATGGATTCCGCACGAAGGTTGAACAGGATCAGGAACGGTGCCGCCAGGAAGATCGACGAGAAAGTACCGATCACGATGCCGAAGATCATCGCCAGGGTGAAGGACTGAATGACCTCGCCGCCGAAAACGTAGAGCGCAATCAGCGCCAGAAGCGTGGTCACCGAGGTCATTGTCGTGCGTGCCAGTGTCTGGTTGATCGACAGGTCCAATACCTCGGTCAATGGCCGCTTCTTGTATTTGCGCAGATTCTCGCGGATGCGATCATAAACCACGACTGTGTCGTTGAGCGAATAGCCGATGATGGTCAGAACCGCGGCGATGCTTGACAGAGAGAAATCCAGCTGCAGCAGGACAAACAGACCGACGGTTATAACGACGTCGTTTGCCGTGGTCAGAATTGCGCCGACGGCAAACTGCCATTCGAAGCGGAACCAGATATAGAACAGGATCGCAATCAGCGTTGCCGCAACGGCCGTTGCCCCTGCCCTTGCCAGTTCGCCCGAAACGCGGGGCCCGACAACCTCCACCCTGCGGAAATCCACATCCTGATCTTCGAATATGGTCCTGACGTTGGCGACGACGGTTTGTTGTGCCAGTTCCCCGCCGGGTTGTTCTTCCACGCGGATCAGGATGGTATCGGGCTCGCCGAATTCCTGAACCTGAATATCGCCGAGATTGAGTGATGACAGTTCGGAGCGGATAGTGCCGACATCGGCCGGGCCATCGGTCTTGATCTCGATGATCGTGCCGCCCTTGAAGTCGATGCCATAGTTCAGCCCAACCATGAAGAAGCCCGCCAGCGAGGCGATGATCAGCAGGACGGACAGCGGAAAGCTCGCCTTGCGCAGCCACATGAACTGGACATTCGTGTTGTCCGGAACGAGTCTCAGCAACATTGGTTATTCTCCCGGATCAGATCGGCAACGTGGACGGACGGCGGCGACGGATCCAAAGAGCCACCAGCAGTCTGCTGAACGTAAAGGCAGAGAAAACGGTCGTGAGAATCCCGATCGCCAGTGTCACGGCAAACCCGCGAACGGGGCCAGAACCGAGCTGGAACAGGATGACCGCAGCAATCAGAGTTGTGATGTTGGCGTCCAGGATCGTACCAAGCGCACGACTGAAACCCGCATCGATCGCCGAGATCGGCGATCGTCCGGCTCTTGCCTCCTCCCGTATCCTTTCGAAGATCAGCACGTTGGCGTCAACGGCCATGCCGACAGTGAGCACGATACCGGCAATACCAGGCAGGGTCAGCGTCGCCTGAAGGGTCGTCAGGGCTCCGAAGATCAGCACGAGGTTTGCCGCGAGGGCCACGTCCGCAATGACCCCGAAGCGGCCGTAGGCCAGGACCATGAAGATGATCACGGCGGCACTGCCGATGAGGGACGCCAGTTTGCCCGCCTCGATGGAGTCGGCGCCGAGACCCGGGCCGATGGAGCGTTCCTCGATAACTGTAAGCTTGGCCGGCAAGGCACCCGCGCGCAGAAGCACGGCCAGGTCGTTGGCGCCTTTCACGGTGAAGCTGCCGGAAATCTGACCGGAACCGCCGGTAATCGGCTCGCGGATGACCGGAGCTGAAATCACCTCTTCGTCGAGCACGATCGCGAATGCGCGATTGACGTTTTCCTGCGTGATCTGGGCAAACCTGCGTGCACCCGATTGGTTGAAGCGGAAATTCACGACCGGTTCGTTGGAGCGCTGGTCAAAGCTGACCTGTGCATCGACGAGATCCTCGCCTGAAAGCAGCGGCGTTTCCTCGAGAAGATACGGGATCGGCGGCTCATCCAGCGACATCATCACGACCGTTCCGACCGGCGGGCGATTTTCCATCGCCTGCTGGGCAGACATGGATGTGTCGACCATGTGGAACGTGAGCTGCGCCGTCTGGCCGATGAGGTCCTTCAGGCGCTCGGGATCATCTTCACCCGGCGCTTCCACGAGAATGCGCTCCGTGCCCTGGCGCTGAATGTTCGGTTCCGTCGTGCCGAGTTCGTCGACGCGGCGGCGGATAACCTCGATCGATTGCTGCACGATGGACGCCATGCGATCGTCCAGGCCCTGCTCGGTATAGGTGAAGCGGATAAGCCCGTCATCGGTCGCCGTCATTTCGAACTCGTCGACCGGCTGCCCGCCAAAGAGACTGGACGCCAGGGGATTGACCAGCGGCTGAAGCCGCTCTTCGGCGTCCGCCAGCCGGGTGAGATCCCGGATACGCACTTGTGCCGCATCGCCCTGTACGCCAAGGCCGGTATAGCCGATGCGCGGGTCTTCGCGAAGATCTCGTCCTGATGTCGCTCACCAGCGCCTTCATGCGCTTTTGAATGTAATCCTGCTTGTCGATTTCATAGAGCAGATAGGCGCCGCCCTGGAGATCAAGCCCCAGAACCAGTTGGTTCGTGGGCAGAAAGTCCGGCCAGCTTTCGACTTGTTTGGCGGAGAAGAAATTCGGCAACGTCGTGATGATGCCGGCGGCAACCACAAGCACGATCAGAGCGATTTTCCAGCGAGCGAAATAGAGCATGGTCAAGCCTTAAAAGCTGCCAGGCCGGAAGGAACCGGCCCGGCGGAATCATCAAACGGCGTCGGCAGGTTCACGCGTTGTCTTTTGCAGGCTCGGACTTGGAGCGCACGTCCTGCACCATGGAACGCACCAGGCGGACCTTGACCCCTTCAGCGAGTTCAACCTGAAGCTCGCCATCATCCACGACCTTGGATACCTTTCCGATCAGACCACCCGTCGTCACGATCGTGTCCCCCCGGCGCACGTTGGCAACCATCTCCTGATGTTGCTTCATCCGCTGGCGCTGCGGCCGGATGATCAGGAAATACATGATCGCGAAGATGGCCACAAAAGGAAGCAGTGACATCAGGAAATCCGGACCTGCGATTCCGCCGGTCTGTGCGTATGCTGGGGTGATAAACATTCAATTCTCCTAAGGGGCGTCTTTGCGGGTTAGGCTTCAAGCCTGTTGCATCAACGCTCTAATTCTGGTCGCGCGGACTATAACTGCGGCGCATCTCATTTCAAGCTTTGCAAGCGGTTTCCGGCGTACCGGTATCGGAATAACAGACGTTTTCGAGATTTATTCGCCGTGTTACTCCTCCGGAAGCTTTCATCAGGGCCTCAAATGGGCTTTTTCGACAGGGGTTGCAAGAATAATGAGCGCGCAAAAAGACCTCGCCGCGTTGAACGCCAAGCTCGATTCCCTGATCGAGTTGATCAGCCGTGCGGTTCCGGCGGCGGCGCAAGAACCCGACTGGATCGCTGCGGATGCCTTTGTCTGGGTGCCGGTGCCTGGTGAACTGCATCCCGTCGAAAAGGTGAACCGCGTCGACATAACGCTGCTTTGCGCGGTTTCCCACGTGCGGGATCTCCTGCTCGACAACACCCGCAGGTTTGCCAAAGGCCTTCCCGCCAATAATGCGCTCCTGTGGGGCGCGCGCGGCATGGGGAAATCGTCACTGGTCAAGGCGGCGCACGCGGCCGTCAATCAGGAAACGGGCTCTGCCGGATTGAAACTCATCGAGATTCACCGCGAGGACATCGAATCCCTGCCCAAACTCATGTCCGCGATCCGGTCCGCACCCTACCGATTCATCGTCTTCTGCGACGATCTCAGTTTCGACAACGACGATACCTCCTACAAATCGCTCAAGGCCGTACTGGAGGGCGGGATCGAAGGCCGTCCGGACAACGTCATCTTCTATGCGACCTCGAACCGCCGGCATCTTCTTCCCCGCGACATGATTGAAAACGAGCGCTCGACCGCGATCAATCCGGCCGAGGCCGTCGAAGAAAAGGTTTCCCTCTCCGATCGCTTCGGTCTCTGGCTCGGGTTCCACAAATGCAGCCAGGACGATTACCTGGAGATGGTGCGCGGCTATGCGGCCCATTACGGCCTGGAGATCGCGGAAGACGAGATGCGGGCAAAGGCATTGGAATGGGCCACCACCCGCGGCAGCCGGTCCGGACGTGTGGCGTTCCAGTTCATTCAGGATCTGGCGGGGCGGCTCGGGAAAAGTCTTTCATAGTGCTTGGTGCGTCCGGGGTCCAGATGCGCCAGCAGGACCACATGTGGGTCTGAAATACGAAAACCCGGCAGGAAACCGGGTTTTGCAGTCGTAAGCGGTTTGACCCGTCTCTCAGCGCCGGGGCATGTATTTGAGTGGATCGACCGGTTTGTTGCCCTGCCGAAGCTCGAAGTGCAGCTGCGGCTGATTCACCGACCCGGTTGCCCCGGCAAGCCCGACGACATCACCCCGGCGCACCGTGTCACCACGTTTGACCTTCAGTTCGCTGTTGTGAGCGTAAGCGGACACCCAGCCCTGGCTGTGGCGGAGCAGAATCAGGTTGCCGTACCCTTTCAGCTCGTTGCCGGAATAGATCACTGTACCGTCATCCGCGGCCTTGACCGGCGTGCCTTCGGGCACAGCCAGGTTGACACCCTCGTTCTTTCCGCCGCCCGGCTTTGCGCCGAACTCCGAAATGATGCGCCCCTGGACGGGCCAGCGGAACTGCCCGGTGGAGACGTCGGTGTCTTCTTTGATGCTTGCAACGACCGGCGTCTTGATCGGCTCGGACGGAGCTGCTTCCTGCGTCAGGGCGGGGGCGGGCAGCGAATCCTTGTCGACCGTGCCCGACTGCGTGTTGCCAGTCGACTGATTGGCAGGCTGGCGGGTCGGCGCCGGATCCGTCCGAGAGACCGATGCAGTCGTGAAGGTTCCGTCGACATCGCCCGGTTTGCGTTTCGGCAACGCGCTGACCTGAACGAGATTGGCATCCGACTCGGCGACCGCTCCACGATCGACATCGTTGAAACTCGGCTGCTCGCCGGGCTTGCGCCCCGGACGGCCAACGGATGCGGTGACAATCGGCTGGCTGTTGCCTGCCGCATTCCTCGTTGCGCCACTGTTGTCTGCATAGCTATAGGTAGGGACGATGATGCTCTGGCCCGGCCGAACGGCTTTCGGATCGTCGATACCGTTGACAGTCGTGAGCGCCTGTACCGGTACGCCGTAGCGGCGTGCGATGGAATTCAGATCGTCACCCTGGCGAACCTGTACCCTCGTCCCGCCGGCAGACGTCCAGCCCTTCCAGCTTTTCGCGCTCGCAACATCCTGAGCCTGGCTCACTTCTGGTGCCGGCAAGGTCGCAACCGTTGAAGTTGCCGGCGCTGGCTGTGAATTGCCGAATGAACCGCTTGGCGCAGGTAATGGCGCCGACTCGATCGTCGAGTTTCGATTGGGGATTGACCCGGTCGTCAACGGCTGAGAGGAAGATTGAGGCAATCCGGCCTCGGTCCCCCCGGTCCGCGGGCGATATCCTGATAGGTCGGCTGCCTTGGCGTGCCGCTGAGGATTTCGCGCTGATTCTCAGTGCTTCCCGTATAGTAGGGAGAACTGCCAAACCGCTCGACCGCGCTGGAACATCCGGTGACAGTCACAGCAACCAGTGAGACAGTCGCCACTTTGCCCAACAGATCCCTGCGGAGGGTACGCATCCGCTTCATCATCGTCTTCAACTCTAACCGCTAACAATGGCTGTTATGGTTAAGAGTAGACGCCAGTAAGGTTTATAAAGGCTAAAGACCGGGGAGAGTTTTCGGGAAGAAGCCCCAGTTCGCCTGAATTGCGTGCAGCCGTGCAGATCTGCACAGAGACGATCAAGGTAAATTCCGGCGGGATCCAGGTCACGGAACAGCCCCTGCAATCTGCGATATTTCCTGCAATTTACAGTTTTTTCGCAAGGCCCGGTTGCAGCATGACTGTCCGGACGCTCATCAGGGTTTCGGCGGTCATGACATTGTCCGTTTTCTGAAACCGGATCAGAGACTGCGGCTGTTTGGGTAGTCCCACCGGGGCAATCAGCACGCCCCCGGGTTTGAGTTGTTCCACCCACGCATCGGGAACCGATTCGACGGCTGCCGTCACCACGATCCGGTCATAGGGGGCCTTTTGTTTGAAGCCGTACATGCCGTCGACCTGCCGGGCCGTCACATTCAGCAGTTTGAGGGCAGAGAACCTGCGGCCGGCCAGGTCGACCAGCGTGGCGAATCGGTCAAGCGTCTCAACCCGGTGTGACAGGTGCGCCATGACCGCAGCCTGGTAGCCGGACCCCGTCCCAATTTCGAGAACCGTATGCTCGGCTTCGATCGCCAGCGCCTGGACCGTGAAGGCGATCAGGGACGGTGCGGAGACGATTTGTCCGCATTCAATCGGCAATGCGGCGTCCTCATAGGCCAGGCCATGATGGCGGGCCGACAGAAACAGCCGCCTGGGAACATGTTCTATCGCGGACAGGACATTGCGCGCGCTGACACCGCGCCGGCGCAAGCCGAGGACAAGCGCTGCGCGCGCCTCTGCCTCGTCCGGTAAGGCCGAATGTTGCTGTGTCTCTTCCGCGCCGGGCTTCTGGCCGGCCATCTGCCGCCCCCTTCCGGGATTTACTGAAGCGCCCCTGCCAGGCGACTCACCAGGTCATGAGCTGTCAAATCTATGCGTAACGGCGAAATGGAAACATATCCATCAGCGATCGCCTGAAGATCTGAATTTTCAAGAACGGATTTGCCCCGGTCGTGGAAACGCAGCCAGAAATAGGGATAGCCGCGACCGTCTTTCCGCTCGTCGATGGAAAGTCCGCTTTGTTCGTGATGCCCCTGGACGGTAACCTTTATGCCCTTCACGTCATCGGCGGCGCATGCGGGAAAATTGATGTTGAGCAACGTATAGGGCTGCAGATTGAAACCAAGAAGTTTGCGGAACAGCGCAGGTGCATGCGCTTCCGCCGTGGCAAAATCCGGTTCCAGGGACACGTCCCAGTCACATGCCTGGGAGACAGCGATGGACCGGATCCCGAGAATGGCCGCTTCCATCGCGCCGGCCACGGTTCCGGAATAGGTCACGTCCTCGGCAAGATTCTGCCCGCGGTTAATGCCCGACAGAACCAGATCGGGCATGCCCGGCAGAACCTTTCGCACTCCCATGATGACGCAATCCGTTGGCGTTCCCTTCAAGGCGAAATGGCGCTCGTTCAGCTGGCGCAACCGCAGCGGATCGCTCAAAGTCAGGGAATGGGCGACACCGCTCTGGTCCGTTTCCGGTGCGACCACCCAGACGTCGTCCGATACGGTTCGGGCAATGCGTTCCAGCGCCCAAAGACCCGGCGACTGAATACCGTCGTCATTGGTGATCAAAATACGCATCTGAAACGTGCTCCACTGAATTCGTACTGGTATCTATCCGACCGCCCGAAGGACCGGGGCGCTGCGGTGCGCGTGCGGGAGGCAGGATTCTGCAGCTGCCCCCTGCTCAAAAGCCGCTCACCATCCATTTTATGGCGGCGGAACCCGCTTGACCGTTTCTTAGCCGATCTTTTCCAATCCGCCCATATAGGGCCGCAGAACTTCCGGTACGGTGATCGTGCCGTCGCCGTTCTGGTAGTTCTCCACCACGGCAATCAGCGCCCGTCCGACCGCTATGCCCGATCCGTTCAGGGTATGAACGTGAACGGTCTGCTTCGAATCAGCGGGCCGGTAGCGCGCGTTCATCCGGCGCGCCTGGAAGTCGCCGCAGACCGAGCAGGACGAAATTTCCCGGTAAGCGTCCTGCCCGGGCAGCCAGACCTCTATGTCATAGGTCTTGCGGGCACCAAAGCCCATGTCGCCGGTGCACAGGGTCATCACCCGGTAGTGGAGGCCCAGCTTCTGCAAAACCTTTTCCGCGCAGCCCAGCATCCGCTCAAGTTCGTCGAGCGACTCTTCCGGTCTGGTGATCGACACCAGTTCGCATTTCTGGAACTGGTGCTGGCGCAGCATGCCGCGCGTGTCGCGGCCGGCGGACCCGGCTTCGGAACGGAAGCAATAGGTCAGCGCCGTGACGCGCAGTGGAAGCTGATCTTCGGCGAGGATCTCACCGCTGACCAGGTTGGTCAGTGGCACTTCGGCGGTCGGGATCAGATAGTGATCCGTCGTCGTCTTGAAGAGGTCTTCTCCGAATTTCGGCAGCTGCCCGGTTCCGTAGAGCGGATCACCGTGCACCAACAGCGGCGGCGACACCTCCGTATAGCCGTGCTCCTGGGTGTGCAGGTCGATCATGAACTGGCCGAGCGCGCGCTCCAGTCGCGCGATCTGGCCCTTCAGGATGACAAATCGCGAACCGGACTGCCTTGCGGCCGTGGCGAAATCCATTCCGCCGAGCTTCTCTCCGAGCTCGTAATGTTCCCGAGGAGCTTCATTGAACTGGAAGACCGGCTTTTCGCCATGGGTTTTCAGGCGGACGTTGTCATCCTCGTCCTCGCCCACGGGCACGTCGTCCAGGGGCAGGTTCGGGATGACCGCCATCGCCGCTTCCAGATCGGCAACAAGCTTGCGTTCTTCCTCTTCGCCCGCCTGAATGAAGGCCTTGATCTTGGCAACTTCGTCGATCAGTTCCTGCGCCCGCGCGTCATCGCCCGAGCCTTTGGCCTTGCCGATTTCCTTGGAGGCGGCATTCCGCCGTTCCTGCGCTTCCTGTAATTTGGTGATATGGGAGCGGCGGGAATCGTCGAGCGCGATCAGCCTGGCCGCCGAGGCTTCATAGCCCCGCTTTGCCAGTGCCCTGTCGAATGCGTCTGCGTTTTCACGAATCCACCTGATATCAAACATCTCAACTTCCCGAACGGCGTGCATTGGACAAGATCAGCAGATGTTCAAACGCGCTCGGTTGAACATCCGGAATCTGGCCGGTTCCAGTCTGCTCTCATGTGCTTTTCGCACGAAAGCAGATGGATCCAGGGCTCCGTCAGGCAAACGGTGAAGTGTGATAACGGCTAGGCCGTAGCGTCTTCCGCTTCGCGTTTCGCGTCACGCTCGGCGCGCCGGCGCTCCACCAGTCTGACAGACAGAATGGAGACTTCGTAGAGAAGCAATGTAGGCAGCGCAAGACCGATCTGCGAGATCGGGTCGGGAGGAGTCAGAATTGCAGCAGCGGCAAATGCACCGACGACGGCATATTTGCGCTTCTGCTTGAGCGTGTCGGACGATACCAGCCCTGCCCGGCCCAGAAGCGTCAGTACGACGGGAAGCTGGAACACGAGCCCGAACGCGAAGATCAGGAGCATGATAAGGCCGAGATATTCGCTCACCTTCGGCAGCAGCGAAATGGCGGCTTTGCCGGCCTCGGGCGCCTGTTCCATCGACAGGAAGAACCCCATCGCCATAGGCATGACCAGGAAATAAACCAGGCAGGCACCGATCAGAAACAGGATGGGGGTAGCCATCAGGAACGGCAGAAAGGCGCCGCGCTCATGCTTGTAGAGCCCCGGCGCAACGAACATGTAGACCTGGCTGGCAATGACCGGAAAAGCCAGAAACAAGGCCCCGAACAGGGCCAGCTTCAACTGCGTGAAGAAATATTCCTGCGGAGCGGTGTAGATCAGCTCGATGTCCCGGGTCGCGCCGGCGGCACGCTCATACGGCAGAACCAGAATGTTGAAAATGTCGTTGGCGAAATAGAAGCAGATGATGAACATCACCAGAACGGCCGCTATCGACCACATCAGCCGCTGCCGCAATTCGATCAGATGCTCGATCAGGGGCGCCTTCGAGGCTTCGATATCGTCCTGGCTCATGCCTTTACGTCTTCCGTCACCGGCTTCTCTTTTGGTTCAGCTGCGGTCTCAGCCACCGGTTCCGGCTCAGGCTTCGCTTCGGCCGGTTTTTCTGCAGGCGCAGTATCTGTTGTGTCTGTCGTCTGTTCGGATTGGGGGCGGGCTCTGCCTTGCTCGTCTTCGGCTTGTCCGCCCTCTTGGACGCATCCTCTTCGATCGACTTCTTGATATCGCCCAGAGGATTGAAGTTGCCGACGCTCTCGACCTGCTTCTTCATGTCGGCGATATCGGCCGCCTGCTCCGCCTCACGCAGCGCATCGTTGAACGTCGACTGGAACTCCCGCGACATGCGCCGCATCTTTCCCATCGTCTGCCCAAGCGTGCGCAGCATGCGCGGCAGGTCTTTGGCCCCACAACGATGATCGCCACGCAGGCGATCACCAAGAGTTCGGTCCAGCCGATATCGAACATGAGATGTTTCGTCCGTTAAGGAGACGCGATGCAGATGAAGATCAGCCCGCCTTGGAGTGGTCTTCAGCTTTTGCAGACGGCGCCGGTTCGCTGGACTGATGCTCGATCGTCTTGCCGGAATCGGCCGTTTCGTCTTCGGCCATGCCTTTTTTGAAGCTTTTGATTCCCTTGGCGACATCGCCCATAAGTTCGGAAATCTTGCCTCGTCCGAACAGCAGAACCACCACCACCGCGATGATCAAGATCTGCCAAATACTAATGCCCATACGCCAAACTCCTGATAATTGGCTTTAAAGCCCTACGGCTCTTGTACAGAATGGAGTCTGCCCCTGCAATATGCGCGGTCTTACCAATTGCCGTTCTTAGACAGAATGATTAGCCGCCCCTGTACCCCCTAGATTTGGGGCGCGCCGCGCTCAAATACAAGCACGTCCTTCGGGTCCGTCGTTACGCAAACGTCCATTCCGTTTTCCCAGAGGCTGCCTGCTCGAACCCGCGCCTGCAACGGATAGTCCAGTCCGTCGACGACAATCGTCAGCAAATCGACCTCGCCGACAAATCGCCTTGAGCGGATACGCCCCGAGACGCCGCACAGGCCGTCCTTGTGCAGCAGCAGGCCTTGCGGGCGCACGCAGACGTCAACCTTGCCGCCTTTCCTGAGCCCTTCGCCGGAGAGTATGCCCAAGGGCGTCTCGATTCCCGCATCGCTCACGACGCCTTCCAGCTGATTGAGTTCGGAAAAGAACCGGGCCGCGAACAGGTCGACCGGTTCCCTGTAGAGTTCCGCGGCGGTTCCATGCTGCACCAGACGGCCGTGCCTCATCAGCGCGATCTTGTCGCCCATGCGCATCGCCTCTTCCGGGTCGTGAGTGACGATAATGCAGGTCGCCCGCGTCTCACGGATTACGGCCAGGGTCTCGTCCCGCACGCTGTCGCGCAGTCGCTTGTCGAGGCCCGAAAACGGTTCGTCCATCAGGAGAATGCCCGGACGGGGAACAAGCGCCCTTGCAAGTGCGACGCGCTGCTGTTCGCCGCCCGAAAGCGAATGGGGATAGTCCGCTGCATAGTCGGCAAGCCCCACCCGTCTCAGCGCGCCGAGGGCCGCCATCTGGGCTGCCTTTTTCGGCATGTTGGTCAGGCCGAACATGACATTGTCCAGGATGCTCATATGCGGAAACAGCGCATAGTCCTGAAACATCAGTCCGACGCCGCGCTTTTCCGGCGGCAGGAAAACGCCATCGCCGGCAACTTCACGCCCGTTGATCAGAACCCTGCCCCGGCTCTGACGTTCGACGCCCGCGGCGATGCGCATCAGGGTGGTCTTGCCGCATCCGGACTGGCCGAGAAGGCACAGAATTTCCCCGGGCGCGATGGCGAGACTCATGTCCTGCACGGAGGAGACGCCGTCATAGTCGTGCGACACGTTTTCGAACACCAGGCCGGCAGCGATGGTCGCACCGGCAGTTCCCGGTGCGCCCCAGCTCAGCTGATGGCCATTGCCATTGGAAAAAGGCGTCTTGTGTTGTTTTGACATCACTCTTCGGCGGTTTCGTCTGCGTCTTCATCAAACAGTGAACCGTCTTCTAGAGGATCTTCGTCCTCCGTCAACGCCAGCTCGTCGTTTGGTGTCGGCACCATGAAGGAAGCGGGAACCGCGCTGTCCAGAAGTCCGGCCCCTTTCAGCTCTTCCAGTCCGGGAAGGTCCTTGACGCTTTCCATGCCGAAATGGATCAGAAACTGCTCCGTCGTGCCGTATGTGACGGGACGGCCCGGCGTCCGCCGCCGCCCGCGCATCCGGATCCAGCTGGTTTCCAGGAGAACGTCCAGCGTGCCCCGGGACGTGGAGACGCCGCGGATTTCCTCGATCTCCGCGCGGGTCACCGGCTGGTGATAGGCGATGATCGCGAGCGTTTCGAGCGCGGCACGCGAGAGCTTGCGCTGCTCTTCCACATTCCGGTGCATCAGATAGGCAAGGTCTTCGGCCGTGCGGAAGCACCATTTCCCCGCCACGCGGACGAGGTTCACCCCGCGCGGGGCATAGATTTTTTCAAGTTCCTCCAGGAGACCGAGCACATCCGTGCCTTCCGGCAGGCGCTGTGTCAGCTCTTCAAGCGAGAGCGGCTCGGACGAGGCAAATAGCAGCGCTTCGATCATGCGCATGCCGGAAGGGTCGGAACCGGCCGGCTTCGACGCCCTCTCTTCCCGATGCTCCAGTTCAGCGAACCCGGATTCAGACGCCATGATCCTCTTCCCTGATAATCGAGCGGATATAGACCGGGGAAAACGGTTCGCCCTGCTTTATCTCAACATGACCTTCGCGAACCATTTCCAGGCTCGCGGAAAAGGTGCTGGCGACGACCGTCGTCCAGTCCTTGTCGTCATAGAGGTAGTCGCGCAGATAGGAATTGAGAGGCGCCCATTCGCTGATGCGGCCGACCAGCCTGATCAGCAGTTCCCGCGCTTCCTGCAGCGACCAGACGGTGCGACGCAGCACGCGTACCGACGTTACGGACTGGCGCTGGCGCTGCGTGGCATAGGCGGACAGAAGATCGTAGATGGACGCGTCCCAGATGCTGCGGTGCTGGACCGACATGGTCTCCGGCGCACCGCGGTGGAACACATGCATGCCCTGCCGGCTCAGGTTCATCAGCTTTTCCGAGGCTTCGCGCATGGCTTCCAGGCGGCGCAGCCGGAATGCAAGTGCCGCGGCGAGTTCTTCACCGGTCGGCTCGTCCTCGCCTTTTTGCTCGGGCAACAGCAGCTTGGATTTCAGATACGCAAGCCAGGCAGCCATCACCAGATAGTCCGCCGCCAGCTCAAGACGCATGCGCCGGGCTTCGGCAACGAACCGGAGATATTGCTCGACGAGTTCGAGGATGGAGATCCGGGTCAGATCGACCTTCTGCGTCCGCGCAAGACCCAGCAGCAGATCCAGCGGTCCTTCGAAGCCCTCCACGTCCACCACAAGCTGCGGATCCGAGGTGGCCCGCTCTTCACTTGATGGGACGGAGCTCAGAAGATCGAACGACCCGTCTTCCGCTACCCGCCTGTTGTTCTCCAACTCCGTCATTCCTGCTCCGGTTAAACGCCCTGCCAGCCGATCAAGGCTTGAAACTCGTCCCGGGCGTCTTTGCGTCCAAACCCCGGCGCCGGAGTTTGCAGTCCACTCATGGCGTTTTCGCAGCGCCGCCTTGCGTCACCCTGAAGCTCCGGCACAGCCTTTGCAACGTCGCGCATTTCACCGATATCGCCGTTACAGTGCAGGACGATATCGCAGCCGGCCTCGATGATCTTCCGCGAGCGTTCCTCGAAACTGCCGCCAAGCGCTTTCATCGAGATATCGTCGCTCATCAGGCACCCGTCAAATCCGATCTCGCCTCGGATGATGTTCTCTATCACCCTATTGCTCTGCGTTCCCGCAGTTTCTGCATCGATGTCAGCGTATACAATATGGGCCGTCATACCCAATGACACGTGGGAAAGGGCCTTGAACGGCCGGAAATCCACGCTTTCCAAAGAAGATTTGTCCGCGTCCACCCTTGGGAGCTCCAAATGGCTGTCGACACGGGCCCTGCCGTGGCCGGGAATGTGTTTTATCACCGGCAGCACGCCGCCCGCGACCGCCCCATCGACCATGGCCTGACCCAGCTTGGCGACCACCTCCGGATCAGAGGAAAACGCCCGGTCGCCGATGGCATCAACGGTGTCGGGAAAACGGATGTCGAGGCACGGCAGACAATCTACTGTTATGCCGACCTCCCGCAGATCGCTTGCGATCAGACGGGCACCGAGCCACGCCGCCCGCAACGCCTTGTCCGCGTCCTGGTCAAAAAGGTCACCATAGAGCTTCGGCGCCGGATAAACGGGCCAGTGCGGCGGCTTGAGCCGCTGGACGCGGCCGCCTTCCTGATCCACCAGGACCGGTGCATTTTCACGGCCTACAGCCCTTCGGAACGCAGCCGTCAGTTCCCTCACCTGTTCCGGCGCCTCGATGTTCCTTGCGAACAGGATCAATCCCCAGGGGGATTCATTCCGAAAAAACGCGATTTCATCGGAAGTGAGTGTCGGGCCGGAGCATCCGGAAACAAAGGCTTTCGTCATCCTTCCGGCTTAGCCGCAGCCGGGGGACCCGTCAAGAAACGCCGGTCGCGGCCCTTGCGCCCATCCGTCAATGTTGCAATCTAGTCGCCCAAGCCGCTGACACGATTGGAGAGATCAATGCGCGCACGTCTCGATATTCCGGCCGGTACGCTGCACCGGATTTCCCATAGATCAGAGATCCTTGGGCGCAACCGGCTCGGGGACAGCGAAACGCGCGAGATCGTCGTCTATACGCCGCACGGGCATGATGGCAGCGACCTGCCGTTATTGGTGGATATCGTCGGCTTTACCGCCGGCGGACCTTCGCATGTCAACTGGAAGAACTTTGGTGAAAACGTTCCGGAACGCCTCGACCGCCTCATCCACGACGGCGAATTGCCGCCGGTCGTCGTCGCCTTTCCGGATTGTTTCACACGCCTCGGCGGCAACCAGTATATCGACAGCCTCGCCATGGGGCCCTGGGGGACATGGCTGACGACGGAAATGCTCGAAGTCGTCGAGGGCCGGTTCCGGTGTGGCGGGAAAGGCAAGCGCGGCATTTTCGGCAAGTCCTCCGGCGGTTACGGCGCCATCATCCATGCGATGAAATATCCCGACGTCTGGTCGGCAGCGGCCTGCCATTCCGGCGATATGGCTTTCGAGCTCTGCTATCTGCCGGAAATGCCGAGCGCTCTCAGGGCAATCACCAAGGCCGGATCGATCGAAGCCTTTGTCAAGGATTTCGAAAAGGGTCCGAAATATCCCGGCAATTCGCTCCATGACCTCATGACCCTGGCCATGGCGGCGACCTATGACCCTGATCCCGATCCGGACGTCTTTTGCGGCATTCGCCTGCCGGCCGACCCGGAAACCTGCGAGATCATTGAAGAACGCTGGAATGCGTGGCTGGAATGGGATCCGGTCCACATTGTCGATCGCTACCTGGATGCGCTGAAAACCATGAAGGGGCTATGGATCGAATGCGGTGACGTGGACCAGTACAATCTTGTCTACGGCGCCCGCCGGCTGCACCGGAAGCTCAAGGCGGCAGGCGTCAGACATGTCTATCAGGAATTCAACGACAACCACTCCTCGATCGACTATCGCCTGGACGAAAGCCTGCCGTTCCTGGTCGGGAAGCTGGCGGAATAGTCCGGCTCATCAGGCCGGCCGGGCCCTTCGGAAGGGTTTGGGCAGCGTCAATACGGCGCCGCCGGCAATGATCAGGAGTGCGCCAACGGCCGCGGCGGGTGCCGGCACTTCACCCCAGAAGACGAACCCGAAGACCGCCGACAGGATCACCGAACCGTAATAGACCGGCGCCAGGGTTGCGGCCCCTGCCCGCCGGTAGGCCGAGATATTGAGCGCCTGACCGATGATTGCCAGCGGACCCAGCCAGGCGAAAGCGATCAGCGATTGCAAGGAAATGCCCTGTGCCGCGATCAGCCACACAACCGGACCCGTCAACAGAACCGCGGCAAAGACATTCACATAGGCAAGTATGGTGACAGTGCTCTCGCGCTGCGCAAGGTAGCGTATGATGAGAGCCTCGCAGGCCATGAAAGCAGCCGCCATGAGCGCGGCGGCAATCCCGCCGACAACGTGGTCGCCATAGGTGCCGCCGGCATCTGCCGACTGCACGACCAGATAGGCGCCGCAAGCGCAGAGCGCGCCCGCTGTCCAATGTCGGCCGGTGATTACCTCCTTGAGAATCAGCCCCGCCAGCGCGATTGCTATGATCCCCTTGGTGAGACCGATTGCGGTCGCATCCGCAAGCGGCAGGACGCTCGCGGCATAGATTGAGCTTCCCAGGCCGCCGACCCCGCAGAACGCCCGCAGCAAATGCAGTTTCCACAAGGAACTGACACGGCTGTGGAGCGACACCCGTCTGACCGCCGCAACCGAGACGATCGTTACCGCGCCTCCCAGAAACCGCAGCCAGACCAGAACGGCGACCGGCAACAGGCCATCGGCAATCTTTCCGGCCGCAAATATCGGCGTGAATGCCATCATGCCGGCCACGGCAAGGCCTAGCGCCAAAAGAGTGTTTTCCGAACGCATGTGCTCGTTGATGGGGGGCATTCGCGTTTTCTCCAGGGAAGAGCTGCAGCTTTTCATTAGCAGCAACCGGGCGCTCTGTTCAGACGGCAAAATCCAATGCCGGGTATGTGTTTTCGCATGCCGTTGCCCCGATCTTTGCACATTGGTATAACCGTCCGCATGAACTGGGATGATCTCAAACTCATCGATGCAGCGGCGCGCCACAGATCCTTGTCCGGCGCGGCCAAGGCGCTGAACCTCAGCCAGCCGCAATTGAGCCGGCGCCTGAAAGGCTTTGAGGAGCGCATCGGTGCGCGGCTCTTCGACCGGACACCGACCGGCCTGAAACCAACGGAAGCCGGCGCCAGGCTTATCCCCCTGGCGGCGGAAATGCGCCAGAAGGCCGACGCAGCCGCCAGGGTTCTTCCCGATCTTGCCGGAGCTTCGCTGAAGGTCGTGCGGGTTGCCGTCGATGAAGTGCGCGCCAGAGTGCTCACGGACCGGTTTGCCGATCTGACGGCCAAGCTGCGGGGCGTTGAGCTGGAGATCATTTCCAGCCATCTGCACGCAAATCACCAGACCCGCGGCATCGAGCTGCAGATCCGCAACTGCCTGCCGGAAACCGACACGCTGATTGCCCGCAAGGTCGGAGATCTTGCGTATGGCGTCTATGCATCGAAGGACTATCTGAGAAGCCGCCCTGAAATACTGACGCAGGATACATTCCAAGCCCATGACTGGCTGGGTTTCGCGCCCGACGATCTCTGGTATCCGTCGCACGTCCAATGGATGGAAGACAGGAACATCGCCCGGCCCAGGATGCGCACCAACACCATGACAACGCTGATGAACATGACCGCTGCCGGTGCAGGACTCGCGTTGCTTCCGTGCTTCATGGCGGATATGCATCCGGATCTCGTCGGCATCACGGGGCCGTTGCCGGAACTCACCAATCCGGAACATATCATCGTCCACAGAGACCTGCGGCGGGAGCCGGCTGTGCGCAGGGCAATTGAAGCGATCGCTGGCGTCTACAGGGATATGTCACGCCTCTTGAACGGCCGCGAGCGTCCGGGCAACGTCATTGCCGCAGAATGAAAATGGCCGGAATTTCCGGCCATTCCTCAAAATCCGCAACGAATTCGGCTAGTGCTGGTGATCAGGGCTGCCTGCGGACAAAACAGTCGCCGCCCGCCCCTTTCAGGCTTTCGCACAGAGAGATCGCTTCATCACGTGATCCCGTCGGGATGCGCGCACGGTAGAACGTGCCCCGGTCGCCCAAGTCGGCGGAGACGATCACGGCCTCGCGGTTTCCGAGGATGCCCGGGAACCGGCGCTGAAGACCGGAATAGGCGTCGCTTGCGGCTTGCGCGGTCCGTTGGGAGGTAACCTGAACAATATTCGTGCCGGACGGAATGCTGCCCGTGGAACTTGCCTGGCCGGCAGGGGCCGTCTCGGCGGGGGCATTGGCTGGTTGGGTCAGGTTGAGGGGCGCGTTTTCCTGGGCCGATGCTGCCGGCGTGGCCGTCTGCTCAGGCGCGCGCGCGATCTGGACCGGAGCTTCCGGCTTCTTTCGCGGTAGAATGGATGGAACCGGCGCCGCCGGCTCGCTCACCTGAGGCTCCGATGCGGCTGCCGCATCCTCTGCCGTTTGTTGTGTCACGATCGCAGGGGTCGACGTCACGGTGGGCTCGGGAGCCTCCAGAGGCGCTTCGGCAGACGTTGCCGGGGTAGCTTCTGACTCTGGCAAGATCGGCTCTTCCGGCGCATTTTCCGTGACGACCGGGGTCGTGGGAACAACGCGAGGTGCTTCCTCTGTTGTTGAAGGACCGGGCGAAGTCAGCGGTGCCGCCGTCGATGTATCTGTCGCGGGAACCGGCTGCTCGCCTCCGGAAATGATCGTTCCATCCGGCCGGACGACCAGCGTCCTCACCTGTCTGGGCGAGCCCGGAACGAGACCCGCATCGCCGTTCGCCTCAACCGGCGCCGGCGGCAGTTCCGCAGGTTCTGGCGACTCGGGAACGACCAGACGTTCGGGACCAGTGGAGCCGTCGACGCGGTCGTAGATCAGTTTTGCCGTCTGGCTGTCGGTGTTCGCGGCCGCAGTCTTTTCAGGATAGACCTTCAATGGATCTTCCAATCCGCTGATCACCGGCGGAGGACCGCTTGGGACCTCAACCGAGCCGCCATCCAGCAGCAGGAACGCACCCGCGCCCAGGACGGCAACGCCGAGAACGCCCGCAGCCACGAATACGCCACGCCGGGATCTTTGGCCTGCGTGCGGAATCGCGGCTCTTTCCGCGGCCGGATGCGGCGGAAGGACGCCTGCGCCGCTGAGGCTCGGATCGCTTTCCTGCATTGCCCGTGCAACCGCATCAAGGTCGTAGCCTTCCGGTGGCGGAGGCGTTTCGTCCTCTTCCGTCTGGGGGACGGATCGCGCGGCGGCGGGCCAGGTCATGTCATCGATTTCGGGCGTCGAAACGCGCTCATTCCGAACCGCTGGCTGCGCGGATGCCTGTGCAGGCTTGCGATTTGCCGGATCCGGAAAATCAAGGTCGGCAAAAAGCGAATCAATTCCGTCCAGATTGCCATCCTCAATGTCAGCTGCGTCGTCCGCTCCTGTGTCAGGCTCGCCGGGATTCAGTGCAGCGAGAAAATCGTTTTCATCGATGGTCGGACGTGGACGTCCCGGGGCCGATGTGGGAGCAGCGGTTTGATCGGCTCGCGGCTGCTGAGGAACAGCGCCGACACTGGCGCGCCAAACGCCATGCTCAACCGGAGGAGCGGGATATTCGGACCTGGACGGAGCCGTATCGATTGAAGTTGCCTCGCCAGCCGGTTCGCCGTCCTGCGCCCGGTGAGTTGCAGCGTCATATCCATAACCGTGCTCGTCATGGCCGGTTTGCGGATAGCTGCTGAAAACATCGCCGTGTTCTGCGGGGACGCTGACTTCCTGGTTCTCTTCCGCGTATCCGGCGTCGTCGGCCGTCTCGTGCACGGACTGGCGCATGGCTCCGATAAGCTCATCCTCGAGCTCCGCAGTCAGATTTTGCTCCAGATCCATCGCGACTGACGGCTCCAGCCTCGTGACACCGTCATCCGACGGCGTTGCGGCAGGCGCTTCAGCTTCCGGTTCAACAGACCGCTCGCGGGACTGTGCCTCCGGTGTCTGATAGCGCATGACTTCCGTCTGCCTCGGCCAAAGCGAGGAGACGTTCGCACCGCTGGTCGCGGCAAAGCCGCCGGAAGCCGGGATGCCTGCCTGCGGCCTCGGAGCCGGATGCGACGGCTCGTCTCGGGCCGGTGCTGCCTCACCATAGGTTCCGCGGGAAAGCGTGTCTTCCGGTGCTGGTGTTTCCAGGACTGATCGTTCCTGTTCCGGACTTTCCGGGGCCGATCTCGGCTCTGAGAAGGTCGGCTCGGTACGCCTCGGGGAAGGTTCTGACGACGTGCGCGGTTGCGCGGCAACATCGTCCAGTCCAGCAAAATAATCGGTACTGCCGACTCGTCCCCTGCTCACATGCGCCCCCGATTGCTTGTTCTTGTGGACAATACGCGCCAGTTCAACCAGTGGATCCTCAACGGTTGGCCGCTCACGGCCCCGATCTTCTCGAGACGCATGCAAATCAGCTCGCTTTGTTTCGTAGTCTTCCGACATGAGTTTTACGAAAACCGGTCCCGTTGAGCCGCGTCCCCAAGCCAATTGCGGCCTCGCGGCATTGATAATCTCTTAGCGCATTTCTTCAGGAGCATTTACGCCGAGAATCGATAGACCTGAAGCAAGCACCAAAGATATTGCACGAACCAATGCAAGACGTGCTAGGGTTAATTTGGCGTTACCGGCGTCAATAAAACGTAAATGCGGCATTTCCTTGCCTCTATTCCAGTGGCCGTGCAGAGAACTTGCCAGTTCATGGAGATAAAAGGCAATTCTGTGCGGTTCATGTGTATCCGCCGCCGCCTCCACCACTTTGGGCCATTCCGCCATCTTGGCGATCAGTTCCAGCTCGCCGCTGTCGGCGAGCAACGAAAGATCGGCTTTTTCAAGCTCGTCGTCATCAAGCTTTGCATCACCAGGTTCCAGTGCGGCCTGGCGCAGGACCGAGCAGCAGCGCGCGTGACCGTATTGGACGTAGAAGACCGGATTGTCCTTTGACTGCTCCGTCACCTTCTTGAAGTCGAAATCCAGCTGCGCATCGTTCTTGCGGAACAGCATCATGAACCGGACCGGGTCTGACCCGACCTCATCCACCACCTCGCGCAGGGTGATGAAATCGCCGGAACGCTTGGACATCTTCACCGGCTCGCCGCCCCGCATCAGCTTCACAAGCTGGCAGAACCGGACGATGACTTCCGTTTCCCCACCCGAAATCGCCTTGCCGACAGCCTCCAGACGCTTGGCATAGCCGCCATGGTCCGCGCCGAGTACATAGATGGCTTCCTGAAAGCCGCGTTCGAATTTGTCCTGGAAATAGGCCACATCCGCCGCAAAATAGGTGTAGGAGCCATCCGACTTTTTCAAGGCCCGGTCCGTATCATCGCCAAAATCGCTTGCGCGGAAGAGTGTCTGCTCCCGGTCTTCCCAGTCCTCCGCGACCTGCCCTTTTGGGGGTGGCAGCGTGCCCTGATAGACAAGACCCTTTTCCCGCAGACCTTCCAGCATGCGATCTATCTTTGATCCGCTTTCGCCCTTGCGCTCATGAAGGGACTGTTCGGAGAAGAACACATCGTGCCGGACGCCAAGCGCGGCCAGATCTTCCCGGATCAGATCCAGCATGGCGGCAATGGCCCGTTCCTTCACGATCGGCAGCCAGTCGCTCTCGTCCATTGCTTTCAGGCTGTCGCCGAATTCCTCTTTGAGCTGAGCGCCAACCGGTTTCAGGTAGTCGCCCGGATAAAGCCCTGCGGGAATTTCACCAATGTCCTCGCCGAGCGCTTCCCGGTAACGGAGAAAGGCACTGCGGGCGAGCGTCTCGATCTGCGAGCCCGCATCGTTGATGTAGTATTCCTTGACCACCTCGTTGCCGGCAAAGGCCAGCAGATTTGCCAGAGCATCCCCGACCACGGCCCCGCGGATATGCCCCACATGCATCGGGCCTGTCGGATTGGCGGAGACGTATTCGACGTTCACGCGGGGCGACGGCGTCTGAACGATTGCGCCGAACGCCTGCCGCTGTTTCAACACATCCGCCAGCACCCGCTGCCAGACGACCGGTGCGACCCTCAGATTGATGAAACCGGGGCCGGCAATCGAGGTCTCGATGATGTCCGGGTCTTCGTTCAGCTTTGCGGCCAATTTCTCGGCCAGGTCCCGCGGCTTCGATCCCAACGGTTTGGCAAGCACCATCGCGGCGTTGGTAGCCAAATCCCCGTGTGCCGGGTCGCGCGGAGATCTCGACCACAACGCGGGACAGGTCCGGAGCAGCTCCACTTTGGTCTTTGAGATCAAGACTGTATAGAGCGTTTTTGACGCGTTGCGTGAAGTCCGCAAAAATATTCATGGAGCACCGATCAGGTCTGGTCTTTCAAACACGAATGCCCCCGCGCGCAGCGAAGGCCAGATCTTCGGCGCCACAGGGCTTGTAAAGTCGATCAAGCGCCTACCCCAAATCCGGAGTGTCGTCAAACAATCTGCGATGCTCTTCAATCGCATACCGGTCCGTCATTCCCGCGATATAATCGCAGACACGTCTTGCGACGTCATTGTCGCTCAAGGTCTCAAGTCCGGCGTTCCAGGGGTCCGGCATCATGCCGGGCTCTGCGCGGAGCTTTTCAAACAGCTCCCTGACGACGCGCGCGACCACCCGGCGCACCGCCAGCACATCCTCGTGCCGATAGACCCGGGCGAACAGGAATCGCTTCACTTCCTTTTCCGCCGCCGCCATCGCCGACGAGAACTCCACCAGGCATCGTCCTGCCATCCGCACATCCTGCGCGCTTTGCGGGTTTGTGTCGGTGAGGTTGCGGACCGCCTGGCGAATCACGTCTTCCACCATGTGCGTGATCGACCGGCGGACGATCTCATGGATGCGCCGGCTTTCTTCCAGCCCGGGATAGCGGTTATCGACGTCTGCCAGAATGTCGGCCAGGAACGGTACGTCGCGCATATCGTCGATCGCGAACAGCCCGGCCCTGAGACCGTCATCCAGATCGTGCGCGTCGTAGGCAATGTCATCTGCAATGGCTGCGGCCTGGGCTTCCGCGCTTGGCCACGTATCCAGCAGCAAATCCTGCCGTTGCGCATATTCCCTGATGGCAAACGGCAACCGGCTGCCCTTGAATTTACCGAGAGGTGCGCCGTCCGGCCCGACCAGCGGTCCATTGTGCTTCACCAGTCCCTCAAGCGTTTCCCAGGCAAGATTGAGGCCGTCGAATTCCGCATAGCGCTGTTCGAGATGGGTGACGACGCGCAGCGACTGGGCGTTGTGGTCGAAGCCATCGAAAGGAGCCATGCATTCGTGCAGCACATCCTCGCCTTCATGTCCGAACGGCGTGTGCCCGAGATCGTGGGATAGCGCCAGGCATTCGGCGAGATCCTCGTCAAGGCGCAGCGCGCGCGCAAGCGAGCGCGCAATCTGGGAAACCTCGATCGTGTGGGTCAACCGGGTGCGGAAATGATCGCCCTCGTGATAGACGAAGACCTGGGTCTTGTGCTTCAGCCGGCGGAATGCCGAGGAGTGGATGATCCGGTCCCGATCCCTCTGGAAAGGCGTTCGCGTCGGACTTTCCGGTTCGGGAAAAAGGCGCCCCCGGGATTCAAGGGGGTTTTCGGCATAAACGGCACGCGATTGGGCTCCAAACCCGATATCCGGCCTCATCTGATTCCAGCCTTCGCTCACAGCACTTCCCCGTTGCCTGATATAATGCCGCCGAACGACGCGCATTGACGCGGGCGGCTTGCAAACATACTTATCTGAATAAATCAGATTTAGCGCTCTTGACCTGAGCCAGAGCAATGCGAGTCGGCAAGACATGACCGAAACACTTGAAAACCGAGTAACAGTCAGCGACCGCGCTGCCAAGCGGATCGCGGCAATATTGTCCAGGGAACCCGCCGGCAGCATGCTGCGGGTCAGCGTCGAAGGCGGCGGGTGCTCGGGGCTGCAATATAAATATGACGTGGTCGGCGACCGCGAAGACGACGATCTGGTGATCGAAGCGCCGGGCGCAACGGTGCTGATCGATTCCATTTCCCTGCAATATATGGGCGGGGCGGAAATCGATTTCGTTGATGATCTGATCGGCCAGTCCTTCCAGATCGTCAACCCGAACGCAGTGGCAGGCTGTGGCTGCGGAACCAGCTTCACCATCTGATCCGACAACCGGGATTTTCCCTTCTCAGCCGGCTGCCCCGGCTTCCCAGCAGTCGAGGCAACCTCTTCGATGAAAATCGCTACCTGGAACATCAATGGCGTCAAGGCCCGGATCGACACGGCCCTGGAATGGCTGAAGGAGGCTTCTCCGGACATAGCCTGCCTTCAGGAAATCAAGTCGATCGACGAGAATTTCCCGCGGCAGCCGTTCGAGGACCTTGGCTACAATGTTGAAACCCATGGCCAGAAAGGGTTCAACGGTGTCGCTCTCCTGTCCAGGCTGCCGCTGGAGGATGTAGAGCGTGGTCTCCCGGAAAATGAAGGCGACGATCAGGCCCGCTACATCGAAGCGGGCGTTTCGACCGCGGCCGGGCCGGTCCGCGTCGGCTGCCTCTATCTTCCGAACGGCAATCCGCTCGGGACGGAAAAGTTTTCCTACAAGCTGAAGTGGATGGAGCGGCTGATCGCCCATGCGGAAAGGCGGCTCTGTGAGGAAACGCCGTTTGTGCTGCTAGGCGACTACAATGTCATTCCCGACCCCATCGATGCGAAAAATCCGGAAAACTGGCTGGACGATGCGCTCTACCAGTCGGAAAGCCGCGAGAGGTTCCGCGCCCTCACCCACCTTGGCCTGACAGAAGCCGTGCGCGCCTGCACGGAGGCTGGAGATATGTACACGTTCTGGGACTACCAGGCCGGCGCCTGGCAGAAGAACAACGGCATCCGCATCGACCATATCCTGATGTCACCCCAGGCGACCGACCGGTTGGCCGGTTGCGGCATCGACAAGCATGTCCGCAGTTGGGAGAAACCTTCCGATCACGTTCCGGTCTGGGTGAAGCTGGCGGCATAAGCGACGGCCTAAAAGCTTACACCACGCAAGGGCCGACTGCTCTGCGCGCTATACAGGATTTGCGCAGCACGGGTTGCGTGATAGTCTTCAGCGAAATGGGATAACGGAGCGCCGCAAGATGTCCGCCAAGGCGACATGCGGACCTGAGACGCCGGCAACCAGCCAATTCGCCGGACAGGTACTGTCGACCCTCACGCACAAGTACTGCGCCGGACTGCTGGTTTTTTCAGCAACGCTGGCCGTGGCCGCGGCCGCTATGGGCCAGACGGTGCCCTGCACCTGCAGATACAAGGGCGAGGATTACGGTCTCGGGGATTCCATTTGCCTGAGAAGTCCGGATGGATTGCGAATGGCCACCTGTTCGATGATCCTGAACAACACGTCCTGGCAATTCAGCAATGCGCCCTGCCCAGTCACGAGTCCGGAGCCGCAGGACAGACCCGATCCCGACAACGCGCATCTTGTGACGCCCGGCGCAGCCGCCGGGAGAGACACAGCTCTCTTGAGACCGGCGCAATAAACCGCAGACCCCGGGAAGTTGCCTGATCCAGCCCGTTCGGCGTTCAGCGAAAAGCGAGGTCCTACTGGGAGGTCGTCAACTGTTGTGCGGTCTGCATGTCCGGCCGGTTTTTCTGGAGCCAGGCGTCGGCCAGCGAACGGGCCGTCTGCCTGATCGGTTCGGACGACAGCGCGAAATACTGTTCGTGCAAGTCGCGGATCCAGCCGGCATCCGAGCCAACCGCCTGATCCTGCGCCACTGTCATCCACATCAGGCCACGGGCCTTCTTCTTGTCAGACGTTCCAAGCGTGTAAAGGGTCTCGCCCAACCGTGCCTGCGCGCCCACATGCCCCTTCAGCGAGGCAAGATTGAACCAGCGGACAGCCATTCTCGTATTGCTGCCCTGATACATCCGGCCAAGTTCGTACTGGGCGTCCGCGTCGCCGAAATAAGAGGCTGCGTGCGTAAAGATCTGGCGCGCCCGTCCTTCGTCCTTGTCAACCGCCCCTTCGATACCGGTAAGGTAGTAGGAGCCAAGCGCAACAAATGCGCTGGCGACAAACGGCGCATCCGGTGCATCCGGCCGGTCTTCGCCGTGTTCGCGCACGATCTGGCTGTAATACTCGAACGCCTTGAGATCGTCTTCCTTGACGCCGTCGCCCTTGGAATACATCTCGCCAAGTTTCCAGGCGGCCATCGATTGACCGTTTTCGGCAGCGTATCTCAGAGAACTGATCGCTGCTGTCTTGTCGCCCGCGTAATACTGACGTGCTCCGGCTCTGAGGGCCTCGGTCGGGGAAAGGTTCGGCAGCCCGATCGGGTTGCCTGAAACCGGCTTGCCGTCGAACGCCGCTGATGGGGCCGCTGCGGTAACCATCAGCAAAACACCAAGCACCGTTGCAGCCTTGCCAAGACCTTGACGCATAACGTTCTTCGTTTCCATCCCAGTTGCACTATTATCCGCCGGCCACATGCTATCGCTCCGACGGTCGATCTGTTCGATCTCGTTGTCTGTTGGCGCCTTGCGCATTTTGGTATCTCTTCGACCCGCGAGACCACGCTCGCTGGGTCCGTAAGTATCACTGTGGCCAATCAATTCGGCCTAAGTTGGGCCATTCCGCGCCCAAATCAGACCTTTTTCCAGGATCCTTAACGCAGATCCTGCGATCGGGCCCCAAGCCCGCATCCGGCGGCTTTCCGGATATTAGTGTAACGGGTGGCGGGCAAACATGGCCGAACATGGGCACGAGCTTCAATCACAGGCCCGTCGAATGACTCTTTCGGGAACTGTTGCGGAATTGGCACATTTTTCCTCCCTTTCTCCGAGCGGACTGCCCGACATTTGATCACAGACGGGTTGATGATGTGTTTCCGGATGCCCATTTTCCGCCTCCGCTTGTTGAAAACGGGGGCTTTGGACCAAACCCCTTTCCCGTTCTATGTTTGTACTTCAAACTGAGGCGTGATTCGGTGTAGGTAACAGCGCTGAAATCCGAAAAATGACAGTCCAACACCTTTCAGGCGATATGGAATGAGCGCAAAAGACGATCTATTTGCAGGCAACGCGGCGAGACCCCTCACACAGGACAATCCCGCGCCCGTCCCGCAAAAGCAGCGTTCAGTGACGCCTGTTTCCGTCCCGGACGACTACTCGGCGGCGGATATCGAAGTGCTCGAGGGGCTGGAGCCCGTTCGGCGCCGGCCGGGCATGTATATCGGCGGCACCGATGAGAAGGCCCTGCATCACCTTTTCGCCGAAGTCATCGACAACTCCATGGACGAGGCGGTGGCCGGTCACGCGACCTGGATAGATGTCGCGCTGTCGGCGGACGGATTTCTTTCCGTCACCGACAACGGCCGGGGCATTCCGGTCGACCCGCACCCCAAGTTCAAGGACAAGTCCGCCCTCGAAGTCATCATGACGACGCTGCATGCGGGCGGCAAATTCGACAGCAAGGTGTATGAGACATCCGGCGGCCTGCACGGCGTGGGCATTTCGGTGGTCAATGCCCTTTCCGAAGAACTCGTCGTCGAAATCGCGCGAAGCAGGAAGCTCTACCGTCAGACCTTCCGCCGCGGTCAGCCGCAGGGCGCTCTGGAACTGATCGGCGACACGCAAAACCGCCGGGGCACACTGGTTCGCTTCAAGCCCGATGAGCAGATTTTCGGCAAAGGCGCGAAGTTCCAGCCCGCCCGCCTGCTGAAAATGGCGCGCTCAAAGGCCTATCTGTTCGGCGGCGTGGAAATCCGCTGGCGCTGCGACCCCGCGATGCTGTCGGAAAAGGACGAGACACCGGCGGAAGCCGTTTTCCATTTCCCGGGAGGCCTGCGGGACTTTCTGGCAGAAAAACTGACCAAGGAGCGCCGCGTCGTTGAAGAGGTTTTTGCGGGGCGCACCGACAAGACCGGCAAACACGGCTCGGTGGAATGGGCTGTCAGCTGGTTTGCCGGCGATGGTTTCGTCAATTCCTACTGCAACACGGTCCCGACGCCGGAGGGCGGCACCCACGAAGCCGGGTTCCGCTATGCCCTGCTCCGCGGCCTGAAGGCCTATGGCGAACTGACCAACAACAAGAAGGCGGCCATCATCACCGGCGACGACGTGATGACATCCGCCGGTGGCATGCTGTCCGTTTTCATTCGGGAACCGGAGTTTGTCGGTCAGACCAAGGACAGGCTTGCCACCAACGAGGCGACCCGGATCACGGAAACCGCTGTCCGCGATGCCTTCGACCACTGGCTGACAGCCTCGCCCAACCAGGCCAACCGGCTTCTGGAGTGGGTTCTGGACCGCGCCGAGGAACGCCTGCGGCGCCGGCAGGAAAAGGACGTCGCCCGCAAGACGGCCGTGCGCAAGCTGCGCCTGCCGGGTAAACTCGCCGACTGTTCCGCAAACCAGTCGGAAGGGACCGAACTCTTCATCGTCGAGGGCGATTCTGCAGGAGGCTCCGCCAAACAGGCGCGCAACCGCGCCAAACAGGCCGTTCTTCCACTGCGCGGAAAGATCCTCAACGTCGCCAATGCCGGCCGGGACAAACTGGTCGCGAACCAGCAACTGTCCGATCTCGTTCAGGCCCTCGGCTGCGGTACTCGCTCGCACTACAAGGATGCGGATCTGCGATACGAAAAGATCATCATCATGACGGATGCCGACGTTGACGGAGCTCATATCGCATCGCTGCTGATTACGTTCTTTTATCGCGAAATGCCCGAACTCATCCGCCTGGGGCACCTCTATCTTGCCGTCCCGCCACTCTACCGGCTCAGCCAGGGAGGGAAGACGCTTTACGCCCGGGATGACGCCCACAAGGATGAGCTCATGGAGACGGAATTCAAGGGTAGAGGCAAGGTCGAAATCGGCCGGTTCAAAGGCCTCGGCGAAATGCTTCCCGCTCAGTTGAAAGAGACCACCATGGACCCGACCCGGAGGTCTCTTCTCAAGGTCGATGTTGCCGAAGCGGCGATCGCGGAAACGAATGATGCCGTCGAACGCCTCATGGGCAACAAGCCGGAGGCGCGTTTCCGGTTCATTCAGGAAAATGCGGAATTCGCCATAGATCTGGATATCTGACGCTCTGACCGGCGAGTTGATCCTGTTGCCAGCTGTCAGGTGGACGAATGGCGCCGGTTTGGAGCTGCTCCGAAGCGGTCCGGATTGGCTCCGGACGGGTTTTCGGCCGCGTCTGCCTTGAATTTGCGCTCGGCGCCCACATCTATCAAACGTGCATCCGCTTTCCTTTGCAGGGCGCCGCAAGGCTGTTGGTGAACCATTCACTGGCAGGCAGTTGTTCCTTCGTAATCATGAACGTTCGCGAGCCGGGAATTCAGGCTTGACCCTTCCTGTTCTTGAAAAAACCGGATGCGTCAAATAGAGGCAGGATCTCAGTATCGTACACTGATTTTCGCAACTGACTTCATAGTGTTGAAGTTGCTCTATTAACTGATCTGGCAAAAGTTACGAAGAAATACTCGACTTTCTTTGCATTCTACCTCATGAACGCATTGACACTTGAGCACATGAATGTAGGGTGTGCGCACGTTGGCGCCAGCGGTCTCCGCGGTGCCGTCAAACGGCAATCACAACATCTGGCATAACATTTGGGCAAAACGCTCCATGACATTTGATACTCTCGGTCTTAGCGAGAAGGTCCTCGCTGCAGTTGAAGCAGCAGGTTATAAAGAACCCACGGCAATCCAGACGGGCGCGATCCCGCAAGTTCTGGAACGGCGGGATATTCTGGGCATCGCGCAGACGGGAACGGGCAAGACGGCAAGTTTCACCCTGCCGATGCTGACGCTTCTGGAAAAAGGACGCGCGCGGGCCCGCATGCCGCGGACGCTTATCCTCGAACCGACCCGCGAGCTTGCGGCGCAGGTGGAGGAAAACTTCGCGCGCTACGGCATAAACCACAAGCTCAACATTGCCCTGCTGATCGGCGGCGTTTCCTTTTCGGAACAGGACAAGAAGCTTGACCGCGGCACCGACGTCCTGATCGCGACGCCCGGACGGCTTCTGGACCATTTCGAGCGCGGCAAGCTTTTGTTGCAGGGCGTCGAGATCCTGGTCATCGACGAAGCCGACCGCATGCTGGACATGGGTTTCATTCCCGATATCGAGCGGATCTGCAAGCTGATCCCGTTCACGCGTCAGACGTTGTTCTTCTCGGCCACCATGCCGCCGGAAATCCAGAGGCTGACCGAAGCATTTCTGCAAAATCCCGCACGGATCGAGGTCGCACCGACGTCTTCGACTGCAGAGAATGTCACCCTGCTGCTGAAAGGCACTCCCTCCAAGGACTTTGAAAAGCGCGCGGTCCTTCGCGAGCTGCTCGAAAATGCGGAAGATCTGCAAAACGCCATCGTCTTCTGCAACCGCAAGCGGGACGTGACCACTCTGTTCCGCTCGCTCGAGCGCCACGAGTTCAACGTCGGTACGTTGCACGGAGACATGGACCAGCGCACGCGCATGATGATGCTTGATAACTTCCGCAAGGGTAATATCAAGCTGCTGGTCGCCAGCGATGTCGCTGCCCGTGGCCTGGATATCCCGGAAGTCAGTCACGTTTTCAACTATGACGTTCCGATCAATGCCGAAGACTACGTCCACCGGATCGGCCGCACCGGCCGGGCGGGACGGTCGGGTGTCGCTTACACCCTGGTAACCAGCGAAGACCAGAAATATCTGCAAGCGATCGAGGCGCTGATCAACAAGAAGCTCGAATGGATCGGTGATCCGATAGATTTCGAAGCTGCGACAAAGGAACGCAAGGAGCGGCGGAAGACCGGGAAACCGGCCGCGAAGAACGCCAAGTCCAGCAACGATAACGATGCGGACCAGGCGAAGCCGTCAACGCGGCGCCGTTCTCAATCAAAGCCCCGTGATACCGCGCCCAAGGCCAACGTGGTTGAGGAGAAGACGGAAGCCGTCACCACCCCTGCTCCCGTTTCCGAGATTTCGCAGGGCTCCGGTGGCAAGAAGGCACGGAACGACAGGGAAGAGGAACCCGCATTCAGCCAGGGTGTCCACATCCCGGCGTTCCTGCTGCGTGAACCCCGACCGAAAAAGGCCTCATGACGTTGCGTTCGTTTGAGGATTCTCCACAGGATTAACGCGAACTTAAAACTTCCGTCCGAGTCTAAGCATAGATCTTGCAGCCGTGTGGGGCGGCATATCAAGGCTATGACGAGAGAAACTCGATGTCGGATTCAAACGACCATAAGCGGACCATCAAGTACGGTGAGTCCGCGATTGGGTATATCAGGAAGAATGTGCTACCGGCTTATCCGCGTTCCTATGAGCTCTGGTACACGTATTCTGCGGGCTACAATCAGGGTCTGAACCGCGCCATCAACGATACCATCAAGGCGAATGGCCGGATCAGCACGGATGAGATGCTGACGCTCTATGGCCGCTTCCTGTCGCCAACACGTCTGGGAGACCGGCTGGATGAAGTCGGCAGCAAGGTATCCAAAGAGGTGGAAGAACTGGTGGACTCGCTCAAGCTGAGCGCCGACGCCACCTCAGACTACGGCCTGGCTCTGGAGCAGGCCGGCGAGAAGATCAAGGCGGTCAGCGATCCTGAAAAACTTCACAACTACGTTGCGCATCTGGTGAAATCGACCCAGAACGCCGTAGCCTCCAATCGCAAGCTGGAAATCCAGCTGTTGGAATCAAAGAAGCACATCGAGACGCTTCAATCGTCGCTGGAAGCAATCCGATATGAATCCCTGACGGATGAGCTGACGACACTGAACAACCGCAAGCATTTCGAAAATTCCATCGAACGGATCATCGAACACTCCAAGGAAAGCGGCCGCGGATTTGCGCTGCTGATGACCGACATCGATCACTTCAAGAAGTTCAACGACACTTACGGCCATCAGACCGGCGATCAGGTTCTGCGCCTCGTCGCGCTGGCCGTGAAACAGAACATCAAGGCTCAGGATATTGCCTGTCGCTACGGCGGCGAGGAATTCGCCATCATTCTTCCGCACGAAAGCCTTGATAACGCCGCGGAAATCGGTGAGCGCATCCGCACGGCCGTGATGTCGAAGGAACTGATCAAGAGATCGACCGGCGAGAATCTCGGCCGGGTTTCCATATCCGTCGGAATTGCCGATTACAAGAAGTCCGACACAGCTCATTCCATCGTTGCGCGTGCCGACGAAGCGCTCTATGCCGCAAAAAACGCCGGACGCAACCTGGTGAAGACGGAGAGAGACGTCTCCGCAAACGCTGACCGCGAAAACGTCGCCTGACTCAGAGCGTTTCGACAGGTTCGTGCTCGAAACCGGGGCAGCGATTCACGTCAGCCTTTTGCGTTGAGCCCCATCTGCCAGAAGTCGCTTTCCAGCCTGCAGGCCTTTTCAAACAGTGAAAGCACGCGCGGATAGCGGTGGCCGGTCAATACCTGGTTCGCCGTGTCGTCGAACCAGTCTGCAAAGCCCTGGGCGACGTCCTGATATTGCTCTCCGGAATATTCCTCAATCCAGCGCCCGTACGGATTGTCGCCCCGGTTGGCGCCCTCGCCTTTCAGCCTTGCACCAATTTCCGCATAACCGAGAATGCACGGAGCCAGGGCTGCCTGAAGGTCCAACAGGTCCCCGGACATGCCAGCGTCCAGCACGAACCGCGTATAGGCCATCGTGGGCGTGTCCTCGGGCGCGTTCTCAAGGTCGGAGCGTTGCATGTCCCACTGCGAGCAAAGCTCGACATGCAGGTCCAGTTCCACGTCCAGGATCGCCTTGACGCCCTCAAGCGACCGGCGCATGTCGACGAGGCTGGGGCTCTTGTAGACCGCGAGCGCGTAAGCGCGGGCAAACTGGATCAGAAACAGATAGTCCTGTACGAGATAGTGCTTGAAACACTCGAGCGGCAACGTCCCGTCACCAAGCTGTTTCACAAAGGCGTGGCGCGTATAGCCAGCCCATTGCGGTGCCGCATCGGCCTTGAGCCGTTCAAAAAACTTCATGAAAATCTCTCAGGATCAGGCCGCAGATCTCGCAGAGCGTTTATCGCGCGAATGTGCTCAGATCGGCTTCCTTCAGCGAAACGGATTCGCCGCAACCGCAGGCCGACACTTCGTTCGGGTTCTTGAAAACAAAGCCGGAGCGGAATTTCGTAACCTCGAAATCCATCTCCGTGCCGAGCAGGAATAGGACGGCGGAGGGATCCACATACAGGCGGGCGCCCTTGTCCTCAATGACGTCGTCACCGGTCCTCGCCTCGTCGACGAGATCCATGGTGTATTCCATGCCGGCACACCCGCCTTTCTTGATTCCAACACGCAAGCCGGTGGCGTTCTTGTCGGAGCTCTCGACAAGTTCGCGCACGCGTTCGGCGGCGGCGTCCGTCAGGGTCATGACCTGGAATTTTCCGGCAGATGCCATTTATTCCTCATTCGGTTCCGGTGGTTTCATACCGGATATGGGGATTCAGCCTATCGGATAAAAGGCCGTCGCCTCAATACCAGTTGAGAGCCACCTTGGCTTCGTCGGACATGCGGTCCGGCGTCCAGGGCGGATCGAAGACCATGTCGACATTCACCGGCCCGACACCGGCCACCGCCGAAACGGCGTTTTCCACCCAGCCGGGCATTTCGCCTGCCACCGGACAACCGGGCGCCGTCAGCGTCATATCGATATTGACCGACCGGTCATCCTCGATATCGACCTTGTAGATCAGGCCCAACTCGTAGATATCGCAGGGAATCTCCGGGTCGTAAACCGACTTGAGGGCACCGACGATGTCAGATGTCAGCCGCTCGAGTTCATCGGCCGGGATGGCGCTTTCAGCGGTCACCTGGGCCCGCAGTTCTTCGCCGGCCGCATTTGTGTCAAGTGTGGTAGGGTTTTCCATTGGGTCCGTCCTTACCCGAAAAAGCTCTGTGCTTTCAACAAGGCCTCATGAAGCGCGTCGATCTCAGCACGCGTATTATACAGTCCGAAGCTTGCCCGACATGTAGAGGTCACGCCGTATCTTGCCAAGAGCGGCTGTGCGCAGTGCGTTCCTGCTCGGACCGCAACCCCAGCCCGGTCGATAATCGTTGCCACATCATGGGCATGGGCGCCCTCGATTTCAAAGGCGATGATCGCCCCCTTGTCCGGTGCATCCCCGAAGATCCTCAGCGAGTTGATTTCCCTCAGCTTCTGATGGGCGTAGTCCTTCAGGTCCGCCTCGTGCCGTGCGATGTTTTCCCGGCCGAGCCCATCCATGTAATCCAGTGCCGCCCCCAGGCCGATCGCCTGTACGATGGGCGGCGTACCCGCTTCGAACCGGTGTGGAGGATGATTATAGGTGACCAGGTCCTCGGTGACATCCAGAATCATCTCACCGCCGCCGTTAAACGGCCGCAGCGCCTCCAGTCTCTCCGGCTTGCCCCAAAGCACGCCAATCCCCGAAGGTCCATAGACCTTGTGACCGGTGAAGACATAGTAGTCGCAGTCGATATCCTGCACATCGACGGGCATATGGACTGCCGCCTGGCTGCCGTCGACCAGAACCGGAATGCCGCGCTCGTGAGCGATCCGGCAGACTTCCTTGACCGGAACCACCGTGCCCAGGACGTTGGACATATGCGTGATCGCGACCAGCTTGGTACGATCGCTCAAGGTGTCCGCAAAGGCGTCGAGGTCGAACGAGCCGTCTTCGCGGACATAGACCCACTTCAGCTTCGCACCCTGGCGTTCACGATGGAAATGCCAGGGGACGATGTTGGAATGGTGCTCCATGATGGAAAGCACGATCTCATCGCCTTCGCCGAAATAATCCGGGCCAAGACCATAGGAGACGAGGTTGATCGCTTCCGTCGTCGATTTTGTGAAGACCACCTCGTCAACGGATTTGGCGTTCAGGAAGCGTCGCACTTTTTCGCGTGCCGCCTCGTAATTGTCCGTTGCCGTATTCGACAGGTAGTGCAGGCCGCGATGGACGTTGGCATATTCATGGGAATAGGCCCTGGTCACCGCATCGATCACCGCCTGGGGCTTCTGGGCAGAGGCGCCGTTGTCCAGATAGACCAGAGGTTTGCCATAGACCTCTCGCGAAAGGATCGGAAAATCCTTCCGGATCGCCTCGACATCATAGCCCGGGGCCTGTGCCGTCTTTTCTGCAGGTGCGACCGTCATGCGGCGCTGCTCCTTGTATCCATGAGACGGGTACGCTTCAGTGCCCGGCGAGCCAGTCTCGTACGCGCTCTTCCAGGCCTTCGGTCACATCGTCTTCGCCGTATTCTTCAATCGCCTCTGCGAGGAAGGCCAGCACGAGAAGCGTCTTGGCCTCATCTTCCGGAATACCCCTCGCCCGCAGATAGAACAACAAGTCCTCGTCGATCTGGCCGCTGGTCGCGCCATGGGCACAAACCACGTCGTCCGCGAAAATTTCCAGCTCCGGCTTGTTGGCCATTTCCGCTTCCTCGGACAGAAGCAGAGCCTGGGTCATCATCTCGCCGTCGGTCTTCTGGGCATGGGGCGCGACGTTGATGCGGCCCTGGTAAACGCCTTTCGCACGACCATCGAGGACGGTCTTGAAGAACTCGCGGCTGTTGCAGTGAGGCACAGCGTGGTCGGCGATCAGCGTCTGGTCCGCCAGGTCCTCGCCACCGGCCATGCTCACGCCGTAGATCTTGGCGTTGGAGTTCTCGCCGGTGAAGTTGACGAACTGCTGGTTGCGCACGAAGCGCGGACCGGCAATGAAGCCGAAAGACTTGAACTCGGCGTTCGCGCCAAGCGTTGCGACGCTGGTGAACAACCGGGCAGCTTTCGCCTTGCCGATGATCAGACGCGTGGTCGCCAGGGACGCGGTATCCGCCACATCGTAGTCGAAGACCGTGTTGATCTCGCCCTCTTCCGTGTCGCCCGCGAACGTCTCCAGGAGGCGCAGCTTTGCGCCTTTTCCGAGGACAATCCTGTTGCGGTTGACCTGGGCGCCGGCCGATGCGGCCACCTGAACCAGCTCGACAGGCTTGGAGATCTCGGCGCCTTCCCTGATTTCGACGATGACACCACCCTGCACGAAGGCGGTGTTGAGTGCCAGGATACCGTCGTTCGGTGCGGTTTTCGGAGAGCCGACCAACTGAGCACCGTTTGCACCGACAAGCGCATCCGCCATGCTGGAAAGGGTCACCCCTTCGCCGGCAAGCGCATCCGCGTCAGACAGTTCCGGCACATAAGCGCCGTTCGCCAGCACGATCCTGTAACGGTCGAGGTCGGCGAAACCGTCCTGGCTATCCAGAACCGTCTTTGCAGCCGCCGCATCCGCGGGAGCTGCCAGCGCGGCGGCGGATTTCATGAAGGCGCGCAGATCGGTGTATTTGTATTCCTCCACACGACGGTGCGGCAGGCCCTTGTCGCGGATCTGGCCGATGGCAGCTTCCCGAAGAGCTGCAACCGCCACGGAACCGGACAAGCCATCCCGGGCGCGTTCAAAGCGATCGAGCAGATCGCTTTCCGCCTGGGTATGTTTGATGGGTGCGTTAGCGTTCATATCGCGTTGCTCTCTTATGCAGCCGTGTCGATGTAGTCAGCGTAGCCGTTCTTCTCCAGTTCGACCGCCAGTTCCTTGCCGCCGGTCTTCACGATCCGGCCCCGGGACAGAACGTGCACCACGTCCGGCACGATATAGTCGAGAAGGCGCTGATAGTGGGTGATCACCACCATGGCCCGATCCGGAGACCGCAGCTTGTTGACGCCGTCGGCCACGATCCGCAGCGCATCGATGTCGAGCCCGGAATCCGTTTCATCCAGCACGCAGAGCTTCGGCTCAAGCAGGGACATCTGCAGGATTTCGGCGCGCTTCTTCTCGCCGCCGGAAAAGCCGACATTCAGCGGACGCTTCAGCATATCCATGGAAACGTTCAGATGGCCGGCGGCCTCCTTCACGCGCTTCATGAAATCGGGAATCGACAGCGCAGCTTCGCCGCGCGCCTTGCGCTGCGCGTTCATCGCCGTTTTCAGGAACTCCATGGTGGCGACACCCGGAATTTCGATCGGGTACTGGAACGCCAGGAACATGCCCGCCGCGGCGCGCTCGTCCGGTTCCATTTCCAGCATGTTCTCGCCGTTGAAGAGGATCTCCCCTTCGGTGACCTCGTAGTCATCCTTGCCTGCCAGAATGTAGGACAAGGTCGACTTGCCGGAGCCGTTCGGACCCATGATGGCGTGCATTTCGCCCGGCTTGACGGTCAGGTCGATGCCGCGCAGGATTTCGGTTTCGTCTTCCGCGATGCGGGCATGCAGGTTCTTGATCTCAAGCATATTTCTACTCGTCGGTTCACATTGACAGCAATTCATGCTGCTTAAGCTAGGTGGTGTCTCAGGTCTCTGCAGGGGTAAACTGCTGTGTGACCGTAATTGGTCCAACAATTTTCAGATTGAATTCTTCAAGTTCGTCTGCAGGTACCCACAACTCCTCATGCTCGCGCCCGCCAACAATTCTCCGATCGAACCCAGCTGCATAAGCTGCATCAATCTCGAACTTGGTGACATATCCATGCCTGGATCCGGTCTTGGTGTTCCAGTCGCGAGCGATTTGCACGGCATATCCCTCGTTGGTCACAGGATAGAAGATCGGCTGCTCAGGCAAGCGCGGAGGAAAGCGTCGCCAACCGCTTTCCTCAATCAGCTTCAGTTCCTCCAGGACAACAGGGCGATAAAGAGTCACGGTTTCTACCATCCGCTCAGCCCACGGATCCTTCCAGGCTGATCGAGATCAGCTTCTGCGCCTCCACGGCGAATTCCATCGGCAGCTGCTGGATGACGTCCTTCACGAAGCCGTTGACGATGAGCGCCACCGCTTCTTCTTCCGTCAGTCCGCGCTGCAGGCAGTAGAACATCTGGTCGTCCGAGATCTTCGAAGTGGTCGCCTCGTGTTCGAACTGGGCCGAGGCGTTCTTGCTCTCGATGTAGGGCACCGTATGCGCACCGCAGTCCTGACCGATCAGGAGCGAGTCACACTGGGTGAAGTTGCGTGCGTTGGACGCCTTGCGGTGCGCCGATATCAGGCCGCGATAGGTATTCTGGGACTTGCCGGCGGAAATACCCTTGGAAATGACCCGGCTGGACGTGTTCTTGCCCAGGTGGATCATCTTGGTGCCGCTGTCGATCTGCTGACGGCCGTTGGAAACGGCGATGGAATAGAACTCACCGCGTGAGTTGTCTCCGCGCAGGATGCATGACGGATATTTCCAGGTGATCGCCGATCCGGTCTCGACCTGGGTCCAGGAGATCTTGGAATTCCTGCCGCGGCAGTCACCGCGCTTGGTGACAAAATTGTAAATGCCGCCCTTGCCTTCCTTGTCGCCCGGGAACCAGTTCTGGACCGTGGAGTATTTGATCTCCGCGTCCTCCAGGGCCACGAGCTCGACCACGGCCGCGTGCAGCTGGTTTTCGTCGCGCTGCGGCGCGGTGCAGCCTTCCAGATAGGAGACGTAGGCTCCTTTTTCGGCAATGATCAGCGTACGCTCGAACTGACCGGTGTTCTGTTCGTTGATGCGGAAATAGGTCGACAGCTCCATCGGGCAGCGGACGCCTTCCGGCACATAGACGAACGAGCCGTCGGAAAAGACGGCCGAATTCAGGGTCGCATAGAAATTGTCGGAGACCGGAACGACGGAGCCGAGATACTTCTTCACCAGATCCGGATATTCACGCACCGCTTCTGAAATCGAGCAGAAGATGACGCCAGCCTTTTTCAGCTCATCCTTGAAGGTGGTGACGACGGAAACGGAATCGAATACGGCGTCGACCGCGACCCGGTTCTTCGGCTCGACCCCAGCCAGAATTTCCTGTTCGGCGAGCGGAATGCCGAGTTTCGCGTAGGTGGCCAGGAGCTCCGGATCGACCTCGTCCAGGCTCTTCGGACCACTCACCGATTTCGGCGAAGCCCAATAGTAGAGTTCATCGAAATCGATCTTCGGATAGGAAACGCGCGCCCAGGACGGCTCCTCCATCTGCTGGAAACGGCGCAGCGCTTCGAGCCGCCACTCGGTCATCCATTCCGGTTCGTTCTTCTTGGCGGAAATAAACCGGACGGTCTCCTCAGACAGGCCTTTTGCGCCTCGCTCCGATTCGATATCGGTCACAAAGCCGTATTTATACTGGTCGACATCGATGGCTTTCACCTTATCGATGGTTTCCTGTACAGCTGGCATACTTTGCCTCCATTCGGCGGGCCTCTTGCCCGCTACTCACAATTCCGCAGGTGGGATGCCCCTTCCTGCCACGTTTCCGGCGGACTGGCCGCCATAATTCCCGTTCAAGCCGCCTGATGACGAGCCGCCGGATTAAGCCGGTCGACGATCTTCGGCCAAAGCTCCAGGAAACGGCCGATGTCCGCGTCGCTCGTGTTCCATCCCATGCTGACCCTGAGCGCGCACCGGGCGAGGTCTTCCTCGACGCCCATGGCCGCCAGAACATGCGACACCGATATCTTGCCGGAAGAACAGGCTGAACCCGACGACACGGAAACGTTTTCAAGATCGAATGCGATCAACGCGGTTTCCGCAGCTATGCCTGGAACAGCAAAGCAACACGTGTTTGCCAGGCGGTCCACCGTTTCGCCGAAAATCACGGTGGAAGGACACACGGACCGCAGGCCGGCTTCGAGCCGGGCCTTCATAGCTTCGATTTGGCGCTTCGAACCCGTTTCTTCAAGGGCTGCCGTGGCGGCGGCGCCAAATCCTGCAATCGCGGCAACGTTTTCCGTACCGCCGCGGCGCCAGTTTTCCTGCCCGCCGCCTATCATTAGCGGAGATGGAGTCCGCGCCGTGGACCGCACCACGACGGCACCTATCCCTTGCGGACCGCCGAATTTGTGCGCCGACAGCGTGATGACGTCCGCCCGCCAGGCGTCCACGTCGATCTCCATCCGTCCGGCGGCCTGAACCGCGTCCACATGGAAGAAGTGACCATGGGCTTCGGCAATCGCGCCAATGTCCGCAACCGGCTGAACGACACCGGTCTCGTTATTGGCCGCCATGACCGAGATCAGCCCGGGCTCCGTGTCCTTGACTGCTGCTTCCAGCGCCTTCAGTTGCACGCGGCCATGGGGGTCGACCGGGATCACCACCTGATCTGCAACGGCAAAGCGGCCGCCGGTGACAACGGAGGGATGCTCCACCGCACTCCTGAACAGTTTGTCGAGATAGACCGGTGCCCCCTGATCCTGCCAGGAGGGCGACAGTGCCGTCATATTGGCTTCCGTACCGCCGGACACGAAGGTCACCGCCCTCGTTCGGGCGCCGCACAGCCGGGCAACCTGTTCCCTTGCGTCTTCGACCCTGCCCCGGGCCTTGCGACCATGGGCGTGAACGGACGAAGCGTTGCCGGGGTCGCCAAGGACCTCGATCATGCGATCACGCGCGCAGGGACGTAGCGGTGCTCCTGCGTTGTAATCGAGATAGATCGGGTCGAAGCGGCGTGCCATGACACCTCATTAGCCAAATGCGACATGTTCCGAGTCGAAAATCCGCAGAATTGCCAACCACATGTTCGAAAAACTTGAAATTTTTCTCTGCGATGACGATAACACCCCCAACCGGTCGAACCGAGTGTTGTCAGCCGTTGGGCGGCGATGCGAACTTTCGAATAATTCTAAACAGGGTTCTAAAAACTTGGAGACTAAGAGTCAAGTTTAGACTTACGGGAAACCACGTAGCCAGACCCAAAAATACGCGCCAAAACGCCCGGCGCGACAAAATGACAAGGACATAGCGCTTCATGCCTGAGGTGATCTTCAACGGTCCCGCGGGCCGGCTCGAAGGCCGGTTCCATCCCGCCAGAAAACGCAACGCACCCATCGCCCTGGTTCTGCATCTGCATCCCCAGTTCGGCGGCACGATGAACAATCAGATTGTTTATCAGATGTATTACATGTTTGCCCGGCGCGGATTTGCCGTGCTTCGCTTCAATTTCCGCGGCGTCGGCCGGTCCCAAGGCACTTTCGATCACGGTCAGGGCGAGCTTTCCGACGCCGCGGCGGCGCTCGACTGGGTGCAGACGGTACATACCGATGCCCGCGCCTGCTGGATCGCCGGCTTCTCGTTTGGTGCCTGGATCGGCATGCAGCTGCTCATGCGCCGTCCGGAAGTGGAGGGCTTCATCTCGGTTGCACCGCCTGCGAACCTGCATGACTTCTCTTTCCTGGCCCCCTGCCCGTCTTCCGGGCTGATCGTCCACGGCGACAACGACAAGGTGGTCCCGCAAAAGGATGTCCAGGCGCTGGTCGACAAGCTGAAGACCCAGAAAGGAATCGTGATCGACCACGAAACCATTCCCGGGGCGAACCATTTCTTCGAGAACGATCTGGACGACCTGATCGAGCGTTGCGGCAACTACGTCGACGGGAGACTTGGGCTCACGCCGGCCGACTATCTCGACGTCGACTGATCGCACGAAACAAGGAGCCCGCCCATCCGGCGGGTTTTTTGTTTGAGACCTGCCTTGCTTGCATCGCCGTCTCCGTCAGGCGCAGCGCGAGCCGTAACGGCGAAGCCGGCGGACCATTCACCTACCCATGCGCGGACGATTTTTGATGAGCGCTTTCACGGACGAGCTTGAGATACGCCCCGCAGACAGCGGCGACGTCGCGGCCCTGGCGGAACTCTATCGGCATCTGAATCCGGATGATACTGAGGCACCGGAGGCTCTTCGCAAGCAGACGTTCGACAGGATGCTGAAGCATCCCGGCCTTACCGTGCTCCTCGGCTGCAAGTGCGGCAGAGCGGTATCGACCTGCACGCTAATCGTCGTGCCCAATCTTACCCGCGGCGGAGCTCCCTATGCGCTTATCGAAAACGTCGTGACCCTCGGCGACCGGCGCGGCACGGGTATAGGCCGGCAGGTCGTCTCCGCGGCTCTGGAGCAGGCCCGGGCCGAGGGATGCTACAAGATCATGCTGATGTCAGGCGCGGGAAACACAGATGCCCACCGGTTCTATGAGCGGATCGGATTCGCCCGGACGAAGGTCGGATTCGAGATCCGGGCAGAGGAGTATCCTGCGAAGGGATCCGTGCCCGGCTAGGATCCGCATCGTGCCGGATCAGCCCTCGGACGGCTTTTTCCGCGGAATACCGGGACCGCTGTCGACGCCGTCATCCGGTCCCGCCAGCGGGTCCTCTCCCTCCGCCACCTGTCCCTTGATGGGCGGGCCGGTGTAATCTTCCGGCGGGGGAACACTCGAGGCCAGTTTGCAGTCGGTCAGCCAGATGTCATAGACCGGATGCTCGACCGCGTGGAGACCGGGGCTTGCCGCATACATCCAGCCGGAAAAAATCCGCCGGACTTCGTTGCTGAGCGTGATTTCATCAACCTGGACGAAGCCCGTGGTCAGCGGAGTTTCCGTTTGCGGACGGGTGTGGCAGACCCTTGGCGTTACCTGCAGGGCCCCGAACTGCACCGTCTCGCCGATATAGACGTCAAAGGAGATGATGCGGCCGGTAATCTTGTCGAGACCGGAAAAGACAGCGACGGGATTCTCGATCTTTTCCGCATGGGCGGGCGCGTTCAGGGCCACCACGGCCAAAGCCGTAAGGCCCAGCCCTTTGAGGATGCTTCTTGCTGTTTTCATCGTGTCAATCAAATCGGCCATCAGCTTTGAACAGATTCCATCATGCCAGCATACCCGATATCCCAACGGGCGCACCGTCCACCTGCTTTCTGCGAAACGATGCATGAAAGCAAAAAGGTATCAATCGTAAGGTGTTGGAGCACAAGCTGCAGTCATCCGACGGAGGCTCTAGCACCGAATTGCGGCCCGGAAAAGACGCATTCTCTTTCCGGACCGACTTGTCTGGATTAGCCGATTTCCGCCAGCCTTGCGAGGGCCGTTCGGACCTTCTCCAGTTTTTCCCTTGCCTCGGAGACCTTCTCCCGTTCGCCTTCGACGACGTCCTCCGGCGCCTTCTCGACGAATTTCGGATTGCCGAGCTTCTTCTCGATCCTGGAGATCTCGTCGTCCAGCTTTCCGGCTTCCTTTTCAAGGCGCGTCTTTTCCGCGCTGAGGTCGATCACCCCGGCAAGCGGCAGACAGACGGTCGCCTCTCCCACGATAATCTGGGCGGAGCCGGATGGCGCAACATCGGCAAGCTCGACGTTTTCCGCACGTGCCAGACGCAGGATCGCGGACTCGTGTGTCTTGAGCCGGCTTCGGGTCACATCATTGGCGCCGCTGATGACGACGGACACCTTCGCGCCGGCGGGAACGTTCATTTCCGCGCGAACAGACCGGATCTCGGAAATCAGCGACACCAGCCAGTTGATTTCACCGGCAGCGGCCTCATCGGAGACCCTGGCTTCCGGCCACGCGGTCTGCATCAGGAGTTTTTCCGCCTTCACACCATTGTCTCCGAGGCGCTCCCAGAGCTCTTCGGTCAGGAACGGCATGAAGGGATGAAGGACTTTCAGGATCTCGTCGAGCGCCCAGGCCGCGGTCGCGCGCGTTTCCGCCTTCGCCGCTTCATCGTCGCCGTTGAAGACCGGTTTGGCGAGTTCCAGGTACCAGTCGCAGAACGAGTTCCATGCAAAGCGGTAAATGGCGCCTGCCGCGTCGTTGAACCGGTAGCCTTCAATGGCCGACGTCACGTTGGCGATGCAGCGGCCCATCTCCGTGGCAATCCAGCGGTTGAGCGTATGCTTCGCCGATGCCGGGTCGAAGCCCTCCACGCGCACGCAGCCATTCATTTCCGCGAAGCGAGCCGCGTTCCAGAGCTTGGTGGCAAAGTTGCGGTAACCGGCAACCCGGCTGGTCGCGAGCTTGATGTCACGGCCCTGGGCCGCCATGGCCGCAAGCGTGAAGCGCAGCGCATCCGCGCCGAATTCTTCGATCAGCGCAAGCGGATCGATGACATTGCCCTTTGACTTGGACATCTTCTGCCCCTTTTCGTCGCGGACAAGGGCATGGATATAGATATCCTTGAAAGGCTCTTCCTTCATGAAGTGCATCGACGCCATCATCATGCGGGAAACCCAGAAGAAGATGATGTCAAAGCCGGTGATCAGGACGGATGTCGGGAAGTATTTTCCGAGTTCCGGCGTTTCGTCCGGCCAGCCCATCGTAGAGAACGGCCACAGAGCCGAAGAGAACCAGGTGTCGAGAACGTCTGGGTCTCGCCAAATTCTGACATGACCATCGCTTCGAGACGCCCAGTCGCGTGCATCCTGGGCTATGCGGACGTCAGAACCGTAGTATTCGCGCGCCGCATTAAGTGCCTCTTCCTCTGTTTCCGCAACGAAAACCTTTAGATTCTCCGTCTTTTCGTAGTCTACAACGTCAGGCTTGAAGGAAACTGCAACCGACTGAATGCCATCCCGCTCGCTGTCAATTCTCGGTCCGTACCACGCCGGGATCTGGTGTCCCCACCACAGCTGGCGCGAGATGCACCACGGCTGGATGTTTTCCATCCATTCGTAATAGGTCTTTTCCCAGTTTGCGGGAACGAACCTCGTGCGGCCTTCGCGAACGGAGGCAATCGCGGGTTTGGCCAGCGTCTTGGCGTCGACATACCATTGGTCGGTCAGCAGCGGCTCGATCGGAACGCCGCCGCGGTCGCCATGCGGGACCATGTGCTTGTGGTCCTCGATCTTGTCGAGATGGCCGCCTTCTTCCATCATTTCGACCAGGCGCTTGCGTGCGGTGAACCGCTCCTGGCCTTCGAAAGCCTCGATGGTTCTCGTCAGCATGTCGGAAGCCGGAACGCCCTCCAGGAACTCCGCATTGTCCTTCAGCCTGACGTTGGCCTCACGGTCGAGAACGCTGATCATCGGCAGGTTGTGGCGCTTGCCGACTTCGAAATCGTTGAAATCGTGAGCCGGGGTGATCTTGACGGCACCTGAACCGGCCTCCGGATCAGCATAGTCGTCCGCGACGATCGGAATCCGGCGGCCAACGAGCGGCAGGATGACATGCTTGCCGATGAGATCCTTGTATTTCGGGTCTTCCGGGTTCACCGCGACGGCGGTATCGCCGAGCATGGTTTCGGGGCGCGTCGTGGCTACGACGATGTGTTTCCGTGGCTCAAAGGCGGTGGGCCTGCCTTCGTCGTCCCATTCGACCGGCGCTTCATAGGCCGCATCGCCTTCGAGCGGATAACGGAAATGCCACAGATTGCCGTTCAGCTCCCTCTGCTCAACTTCCAGATCGGAGATCGCGGTCAGCAATTTAGGATCCCAGTTGACCAGGCGCTTGTCCTTGTAGATCAGCCCTTCCTTGTAGAGCTGAATAAAGACCTTCAGGACGGCCTTTGACAGGCCCTCATCCATAGTGAACCGTTCGCGGCTCCAGTCGCAGGATGCGCCAAGACGTTTCAGCTGGTTCAGGATCATGCCGCCGGATTCGTCTTTCCAGGCCCAGATGCGCTCCACAAAGGCCTCACGGCCCAGATCCCGGCGCCCCGGTTCCTGGCGCTCCATGAGCTGCCGTTCGACGACCATCTGCGTGGCGATGCCGGCATGGTCCATGCCCGGCTGCCAGAGCACATCCTTGCCGCGCATGCGCTCAAAGCGGACCAGAATGTCCTGGAGCGTGTTGTTCAGAGCGTGGCCCATGTGCAGCGAACCGGTCACGTTGGGCGGCGGAATTACGATGGAATAGGCAGGTGCACCTTCTTTGGCGCCGGCACCGGCCTTGAAGGCCTCCGCCTTTTCCCAGGTTTCGTAAATCCGCGGCTCAACGCTGGCCGCATCGTAGGTCTTTTCCAGCATCAGGGTCACTCAATGGGAAGATGTCTTTCGAAATTCGTGAGCACCGTGTAAATCGGAAGCGCCCGGCCAAGTCAACCGCTACAAGGGTGAAACTGCGCAAGAACCATGCCGGAAAGCCGGCCCGCGGCAAGCCGGGGCTTGGGCGTTCGTGCAAATCCTGTCATAAGGCCGCATGACTTTTTCCCTGCGAGCGCATCATCTTCTTTGCATGCTGACCTATCTCGGAAAGGGCTACACCGCCGAATTCGTCAGCGGCTATGACAAGATCATCGAGCGGTTGAACGCGCGCGAACCGATTGAACTCGTCGACGGGCCCGACGACATCTGCCAGCCGCTGCTGTGCGAACCGGACTGTCATTGCCACAACGACAGCGTCAGGGAGCGAGACAGGCTCGCGGCGGCGGAAATCGGAAAGGTCCTGGGCCGCGGCCTGGAGCCGGGTGAACGAATCTCGCTCAGCGCCCGACAGGTCGCCGCACTGCGAACGGCCTTCGCAACAGGTGCGATCCGGTCCGGCTGCGCGGGATGCGAGTGGCAGGATCTTTGTTCAGGCATTGCACGAAACGCATTCAGGGGCTGCCGGTTGGCAACCCCTGACTAGATCATTCGGCTTGGTCTGCCTCAGCGGCGGCGGGTGACGCGCTGAATTTCCTTTTGAACCATCTGTTCGACCATTCCCGGCAGGTTCTGATCAAGCCAGGCCTTCAGCATCGGCCGCAGCATTTCCTTGACGAGCTCTTCCACCGTCTGGGCCTGCGAGCCCACGAACAGATTGGCAAGGTTATCGAAGGCGGCGTGAACGGCTTCCCCCGTATTGTCCGAAGTCAGCGGTCCGTCGTCTGCCATGGACGGCAGATCCTCGGGGACGGGCCTTGCCATATATGACGGCTCGGGCTCCTCGTCGAAATCCGAGGTCTCGGCGAAGGAAACGTCGCCGCCCGGCGTGTCGAAGTCTTCCGCCAGGCCCTCGACTATCTCCATGGCGGCCTCCATGGAATCTTCGTCGTCGGGGATCGCGAGTTCTTCCGTCAGTTCCAGGACGTCGTCATCGCTATCATCCGCTTCCGCATCGGCTTCCATGGCCGCAGCCATGTCGTCGGCTTCGTCGTCTTCGGCAATATCATCGACATCACTGTCCATATCGAACAGCTTGTCGAGATCGTCCTGGGACATTTCGGAAGCATCACCCATATCGTCAGTCGCCTCTTCTGCTACTGGCGTTTCATTTTCCTCACGAGCACCGGACTCTTCGGCGCCGGCACCCTGGGAGTCCTCATCGGAAATAATTCGGCGGATCGATGCGAGGATCTCCTCCATCGACGGCTCGTCAGCCTTTTTCGCCTGTGCCATGAATTCCCCCGTGCTAATCGGCTACGCGACGCAACACTCAACTCAAAATGATTCGTTAACCGAAATTATGAGGGTCAACTGGATGAGCGCAAAGCGAGCGCGCTCCAAACGTTCGCCTTTTCCCCTTTTTAGTCGGAATTTATCGGCACCGGGCAGACATCGGCGCTACGCCTGACATCTTCGTCGCTGAATTCATCAGCTCAGAGTCCGACAAACGTAGAACCGGGCCGCAGTCATTCATTCCGCAACGGTCATGGTGAAGAACAGAAGTTACCGGACGCTTACCGGCCGTCGGGCGTGCGCAGACCGAACCACTTGTCTCGAACCGCCTCGTAATGCTGTGTCGGATCGTATCGTGCCACGTTCAATCCGAGCGACTCGGCGTCGAGACGGCCAGTGGCAGCGACGAGCTGATAGCCGCCGATGATCCGGTTCCGCTGTGCGGTTACCAGGTTTGACTGCTGGTTCACGAGTTCGCGCTGAGCATCGAGCACGTCCAGTGTTGTCCGCTGCCCCACGCGCTGTTCCTCGATCACCCCTTCCAGGGCGAGCTGCTGGGCCTCGACAGCGGCTTGCGCCGCAATGATCGACGCTTCGGCGGCCTGGTAGTTTCCCCAGGCGGAAATCACGTTGGCGCGCACCTGATTGCGGGCGATGTCCAGCTGAAGACGCGTCTGACCGAGTTCTTCCTTGGCCTGTCTCACACGCGAAGACACGCTGCCGCCCTGATAGAGCGGAATGTTGACGTTGCCGAAGATCTGCGCGCTGTTGCTTTCATCCACGTTCGAGGACGGGTTCCAGCTGCGCGAAACGCTGCCGTCCAGAGTGACCGTCGGCAGCAGTTCACCTTCGATTGTCTTGATGTTGAAGATCGCGGCGTCGACCAGGTGCTGCGCCTGACGGATCAGCGGCTGCTGGACTTCACTGGTCTGCAGCGCTTCCTCCAGGTTTTTCGGCACGTACCTGGTTATCGACGTGTCCGCGGAAAGGTTACGGGCCTCGATCCCAACGACCTGCCTGTAAACGGCGCGGCTGCTGTTCAGATTGGCCAGCGCCGTGTTCAGGCTTGCGCGGGCCTCTGCGGCACGAGCCTCGGCCTGGCTGACATCCGTGCGGGTGCCTTCGCCCACATCGAACCGGTCTCTCGCCGCACGCACTTGTTCCTGCAGGAAGGCCAGGTCGCTGCGCTGAAGGGAAACGAGCGCGGTGTCGCGGATCACATCCACATAGGCGGTCGCCGCATCCAGGAGCGTGTCCTGCTCGGTGGACATCAGGTTTTCGCGCTGAGCGCGGACGATGGCTTCGGCCTGGCGAGTGGAGTTGACGGTTCTGAAGCCGCGGAAAAGCGTCTGGCTGATCGAAAGGGAGATGGACGCATTGTTCCTGTAGTCGCTGGCGCCATCCGTGCTCGACCAGATGCGCCCTCCGGACGCGGAACCGGAAACGGTCGGGCGCCAACCCGACAGCGCCTGCGGAACGTTTTCGTCAACGCCGCGCAGCTCGGCGCGCGCCGCGTTCAGCGTCGGATTGTTGTCATAGGCCAGTGCAAGCGAATCCTTGATCGTTTCAGCCTGAGCGGTCGAATAGGCCGCTCCGGTGAGTGCTGTGGCGGACACGCCCGCCAAAAGACCCAATGCGACGGCCACTGCTTTCAGCGTTGATCGACCAGACACTCCACACTCCTTCTAGGATCAGCTTCCCCTGAATGTGAGTAAACTGACGGGTGTTATCCTTCAACCACTTGAGGATGAAAAATCCGGAATTTCCACGAGTGCGACCAAAAGGCAACAGCCCATTTGCCCCCGGCAGACTTCTGACAGCGTTGCGACAAACTACCGCCGTTTTCCGCGGAATTTTCGCCACCCGCCGGTCTCGCAGCTACTAGAATTCAAACGCAGCAGCCTTTTCGAAGCCCGGCAGGACATTTACCGATGCATTGAAACCGAAACGGCTGCTGACCGCGTTCGCGGACTTCTGGTAAAGCTTTGCGGAACCTGCACCGCCCCGCCCTTCGACAACCGTCAGACGTCCGCCGGGCTTCAATTGTTCCGTCAGCGTCTCGGGCAGAACCTCGACCGCCCCGTCGATCAGGATCACATCGTAGGGACCTTCGGCGGCATACCCCTTGGCAAGGGGCCCTTCCACCACCACGGCATTTTCGATGCCAAGCTCGACCAGAACGTCGGTGGCGGCCTTTGCGAGATCCTCGTTTTCCTCCAGCGCCACGACGGATGCCGCAAGATTGGAAACCACAGCGGCGCTGTAACCGGTGCCCGCGCCGATCACCAGCACGACGTCTTCGCCGCGGATGTCGGCAAGCTGAATCAGTTTGCCGAGAACATGCGGTTTCATCAGAGCCCTGCCGGTGTCCTCGGAGCCGATCGGCAGATTCGCGTCGATATAGGCCACGGCCTTCTTCGACGCGGGCACGAAACGTTCCCGGGGAATGGCGCCCATGGCATCCAGGATCCGGTGATCGGTGATATCACTTGTACGCAGCTGGTTCTCGACCATATTGCGGCGGGACTGGCTGAAGTCCGTCATTGAGGGCCCTCACTTTGACTAGCCGGTGGTCCGGCGCTTCTGAGCAACGTTCATTAGCGATGCGAAGGCTGCCTGACAAGTATCAGGATCATCGCACCCCATGCCGTTCACGGTTTCCCGCCGGATTTTCCAGAGCCGGCCCGCCGGGGTTGCGTTTTTCGTCCGTACAGCCGTGGAAATCTGCAATGCCCCGGATTCAGGACTTGACCAAATCGCGCAACTGTTTGATAAGGCGCGGCATACCACGTTGGGGCCCTGTGGCGGAGTGGTTACGCAGCGGATTGCAAATCCGTCCACACCGGTTCGATTCCGGTCGGGGCCTCCATTTCCTAAATCCTTAAATTTTCACCTTTAATTGAAATTCGGAGCGTGGTTTTCACTTCCGATCCTCGCCTGGTTTTGTCTTAAAAAAATGAAAACTGTGACATGGGCGGCGGGCCTTCTATCGCGCTCCATCCGCGCCTAGCGGCCTTTGGGCGGACGACGGTTCTGACAAGTCCATGTCGTATCCAGCAGTGACCGTCTTAGGCAAATCGTGTAGGTCTTTCCGAACAATAGTGTTTTTTGGCAATCGCACCGGTTGCGAAAGGATCAAGTCGATGGAACATGGCGGGGATCTTACACAGGCGATCGAACGCTTCGGGGGAACCCGGGAAGACTGGCTGGATCTGTCGACCGGCATCAATCCTCACGCCTATCCCGTTCCGGACGATCTTCCTTTGAGCGCCTGGACCGACCTGCCGGGCAAAGCCGCCGGGGAGCGTCTGCTTGCCGCGGCCCGGCAAGCCTACCGCGTGCCCGATCACCTGAATCTCGTCGCCGGTCCCGGCACGCAGATCCTGCTGTCGCTGCTGCCCACGGCCCTGCCCGACGGACCGGTCGCGCTGGCTTCACCGACATATTCAAGCCACAGAACCGTGTGGACCCGCGAGAACAGGGAACCTGTCGAGTTTTCCAGCATTTATGCGCTGCCTTCCGATGCGAAAGTCGTTCTTGTGGTCAATCCGAACAATCCGGATGGCCGGCTGGCCGACGTGAAGAGCCTGCTGGAGATCGGCCGGACGCTGACGGACCGGGGCGGATTTCTCGTCGTGGACGAAGCTTTTGCTGAAGTTCTGCCCGGGGCGAGCATTCTGCCGCATATTACCGGTGAAAATATTCTGGTGCTCAGGTCGTTTGGGAAGTTCTTCGGTCTTGCGGGTCTTCGCATCGGGTTTCTTGCCGGATCGAAACATGTCACGCGCAAGGTGGCGGCTGTCCTTGAGAGCTGGTGCCTTAGCGGGCCTGCGCTGGAGGTCGGCACAAGGGCGCTGAAGGATGCCGATTGGCAGAACCTGATGCTCCGTCAGCTGATCGAGGAAATGGCTGACCTGACGATCGCACTTTCCGAGCAGGGCCTGAGCGTGTTCGGCGGAACGCCTCTCTACGCACTGGCGGGAACGAGAAACGCCAAGGCATTGCATGAGGCCCTGGCGCGCCGGCGGATATGGACACGGATTTTCGATTATGCCCCAACCTGGATCCGTGTCGGCCTACCCGGCGGGCCTGATAATCTTCGTCGCCTGTCCGATGCCCTTGCCGACGCACAAAAAGAGCTCTAACCCGTCACCATGCTGATTTTCGACCATGCGTTGTGGCTTCTGCTCGCCGCGCTTCTGCTCGATGCCCTCATTGGTGATCCGGACTGGCTGTGGCGCCACCTGCCCCATCCGGTCGTTTGGATCGGCAAGGTTATTTCCCTTTTCGACAGATGGTTCAACAGAACCAGTCATTCCCCTTTCGTGCGGAAGCTGGGCGGCGTGCTGACCCTGTCTGCGCTGCTTGCCGGCGCTCTGCTGATCGGCGGCTTGATCCACGCGGCGGCGGCCCTTCTGCCGTTCGGCGATATCCTCGTGGTCGTCGTTGCGGCCGTCTTCATCGCCCAGAACAGCCTTTACCGCCATGTCGCCGCCGTGCGCGACGGCCTGCGGAATGGCGGTCTGGAAGAGGGACGCAAGGCTGTCTCGATGATTGTCGGGCGCGACCCGAAGCAGTTGGACGAGGCCGGGGTTTCGCGTGCGGCGATTGAATCGTGCGCGGAGAATTTTTCCGACGGTGTCGTTGCCCCCGTGTTCTGGTTCGCCATTCTCGGGCTGCCCGGCCTTATCGCCTGCAAGGCCGTCAACACGGCCGACAGCATGATCGGACACAAGAACGAGGTCTATCTGGATTTCGGTTGGGCCGCCGCCCGGTTCGACGACCTGATCAACCTGCCCGCCTCACGGCTTTCCGGCCTTTTCATCGCGCTGGCGGCGCCGTTGGTGCGTGGCTCCGCGCGCAAGAGCATTTCGTGCGTCCTGCACGATGCCAAGAAACACCGTTCTCCCAATGCCGGCTGGCCGGAAGCGGCAATGGCGGGTGCGCTTGGTCTGGCCCTTGCAGGCCCCAGGATCTATCCCGGCTACACGGTCAACGACCGCTTCTTGAATTCTTCAGGGCGAACGGCGGCAACGGCGGAGGATATTTCCAGGGCGCTACGCGTAATCCTCGGCGCCTCCGGACTTCAGGCCCTGCTGATTGCGACTGTGGCGGTTGCGGCAATGGTTTCCTGAAGGCGTTGTAAAACCAGCGACCGAAAAACTTAGGACTCTTCCGAACCTTTTCTAAGTATTCAGTCGTTACGCGCAATATCAAACAAAACATCGACATCCAGCGCCTCTTCAAGATGAGCTGCCAGAGCATCCAGGATCCGGTCAATGCTCCGGTCATAGGCCAGATCGGATCCGGCTCCGAATGATCCCAGATAGGCTGCGCGGAAAGCATCGTGGGTGAACAAGCCGTGGATATAGGTTCCTGAGACACGGCCGTCGGAAGAAACCGCACCGTCCGGGCAACCGCCCTCCAGCATCATCATCGGATTGCGGCAATCGGCGCCCGTGGTGCGGCCGATATGGATTTCGTAGCCGGAGACCGGAGCACCGCTGGCAAGGTGCGTTCCGGAGGCAGTGACCGTTGATTTCTCCGCGGTCAGGAGCGTGTCCACATCCAGCAAGCCGAGCCCATCGACTGTACCGGGCGCGCCTTCGATCCCCTCCGGATCGGATATGGTCCTGCCCAGCATCTGGTAGCCGCCGCAAATGCCCAGGACATGCCCGCCCCTCCGATGATGGGCCGCCAGGTCGATATCCCAACCCTGCGCCCTGAAGAAAGCCAGGTCACCGATGGTCGATTTGGAGCCGGGCAGCAGCACGACATCGGCGTCCCCCGGCAAGGGATGGCCGGGCTGAACGAGTTCGAGCGTGACGCCAGGCTCAAGGCGTAGCGGATCGAGATCGTCGAAATTGGCGATGCGGGAGATTACCGGCACCACGATTTTCAGCCCGTCCCTGCCGAGACCGTCGGCAAGACCGAGCGCGTCCTCCGCCGGCAGTTTTGCCGCATCGGCAAACCAGGGAACGACACCCAGCCCGAGCCAGCCCGTTCTCCGGCAGATCTCCCGCATGCCTTCGTCGAAAAGCCCGGGATCTCCACGGAAGCGGTTGATGAAGAACCCCCTGATCCGCTGCTGCTCGTGGGGCTCAAGGACTGCATGGGTGCCGACAACGGAGGCGATGACACCGCCCCGGTCGATATCCGCGCACAGAATGACAGGCAGACCGGCGGCTTCGGCAAAGCCCATATTGGCTATGTCACCGGAGCGCAGGTTGATTTCCGCCGGACTGCCGGCGCCTTCCACGATGACCAGATCCGCTCCTGAACCGGTTATAGAAAAACTCTCCATAACTTTCGGAAGAAGCTCTGCTTTCTGCTTTCCATATTCGCGGGCACGCATGGTGCCGAAACGCTTTCCCTGCACGATTACCTGGGCACCGGTATCCGTTTCCGGCTTCAGCAGGACAGGGTTCATATGAACCGAAGGCGGCACGCGGCAGCCCATCGCCTGCAACGCCTGGGCCCGGCCGATTTCGCCTCCATCCGCGGTGACCGCGGCATTGTTCGACATGTTCTGGGGTTTGAACGGGCGCACATTCACGCCGCGATTGGCGAACAGCCGGCACAGACCCGCGACAATCAGGCTCTTGCCGACATTCGACCCCGTCCCCTGGATCATGATTGCCGGGCAAGGCTTGCCCGCAGTGCTTACGCTCATCTGGAACGGTCTTTGTCGCGGGAGGGGGCGCCGTACGGCCGGAACTCGTCCGGGACAGGCAGGTTGACCAGGCGCAATTCAAGCATCAGGCGAATCGCGGGGCGAACGGCAAAGAGAACCGATCCGATCACGAACAGCCAGGTTCCGGCATACATCAGGCTGTCATAGAGGAAAAAGACACTGCCGATCAGGAACATGAGTGCTGCAAGGAACTCGACGACCGTGCGGTACAGCTCATACTTTCTGACCGCTTCCGCGTGCTGTGCCGTCGCCGTCCGGAGGGAGTGCTCAAACAGCTTGTTCATTCCTGCAACGCCTTTTCGAATTGGCGGAACGTCATTGCCTTGCGCTCCTCTTTCTCACCTGTTTCGACATATCCGATCGACCGGTAGAACCATGCGGCCGTCTGCGTGCTCTTCAAGCGCGAAACCGTCAGACCCCGTTCCACGAAATAGTTCTCCACCGCCCGCATCAGTCTTTTGCTGACGCCGGAAAACCGGGCCTCGGGCAGCACATAGTTGAGCAGTACTTCCCCATCGGTCGACCCCATGGCAACACCAATCACCCTGCCGTGCCCGTCGAGTGCGCTGAAGACGCGACCAGGTGCCTCTATCCAGCCCCTGACGTTCTCCGCGGTCTTGTTTGCCAGCCACGGACCGTATTTGTCCGGATCGCTGCCATGATCGGCCACACAGAGCTCGGTGATGGAGCGTTGAAGCAGGATCGCGATCTCCTGGGCGTCCGTGCTACTGGAAGGAACAACCGTTAACGGCATCTTTCGGCAGCCGCCTCCTAAAACTCGATGCCTTCCTGCGGTTTGACGCCGGAGCGGAAGGGGTGCTTGATCTGCGTCATGTCGGTTGCGAGGTCGGCGATCTCGATCAATTCGTCCTTGGCGTTGCGGCCGGTGATGATGACATGCACATCCTCCGGTTTCTCGTTCTTCAGGAAGTCGACCACTTCGGCAATGTCCAGGTAGTCATAGCGAAGAACGATGTTGAGTTCGTCACACAGGATGAGACGGTATTCTCCCGAGGTGATCATCTGCTTTGCGGCGTCCCACGCCTGACGGGCGGCGTCGATGTCGCGCTGGCGGTCCTGGGTCTCCCAGGTGAAACCTTCGCCCATGCGTTTGATCGTCACGAGATCCGAAAACCGCTCCAGTGCCTTACGCTCGCCGGTTTCGATGCGTCCCTTCACGAACTGGACGACGCCCACCTTGTGGCCATGGCCGAGCGAACGGAAGACCATTCCGAAGCCGGCGGTCGACTTGCCCTTGCCCTTGCCGGTGTGAACGATCAGCAGCCCCTTTTCGATCGTCTTCGTGGCCATGATCTTGTCGCGCGCGGCCTTCTTCTTGCGCATCTTTTCGGCGTGGCGGGCGTTCAGTTCCTCGTCGGACAGTTCGGGCTTTTCGCTATCTGCGGTCACGGCGTCTCGGTCCCTTCAAATGTCAGTTTCAATTCATTCAGTGCAGCATGGGTCGAATTGCGTCTCGGCGTCCAGAGGCCGCGCTCGATTGCTTCCAGAAACCGGGCCAGCATTTCGTTCAGTCCGGCCGGGTTGGAGTCCTTGAGAAAGTCGCGCACGACCTGGTCATCCAGATAGGCGTCGTACAGCTGGTCGAAATGGTGATCGGCGACCGAGCGGGTCGTGGCGGCGAAAGCGAAGAGATAGTCCAGGGTCGCGACCATCTCGAAGGCGCCCTTGTATCCGTGGCGCATCACGCCCCGGATCCATTTCGGGTTGGCGGCCCGCCCGCGGACGACGCGGCCGATTTCCTCGCTCAAGGTGCGCACGACCGGCCTTTCTGGGCGCGAGTGATCGTTGTGATAGACTTTGGGTGCTTCGCCGCGCAGGGTTTCCACGGTCGCTGCCAATCCACCCTCGAACTGGTAATAGTCGTCGCTGTCGAGCAGATCATGCTCGCGATTGTCCTGATTGTGGAGGACCGCATCGACCGATGTCAGGCGGGTTTCCAGTTCGCCCCTCGCTCCCTCGCCTTCCGCGCCGCCGCCATAGGCATAGCCGCCCCAGCTCAGAAACGCGTCGGCAAAGTCTTTCCGTTCTTCCCAGATGCCCTCGTCGATCAGCGCCTGAAGCCCTGCCCCATAGGCGCCGGGCTTGGAGCCGAAGACCCGGTAGCCGGCGCGGCGCGCTGCCTCCTCGGCACTCAGCCCGCCTTCCTGAAGCGCCAACGTGTCCGCCTTCATGCGGGCGGCCACGGGATTGGCCTCCGCCGGCTCCTCCAAGGCACCCACCGCGCGCACGGCGCTGTCGAATAGATCCATCTGATGGGGAAACGCGTCGCGGAAGAAACCCGATACGCGCAAGGTCACATCGATGCGCGGTCGGCCGAGTTCGGAAAGCTTCAGGATCTCGAACCCACTGACGCGCCCCGATCCCGCCTCCCAGACCGGCCGTGCGCCGATCAGGGCCAGCGCCTGGGCGATGTCGTCGCCGCCGGTGCGCATGTTGGCGGTGCCCCAGCAGGTCAGCACCAGCGCCCTGGGCCACTCGCCCTCCTCCTGGAAATGGCGGTCCGCGACAAGGTTTGCCGATTGCTGTCCCAGCCGCCAGGCCGTTTCGGTCGGCACGGCCCGGACATCGACGGAATAGAAATTCCTGCCCGTCGGCAACACATCCGGCCGCCCGCGTGAGGGCGCGCCCGACGGGCCCGGTTCGACAAAGCCGCCGCCAAGCGCGGTGAGCACCGCGGCCGTTTCCGCATGTCCCGATTTCGTCACGGCGGGACGCAGGTTTTCCTGAATCTCCCGCAGAACAGCCTGGACGGACACCCAGTCCCCGGGCGCGGCCTTGTCGCCCGCGATCAGGTCACGCGCCAGCAGTTCGATCCGCTCCACGGTGTCGCCGTTCGATCGCCAGGAAGTCTCGGCGACGTCCTGCAGGATCGGAGGTCTTGTGCCGGTCCAGGGCGACGAGAAATCGCAGTCGAGGGGGTCAAAGCCGTCGCCCAGTCCAAGATCCCGGGCGATGGCCCGTTGCAGGCTTTCCTGGGCGGGCTGGCTTCCTCTTGGAACACGGGCAAGCGCTGCCAGCAGATCGGTGAGCTGATCGCCGCCCGGGCAGTCGCCCAGAATGTGCAGGCCATCGCGGATCTGGAGCTCCTTCAGGTCGCACAGATGGGCATCCAGCCGGGCAAGGCGCGTTTCCTCGTCCATCGTGTCATCGACACCGATGTCCTTGTCGAGGCCATGGCGCGCGGCCGCATCGAGAATGTCCCGGGTGAGCGCTTTCAGGCGGCGCGGGTCGACACCGCTGGCCAGGTAATATTCATCGAGCAGGGTCTCCAGTTCTTCCGCAATGCCGTGGCTTTCGGCGCGTGTCAGCGGCGGGGTCAGATGGTCGATGATGACGGCGGAGGTCCTACGCTTGGCCTGCGCGCCCTCGCCCGGGTCGTTGACGATGAAGGGATAGATGTTGGGGACCGGGCCAAGCGCGGCCTCGGGAAAACAGGCGTCCGACAGGGCCAGCGCCTTGCCAGGCAGCCATTCCAGATTGCCGTGTTTACCGAGGTGTATCACCGCGTCGACCCGGAAGTGTTCCCGAAGCCAGATGTAGAATGCAAAATAGTGATGCGGCGGCACGAGGTCCGGATCGTGATAGGTTTCCTTCGGATCGATGTTGTAACCACGCGCGGGCTGAATGCCGACGACCTGGTTACCGAACCGATGCAGCGCCAGGCGGAACGCGCCATCGGTGACCTGCGGATCGTCTTCCGGCCGGCCCCAGCGGTCCAGGACAGCCGTTCTCACCGGATTCGGCAGTTTTTCAAAGGCGCCCCTGTAGGTTTCGACCGGCAGAACCTCGAACCGGGTTCTCGAGTTGCGGTCGCGAAGCGAATTGGTCACGCCGGACGTCAGGATTTCCATCAGGGCGGCAGACGATTGCGGAGGGTCACCCACGTCATATCCCTGCGCGCCCAGTGCCTTCAGCACCGACACGCAGGAAGCCGGGGTATCCAGGCCGACGCCATTGGCAAGACGCCCGTCCTTGTTCGGATAGTTGGCCAGGATCAGCGCGGCTTTCTTCTCGCCATTCTGCCGCCGCCCGAGGCCGGCCCATCGGGCCGCAAGCGTAGCAACGAAATCCATCCGGTCCGGCACCGGCGTAAACTTGACCGGCGTCGACTGGGTCGCCTCGTCCAGGACACCCTCCTCCTTGAACGAAACGGCGCGGGTCAGAATACGCCCGTCGATTTCCGGCAGCACCACATGCATGGCCAGATCGCGGATCGACAGCCCCTGATCGGTTTCCAGCCAGCCTTCTTTCGAAGATGAGGAGAAAACCACCTGGAGAACCGGCTTTCCCGGCCGGTCGAGCGGTGTCGGCTGGTGGGCCGCCCCGGCCTTGGAGACCGCGAAGGCCGTTGCATTCAGGATCACGTCCGGCCGCGCACCGTCAAAGAGGCTTTCCAGAACGGCAATGGATTCGGCTTCCTTGAGGCTCGAAACGAACACGGGAAGCGCGTTCACACCCGCCTCGTCGAGGGCCTTCACGAGCGCGTCCACCGGCGCGGTTTGGGCGCCCTGGACCAATGCGCGGTAGAAGGTGATTGCCGCCACCGGCCTCGCCGGATCGGTCCAGGTGGCCTTCAAGGCCTCGAGGCCGGGAGCAGAATGGCCCGGCAGATGGATGCCGGCGCGCGGCAGCGGCACGGGATGCGCCGGTTCTTCAGCCTTGCCGATCAAAAAGGCGGCAAAACGAAGCGCATTGGCGTAATTCTCCGCCCCCCTTCGACGCAATACCTCCAGAACCTGTGCACCTCGTCGGCCGGACGGGTGGAGCGTTTCGTGAGGCCCTCATCCCATTTGTCGTCGCCGGGAATGACGATCAAGTCGATCCCGTTCGCGCGGACCTCTTCCTCGAACCGCTCAAGGCCGTAGCGCCAGTATTCCACTCCGCCCAGGATCCGGAGAATAACCAGGTTTGATCCGCGCACCGTCTGGTCGGCATAAAGATCGACCGAATAGGGGTGGGATAAGGCCATCAGATTGGCAAGGCGCAGGCTTGCACGGGTTTGGCCCAACTGCGCATGCGCTGCGGCAAAGCTGCCGAGTTCCGTATCAGCGGCGGACAGAAACAGGATATCCGCCGGCGTCTGACCCAGATCGACCGCATCGCCGCCGTCATCGATCCGGCGCGTCTGACTGGCAAGTATATGCATTTAAGACTTCGCAAAATCCGGTTCTGCCGCCCCGGCGCGGTTATCAACCGGCTGGAACGGCAATGGTGTGTGAAGAGTAAGCTTGACGGCCTTCATGTCTCAGGCAGCAATCTTGAGCTCGCCCAGAAGTGCGCGTGCGGCGTCAAGGTCCAGACCTTTGAGACCGATCACGACCAGTTTCCCGGCACTATCGGCGCCGGCCGCAAACCATGTTTCCACACGCGGACCAACGGCCTGCACCATTGCGGGCGCCGTCTTCCCCTCGATGCGAACCGCACCCTTGATGCGCAGGACCCCCTTTAGCGCCATAGCTTGAAGAACCTTCGCTTCAACCGCCTTCAGGGTCTCAAAGGGTGCGACTTCAAGAACATGGCTTTCGAAATCATCGTGATGATGGTGGTCATGGCGATGATCGTCATGGTCTTCATCGTGATCATGGTCATCATCGTGGTGATGATGATGCTCGTGCCGGTCGGACATGTCGTCTTCGGCTGCGCTGCCGCGGCCGAGCAGCACTTCGATCGGCAGCGTTCCCTTTTCGGCGGAGACGATGTGAACCGCGGGACGGATGTCCGCGGCAATCTTTTCCCGAACGGCTTTCAAAGCCTCTTCGGAGACCAGGTCCGCCTTGTTCAGAACCACGAGGTCGGCGCAGCGCAGCTGGTCGTGGAAGAGTTCCTCCACCGGGCTGTCATGGTCCAGGGCGTCATCGGCGGCACGCTGAGCTGCCAGTGCCTCCTCGTCGAGCGCGATCCGGCCTTCCGCCAGAGCGGCCGCATCCAGCACCGTCACCACGCCGTCGACCGTCACCTTCTGCCTGACTGTGGGCCATGAGAATGCGCGCACCAGGGGCTGCGGCAAGGCCAGGCCGGATGTCTCGATGACGATGTGCTCGGGCGGGTTGTCGCGTGCCAGCAGCATTTCCATCGTCGGCAGGAAATCGTCGGCCACCGTGCAGCAGATGCAGCCGTTGGTAAGTTCAACGACTTCTTCCGCAGAGCAGCCCGGGTCGGCGCAGCCGTTCACCAGCGAGCCGTCAAATCCCATATCGCCGAACTCGTTGACGATCAGGGCGATGCGCTTGCCGCCGGCATTCTGCAAGAGATTGCGGATCAGGGTCGTTTTGCCCGCACCCAGAAACCCCGTGACGATGGTTGCCGGTATCTTCTGGCCGGGCTGCAAGGTGGAAGTGGTCATATTGAAATTTCCGCTTGTGTGTTGGGTTTCATGAGCAAAGGCAGGCCGGCGGCGACAAAGACCACCTGGCTGCACGCCTGTGCCATACTCTGATTAAGCCGTCCCTGAGCATCGCGGAACGACCTGGAAAGACCGTTCTCCGGCACGATCCCCATACCGATCTCATTGGAAACGAAAATGCAGGTGCCCTCAAGGCGCGGCAGTACCTGGCACAGTTGCGCCGTCTGCGCACCGACATCCTTTTCGGAAAAGGTCAGATTGGACAGCCACAGCGTCAGGCAATCCACCAGCACAACCCTGTCGGGCCGGGATTCGCGCAACAGGACGCCTTTCAGGTCGAACTGTTCCTCGATCGTGTGCCAGGCGGCACCGCGCTGGTGCCGGTGGGCCGCAATCCGGTCGGCCATCTCCGCGTCCAGGGCGGCGCCCGTTGCGACATAGACCTTCTGCAGGCCGGATTTTTCCGCCAGGGTTTCCGCGAACCGGCTTTTTCCCGACCGGGCACCGCCTAAGACCAGTGTGGCACGAGGGCCTTGTGTTTCCGTCACCTGAATTCTCCCGGCCGTCCACCCGACAGCGTGCTAAGGGGTTGCTTCCTTGACGGCCGGTCTCCTGGCTTGCGGCTCGACGCGTCCTGCACCCCTTCCCGGCCCGTCCGGCCAGTGGTTTTCGTGCAGACGCTCACCGCTCACAGTTGCGGGGGCAGCTCCGGATTTGGCCAACTGGCCGCGACCGGATTCCCGTTTCATCCGGAATTGGCCGAGGCCTTTTCCGGAACCGTCGGTTTTCTTCCTAACCGTATATCTGAGCCGATACAAGCGGGTGCCGGCAAACGCCCGGATCGGCCGGGTCTTCCGGATTTGAAGGATGCATGTGTCAGCTTTTTCTGTAGACACCCGAAATCTGTCGGTCATCGGGTGCAAGCAGACGTTTGGAACGTGCCGTTTTCCAACGCGACCGACCGGGCGACAGTCATGAAAAATATACGGTTTTCCACACGCTGGCCAAAAAGATATCGGGGCGGCGAAAAAAACGCAGCCGGGGGCTTGGCAAACAGATCAAGCCTTTGATATACGCATCTCCATCGACGGGGCGGCTCCTTGCTGGCCCCGAGCGTGGTGATCCCCAGTAGCTCAGTTGGTAGAGCAAGCGACTGTTAATCGCTGGGTCGCTGGTTCGAGTCCGGCCTGGGGAGCCATCACCACCCTCTCATTCTTCCTTTGAAATGGCTGTATTCTTCTGGTCCGATCCCCATGGCCTTCCTGTGGATTCGCACGACCCATGCCTTGTCCCGCCCGGCGCTTGGCAGGTTCGAGCACTTGCCATGCGGCTCGTCCTCCATCAAGTTCGAATTTCCCAATTCTTCGCGCGATCGGCCCGCACTGGGCAATGCATAATTTTGTCTAACTGACACAAATATTTAACTTGCCTGCGCGCCCTACTTTCAACAAAAACGACTACAAAAAGAACTAACAAAGCGCGTGACGATTTCCACAGGTGTGATGGATTGAAAATAGATCTACTTTCAAACCAAACAAACGCGCAATAGACGTCTAATTCTGAACTTTCGAGGGCTGTATGACTGTACTCATTACCGGAGGTGCCGGATATATCGGATCCCATTGCTGTGTGGCGTTTCTTCAGGCAGGTCATGACATTGTCGTTCTGGACAATCTTTCGAACGCCACCAGCATCAGTCTTGACCGCATTGCCGAGATCACCGGCCAGAAAGTCGTCTATGAGCAGGCCGATATCCGGGACCAGGCGAAGCTGGAGACGATCCTGAAACAGCATCGTTGCAGCGCAGTCGTGCATTTCGCCGGTCTCAAGGCGGTGGGCGAATCCACCAAAGTCCCCCTCGCCTACTACGACAACAACGTCGTCGGCACACACCGCCTGCTATCGGCCATGGCCAATTGCGGCGTGAAGCAGATGATCTTCTCCTCCTCGGCGACGGTTTACGGGGAGCCCCAGTTCCTGCCGCTGACCGAAGATCATCCCACACGCGCGGTCAATCCCTATGGCCGGACCAAACTGATCATCGAGGACATGCTGCGTGACGTTGCCGCGAGCGATCCGTCCTGGGGCTTCGGCATCCTGCGTTATTTCAATCCTGTCGGCGCCCATGACAGCGGCCTTATCGGCGAGAACCCGCTCGGCATTCCGAACAATCTGATGCCGTTCATCACGCAGGTCGCGGACGGGCGCCGCGAACAGCTGTCCGTCTTCGGCAACGACTACGATACGCGGGACGGCACCGGTGTGCGCGACTACATTCACGTGACCGACCTGGTGGAAGGTCATTTGCGGGCGCATGAGGTGCTGGCGTCGGGTTCCGCGCCGTCCAACTGCTTTGCGGTCAATCTGGGCACGGGCAACGGCTACAGCGTTCTGGAAATGGTCCGCGCCTTCGAACGGGCATCGAACAAGGAAATCCGCTTCAGCTTTGCGCCGCGCCGGGACGGCGATGTCGCTGAATGCTACGCCAATACCGAGCTTGCCCACAAGGTGCTCAACTGGAAGGCCGAACGCGACCTGGATGCCATGTGCCGGGATACGTGGAACTGGGTCTGCAAGAACCCGCGCGGCTATGAAACCGCGGTGGATTAGGCGGGAAAGGCCGGGCGCAAAAGCCGGCGTGAGCGCCGACTCGGGCTTGTGACACCGGATTTCATTTCCATCGTCATTCCGGCCAAGCGCAGCGCGAGCCGGAACCGGAGAGCCTCAGGGGTTCCTGTTCCGTCCACAAGCGCTTTCGGCTCACCGATCCCGGATCTCCGCTTCGCTGCGTCCGGGAGGACGATCTGAACGGTTGTCTACAACCGAGCATGCGCACGCGCCGCCGAGTTTCACCGCAGCGGGCGCCGTGTCACATTCGACGGCTTCACCTCGAAACGTCCCTGCTCATGTCCTGGAATACCCTTACCCGCCCGATACTCGTTGCAGCGCCCTCAATGTCGCCGTCATTCTTGCCGGCAAATGGCGCGACCGCATTGCTCAGCAGCATCAGTGCCGGCGTGTGGGCAAAAGTGTTGCGGACATCAAAGATCTCCACATCATCCACATAGAAGCGGAATTCATTTTCGGTCCATAGCATGCCGTAGCGATGAAACGCGGTATCCAGAGGTGTATCGGTGCGGTAACTCGCGGCCAGGATGATCTTTTCCGGCTTCCAGCGGCGGGCGGAAACCTGAATGATGTTCGGATACTTGACCTCGGCGACATCCAGCTCGAACCGCGTGTCTCCCGACGTCTTCTTGTCGGCGATCAGCCAGAAGGCATTGTTGACCCCGGCTTCGCTGGCAATGCGCATATCGCATTCAAAATAGCCGTAACACTGCCGGAAACTGCGGGTCTGGATGTAGCCGCCGGTAAAGGGGCGATTCGGATCGCTCTGGTGCCCCAGGCGCAGGTCCACCTGGCCGCCTTCCACCACGACGTTCTCCGGGTAGCGCATCGTCTTGTGCTGATGGCCGCCCTTCTTGACCGATTTCCAGATCTCTTCAGACATTGCAGGATCATCGAAACTGTCTTCGAAAGTGAGCTGCCAGTCCCCTTTTGCGACGGCAAGTGGCGGCGGCAATTCCAGTCCGGGGTTCGCAACCGCCCAACCGGACCTCGCCAACAGGCCAGCTGAGACAAGACCACCGGCCGCGGCGGTCAGGAACCGCCTGCGGCCGGATGAAAACCCGTTCATATTCATATCTGGCATAATGCCCTAACGTGATGGTTCAGCTGGCGAGTTTCTTGGCTGCCCCGTCGGCCTTCGTGTGTTCTCGCAATGCGAGTTCGAGCCGCCAGGCCCGCTGGCGCAGGACCTCGATTTCGCTGGTCATGTAGTCAACCTCGCCCTGGAACCAGCCCGTGACGTCGTCCAGTTTCGGATCCATTTGAACGAGGTTGGGTTTGGTGATCGGCTTTTCAGGCGGAGATGCAACCGGCTTGGGAAGAACGTGGTTGAGACCGTTCTCCGTCAGGAACTGGTGGTACTCCGCGTAGTTTAGCCTGTAGACATGCTGCACCTTGGTGAAGTCCGCGTTCTCGAAAATCTTTTCCAGGTCGATCGGCATGTAGTCCTCGACCTCGACCGAGGGAATTGCGAAGAGGGTCGAAAGCTCCCGGATGCGCAGATCGTAGGTGAAGAACACGGCGGGAATGCCCTGGTGGAGCCCGATCACGTTGCCGTGGAGCCTGAATCCGACGAGCACGTCGACATTCTTCTTCGCATCGGCCGCCCACTCGTCGACGTCGAAAAACGCCTGCATGCGATCGCTCATCAAGGCTTCGACGTCCTTGTCGCCCATCAGGTCGTATTTGCTGAGGATGCCCTGGATGTGTTTCTGCTTTTCCTCTCCGGTTTCATAAATCGCCAGCGTCTCCTCGCGCTCGCCCTGGGAGTAGAGCCGGTTCTTCTCTCGGCGAGCAACAGCCTGGATGAGCGCCCGCTGCATCCGGTTGGTCTTGGTGGCGTTGGAAGCGTAGTCGGCCGACAGATACCTATTCAGCGTCAAACCGACACGCGCATTGGCCGGATCGAGCGGCTTGATCTCGATGGACGGGCGCAGGCCGCGATAAAAACTCGGGCACCCGATGATCCGGATATTCTTGATGCCGATATCGTTGAACACCTCGGCGCTGTAGACACCGCGCACACCGATGGTTTCGCATTTGTCGGCGATGATCTTCCAGGCCTCGACACTGCCCTTGGGCATTTCGAGCTTCTTGTACTTCGCGGCCTGAGCCCCGACGCCGACCGGTACGATGGGACCCTTCAGCTTCTTGAGCAGCGGAATGACATTGCCGATATCGACGCTTTCCGTCAGGTAATTCGAACCGCGGATGACCGTCGCATCGTAGTCCTGCTTCGGCCACAGGCTCTCATCGCCCGCATGTGCGAACTGAATGTTCGAGACCTGGTCATAATCCAGTGCCTTGAGCATCGCGTCGTAGACGAGAACGTCGCCGGTATTGATCCCCCCGCGCGCGAACGTGGACAAGGGGTCGTCGATCTTCAAAAAGGCGGATTTGTTGCCTGGCTTGACTGCAGCACCACCGTTCAGAACGAAGAGCTTTTTCATGTGATCTGTCACCTTTAAATATATGGGCCACAGCCCTTCAATGAGTGGACTGGCGAATGACGGTCCTGCGGTCGCCGACCGTGGCCGGCTCCGCTCCCGGGGATACCGTTCTGTGCTGGTCGGTGGATTGCGCGCCCCTCGCCTTCGCGATCCGGATGCCCCTGAAGCGGTCCGGGAACCACTTGTAGAGCTGCCTCAGGAACGGCTGCATGTGCTTGTCCCAGTTGCGTTCGCCTGCGCGTTGGGCCGCGCGCGCCGACAGGCTGTTCAATCGTCCCTCCCGTTTGCCGAGGCCTTCGAGGGCGGCAATGAGGTCCTGCGTAACGATGCCGTCGTCCGTCGCTCTCAGCAGAATGCCGTCCACACCGTGCTCGATGAGTTCCGAGACGGCCCCCACATTCGTGGCGACGGGCACGCAGCCAAGACGCTGCGCCTCGATGATCGTGAGAGGAGCCCCCTCCCACCGGGAAGGCAGCACGAATACGTCCGCCCACGCCATGAGTTTGCTGAGCCGGCGGCTGTCGTAGACCGGAGGCTCCACCTGGATGCCGATCTCCTCGAAACGCTCCTTCCAGGATCCCCCGGCCCCGGAATCCATCACGTCGGATCCGATGATGCGCCAGTCGAGCTGGACACCACGCCGCTGCAGGGTGCGGGCAGCGGCAAAAATGCGCTCGATGCCTTTCTGACGGTCGAGGCGGCCCAGGAAAATCGCCCTGAGGCGGCCGTCCCGTTCCTGCATGCGGGTCGCGGAAAGGACCCTGACCTCCTCCGTCTCCATCGGGTAACCCGGCGCATTCGGTATATGCAGCAGCTTTGCCATCGGCACGCCCATGCCGTGCAGCCACTCCGCCATGTCCCGCGAACAGGTGAGAACCGCGTCGTAGATGTGCTCATAGGCAAGGGTCAGGTAGGGATGGCCCGCCGGGCGCCCCATTTCGGAATTGTCGAGCACGTGCACGTAGTTCACCACCTTGACGCCGCGCCGCCTGAGTTCGCCGAAGATCGCGTTGGCCGGGGCAAGCTGATTGTTGATGACCACGTCGAGACCGGACAGAAATCCGAGAACCTGTTCGGCACGGGCGTTCTCGTCGTGACCCATCAGGATGTCGTGGCCGGAAAACGTGTTCGGCCCTCCCCAGAGTGGATAATCGTCCGCAAGAAAGTTGATACTGTCAAAGACCTCGTCGTTTTCCGCAATCCGGTTGTAGACCGGTTGGCCGAACACATAGAGGTGTACTTCACATCCTGCCCGCTTCAGGACACGGGCGGCCGCATAGGCGACCTTTTCAACCCCGCCGAACGTCGCGATCGGCAACAGCATTCCAACGCGCAAGGGTCCGTCCGCCTTGGCCAGACGCGGCATAACCGGGGCAGCGCCGACGGCGTGGCGCAGAAGCTGGAAGTATTTGCTGCGTTCCGGCAGATAGGGTGAACGCCAGATCCAGCGTTTGGCGGGTCCGTTCTGGTATCCGGAGTCCCTCAGAGCGCCCAGTGTCGCTAGCAGGCTGTTGGTGGCGGAAAGAGCGGTTCTCTGGATGTCTTCAGCAGAGAACGGTCCCCGGACAACCAGCTCGACGATCTTGGGCGCCGGATGAGCTCCTCTGAGCGACCGCACCCAGTCGTCGGACGTATCTTCCGCACATTGCTGCACGATGCCGAGCGACGTCATCCAGGCGAGCGGCCTCTTTGCAAGTCCCTGCCCCTCTTCCAGCGGATGGATTTCCACGCCCAGCTTGTCCTTGTCGCGTTCAAAACGGATCGCCACAAAGTGATAAGCCTGCGACAAGCGCTCGCCGAGCCACAGAACGTTGTGAAGGAGCCCGAGCCCCTTCAGCGCATCCCTGTGGACCGGAAACATCCAGAGCCAGAAGGGCGGCACCCCGAAGGTCTCCGGTTCGGCCCGGGAGGACCAGAACGTCCTGACGAACTCCTCCAGCTCCCGCTTGTCGTGCTCGATCAGCGGGTCGGTGAACAGGTCGACCAGGTTGGAGCCCCGGCCGAACGCTCCATACCGCGGCGCTTCCTCGTGCTCCCATTGGAGCAGCGTATCCGTGGAGAACAGCTTTTTGTGCTTGTCCTTGATGTAGCCGAGAATGCTTTCGCGGGTCCGGTTGGAATCGCGCAGCATGCTTTCGGCGCGCTGACGGTATTCAAAGCCAAAGAACGGATAATTGGCACCCTTGAAGCCGTGCGAGATCGCCTGCAGCCAGAACTCCCAATCTTCGAAGCCGGACTTCATGCTTTCATCGAAGCGTACACCAGCGTCGAGAATCGACCTGGAGACCAGGCTGCCTGCCTCGCAGATATTGTCGAAGGTCACGTGCAGCAGCCGTGAATATTGTGCCGTGTAGTTGCCGTTCCACTCGATCCCGAACTTGTCGATATTGGGATAGATCCAGTCGACCCCGTCATTGCGGCGCATATAGTCCATGAGCACATGGATGGCGGTCGACGTGATCCGGTTGTCGGCATCCAGGAAATAGATGGCCTCGAGATCGCCGAACGTGCGCAAGGCGAACTCGATCCCATAGTTGCGGGCCGAGCTCAGGCCGCCATTCGGCTTTCTGAGGTAATAGACGTTCTCGTGCGCCAGCGCATAAGCTTGCCCGACCTGAGCGGTTTCGGGATACGGGCAGCCATCGTCCACGATGACGACGGCGATGTTGAATGGCGCCTCCTGGGCGAGAGCCGCGTCGACGGCCTCGGTCAACAAGACCGAATGCTTGTAGACCGGGATCAGGATGGCAACCGTCGCCGATGGCGTGCCGGCACTTCCGAACTGAGCGTAGCGCACATTCGGTTCGTCCGTTTTGATGACCTTGCGATGAAGCATGCCGCTTACCCGCTCACGACGGCACGGAAATTGGCGAACTTGGCCCAGGCGAAATCATTTCCTCCAGGCTCAGCCATGCGCGTGGCGAAATAGACATTCTGCCAGATGTCGAGCTTTTCTCCGGCAAAAGCGCTCAGATGCGCGGTATCGCCATAGGTCACCGTCTTCCACCCGGAAAACGCCTCGCCGGCGGCCGGTTGCCGCTCCTCGCCGAACAAGGCTTTGGCACGTTCGAGGTCTCGCGCAACCACGATCGCAAAATCGATGTCCGCAGCGCGGTTGTTGTCGATGTAGGCCTTCGCAGACATGCGCAGGACCTGGGGCGGGCACGCCGCAGGCAGATGTCCGATCGTGATGCCCTCGGCCGGGGGATGACAACCGATCGCCCGCTCCGCCGGCAACGGCATGATCGCTTCGAATTCGAAGGAGACCTCGTCGGAATTTGCCAGGCTCGCGTGCTCCAGAACGCCTGCGGCGATCGGAACGTCCCGGAAGCCTTCCTCCGTGGTGACCTGTTGCGATTGAGCCGGAATGTAATTGGCATGAGACGGCAGGGTCACACCGGGAATTCCGGCCCACACCTGCAAGGCGAGACTGTTCTTCAGAAGAGGCGACCCGGTCGCCGCGTCCCTAACCTGGAACATTTCGACCGGCTGCAGCCCGCCCATGGACAGGAGCGGAACATCGTCATCAGCCTCTTCGACAAGGAGCCGGAATTCCAGCGTTCTCCGCAGTCCGGCCGTCGACTTTGACAGGCCGAATATGTTCCATCCGCCGGTCAGGTCGCCGCTGGCGATCTGCCAGGTGTCGATGATCCTGAGTTCTTCGAGCGCGACCAGTTGCGCGCGCAGCTTGATATCGTGCCGCGAAGCGGGCTTCTCCACGTGAACCGCAATACCGCTGACGCCGGAGCTCGCCACCGGCAGGATCTGACTTATCCCCTCAGGCGACGCACTCGCCAATACATTCGGGTTCAGCGGGTTTTCAGTGGGTTCGTTGCTGAAGACCAGGTCGAGCGGCTGCAGACCGTGCCGGTTCAGGAACGCCTCGAGCGAGGCAAAGCGGTTCTGAAGCTCGTCGTTGAGGCTTCTGAGGGTCCGTAGCTCCTTGTTGGACAGGACAAGACGCCTCGCCCCGGCCCTCACACCTTCGGCAACCAGCCCGATCAGGGAGGATACCGCTTCGACCTCCCCGCCTCTGCCCCAGCCGATCACCGGCGGAAGCTGTGCGGCACCGCGCTGCTGCAGCCATCTGAGAAAGCGATCCTTGTCGCCGGACGCCTCCGGGCTGACAATAACGGCAAGGAGCATCAACGGCAGTTCGCCGATTTCGAACCTCTCGCCAGTTTCATCGGAAAAGAGGGCGAGCCCATCGTCAACACCTTCGAACCACACCGTCTTGACCGCCTCGACCAGGGGTCCCGGCACCTCATGTCTGTTGAGGCCGATAACGATCAGGACAGGTTCTTTCAGAAGAGATACTTCCCGAACCGCCCTGTGAACCGGAAACGTCTCGTGTGTAGCTACGACTGTCATGCAGCCCCCAATCTACCAAGCTGATATAACCGCTGAAGGACACGCTTATTCGTGCCGATCAAACACTCCCCTGGAAGATCAAGTCTTTTTGTGTCAACAATACGACAGCAGAGCTGACTTAGATAGGTTAATACTTCTATTCACAAATATATTTGCAATTTTGTCATGACATTTGTTTTACTAATCAGAAATATTACTTCGAGTTTTGTTGTATTTTGTTAGCATTTTCACGCAACCCCTCGTGCCTTCTCCGCTATGGGAAGCGATCGGTCCCGCATCGCGTTTTCGATGCCGTTTTCCTCCAGGAAGTCCCGCATCGCGTCATAGGTCCCGGCATAGGCCCGGTTGAACGCGTCGAACGTGTCCTGGCGCCAAAAGTCGCTTAGCCGGAAAAGCTTCTCGGAGAACACGTCAAAACTCGGTATCCTGAACGTGTCGGCAAACTCGCGCGTGCGGCTGTCGTAGGTGAAGTAGATGGCGGGGACCCCGTTTGCCAAGGCCATCAGGTTGCCGTGCAGACGGTAGCCGAGAACCAGGTCGCACCGGCTTACAACCGCATCATAGTCGGCAACCACGTCCGAATAGAACAGGCGGCTCCGGTAAAGCTTCTCGATTTCATCGTCCAGGTACCATTGCCTGACCCAGTCATTAGCCTTCAGGGCGGCAATCGCCTCCTCCTTCTGCCGGTCATTACCGAAGACAAGCTTCTTTTCCTCCAGTTCACCCTGGGCGATCAGGATCGTGTCGAACCGGGTGGCGCAGGATTTGATCAGACTTCGGTGGAAAGTCAGATACTGGCGGATGTCCTGGGCATAGGCCGGGGAGACTTCTCTGCGTACCGTAAGGCCGACCTTCTTCACACTGCCAAGGTCCGGCAACGTGATGGTAAGGTCGGGATCGTTATTCCGAAATGCTGTCGGACATCCGATGATGCGGGTGTTGTTGATCCCGATATCCGCCAGCACCTGCGCTGTATAGGCGCCACGCACACCAACGGACTGTGTGGAGTCCGCTATGATGCGCAGCACGTTTCTGGTGGAGTCGCTGAGTGCGATCTTGCCGTCCACGGGGGCTTGGGCGCCGATTCCGAAGGCAAGCACCGGCAGCCCAAGATGCTTCAGCACGGCTTCAGCCTGCTCCCAGTTCATCTGGCTGTGAATGTAGTTCGACCCGCGCAGGACCACGTAGTCATATTCATCGCGCAGTCTGTCGACCTGCCGGGGATCGTATTTCCTGATCTCCAGAACGCCGAGTTTCGAATAATTCAGAAGCTTCAGAGAAGAATCGAAAACGAACGCATCGCCGATATTATGGTAGTGATCCAAATTTCGCTGAACGTCCCGATAGTTATACCAGCGGACATTGTCATGATCGTAGACCTCGCCGGACGGGATCATGACCAGAATGCGTGACATATCGGCTTCCTTGTTCTTACTCATGCGCTCTGTTGCAGGTCGCCGGACAACTCGACCCTCGGTACGCGGCGGTTGGCGATAACCGCGCGATAAAGGTTCAAGTGTTCCTGCGCGGTGTCCAAATGAGTCTTGGGCGGCTGGATGCCCTTGTGCAGGTGCTCCCACTGCCCCTGGTTGCTCAGGATCTCGATCATCCTGTCCGCAAGGTCCTCGGGGCTGGCCGCCCTGAAATGCAGGCCGTCGATACCGTTCCTGACTTTTTCGGCCATGCCGCCGATATCGCTGCAGATCAGCGGACGGCCGTGAAAGAACGCCTCCTGAATGATCACCGGCGAGTTTTCCCACCAGATCGAAGGCATCATCACCCAATCGACCTGGCGCATGAGAGCAGGCATGTCCTTGTTCTGATAGGAACCTGCAAATCTGACGCGGTCTTCCGCCTTTTCCAGAAGGCTGGCGATCTTCTTCCGGAAAGGCTCCGGCTGCCGGCCGAGATTGCCGCCGAAAATGGTTAGCGACGCATCGTCCCCCCAGACGGATTCGGGAATGCGCTGTACGGCATCGATGAGGATATCGACGCCCTTGTAGGGCGTCATCTGTCCGAAAAAGGCGAATTTGGAGCGCCTGTTGCGGGATCCGGTCAGCTTGCGCGGCTCGGCCTTCTCGCTGACGTTCAGGCCGTTTTCGATGATCGAGAAATTGTCGGCGGGCAGTCCCCACTGGACGTAGCGGTCGGCAAGAAACCTGCTCGGGGAAATGTAGGCATCGGCGAGCCCCAGCATGGACTGGATGAACTGCTTCCGGCGCAAGAACGCCCCCGGTGCGATCTCCGGAAAGCAGCCATGGCAGGAAATCGGCGAAGCGGTCTCGCAGAGCTTGAGACCCTCCGTCTTGACCATCTGCCCGTGATGGTGGCACAGCGGCAGAAACTCATGGAATGTAACGAGAATTGCCGCATTCGGCAGCGCCTCGCGCACCGTATAGAGCGCTTCCAGTCCCAAGCCGAGAAAGTGGTGGAAGTGCACCACATCCGGGTGGAGAGTGCGCACCAGCCGGCGCAGGTCTTTCCGGATGTCGGCGGTATTGCGGTTCGAAATCAGGAATGGATCGTAATCGTCCGCATGATAGAGCAATTCGTCATCGGCATCCTCCGCTCCCATGAGGGCAGAGCGCCCATGGCCAGGATAATCCTCCCCGACGCGTGCCAGAAAGAACGACTGCGCTCCGGGAATGGATTTCAGGCCTTGATGAAGATTGTAGGAGGCGACCTCCGCACCGCCGAGCGACAGGTTCGGATGCCCGTGGGACACAACCAGGACCCGGAGCATGTCGTTGGCCGAAGATCCGCCTGGAGCTCTTGGGTCGTTCATCAGCATGCCCCCGCCAGTTTCGGAAGCGCGGCCGACCAATTGCGGTCGAAGACCTTTCGATCGATCACGGACACGAGTTTCTGCCAATTCCGTTCGCCGCCGAAACTGTCTTCGGGATGGACCATTTCCACCTGCGGAACCCAGATCGACGGCACCCCGCTCGCGCGCAGTTTCAAGGCGGCATCGATGCCCTTTTCGTCCGTTCCCAGATACCGGCGCGTGAAGCCTCCTGCCGCCTCCAGGGCGGATTTCGGCAGGACACAGCAGTCGAACGTGGCCGCCGTCACCTCGCAGACCGCCGCGCCATGCAGCGTTCTGCGCGGATAGCCCAGGTAGTGCTGCTTCAAGGCGGTCTCACTGCCCTCCTCGTCGATCCAGCTTCCCGCCCATCGGATGGTGTCGTCTTCATAAAGGATCGTCGGCGCCGCGAGGCACTGTCCGTCCCGTGCCTGGAACGCTGAAATCAGCGGCTCCAGCCATCCGGCGCTTCTGGGCACGAGACTGGAGTTGAGGCAGACAATCGTTTCGGAAGGAGCGGCGGCGATGCCGGCCTCGACGGCATCGAGCTTGTCTTCAACGTTGGTTGCCAGAACGGCGCGTACAGCCACGCCGTAGAACCCGGCAAGCCGTTTGACTTCCTCAAGCTGCTCGGCCAACGCGGCCGCCGGCCCTGACAGGACAAGAGGCACTCCTCGCAAGAAGGGGTCGAGTGCGAGCAAAGGCAACAGGACAAGCGCCTTTTCAACGTCATCATCGAGACCAATGACGACCGCCTTTGAAGTATCGGGCGGCACCTGGCCGATGTCGATCACTTCCCCGACGACCGGTTCAGTGCGGACCGCCTCACAAAGCATCGGTACGAACTGGCGCTCGACAACGTTGGAGCTCAGCGCGGTTACCGGGTCGAGGCTGGCGACAAGCCTCCGGAAAGCGGTTCTGAGCGGCGCCGTTCCGAGCGCAAGCGGGGCGTAGGCCGGGTGTCCGTTCTTGAGAACGATTTCAAGATAGGACGCGCGCGTGCCCACGTCCGGCTCGCAGGTGAGAAAGGCGAGAAAACCATGGCGATGGTGAGCGGACGGCCCCCTCAGGAAAGGCGACAGGTCTTCAAATGCACTCGTGACGTCCGGACGCGGCTGGCTGGTCCATGTTTCGTCGATTCGGAACGACCGGTCAGCCGACTGGAAAAAGACGGCCTCCACCCGGTCCTCCGGATCCAGCAACCAGCCGCTGAGCATGACCCCGCCCCTGTCGACCGCTGCGCAGAAATCGATCCCGATGCGCACCGGGACGTCGAGTTCGCTTACGGTCTCCCGCCCATCGAAGCGGTGAGCGGCGGCAACCAGCTTCCGCTTTCCGTCACCGGAGCCCGAAAGCCTGGGAAGCAGGGAGCGGATCTGGCCCGGTATGCCGTGAGCCTCCAGGAGCGAGCGCTTCTCGTGAACATCAACCGTGCTCCAGTTGCTGCGGCCGCGGAACACGAGGCTGCGTATGGCATGTGCGTTCAATCTGGTCTGTGCGGTGAGCAGCCCGGAAAAGCCGAACGCCTTTCCGCCGGTATCCTTGCGCTCGAAGAGGCCGCTGGTGAGTTCTGCAACCGTCAAACCGTCTCCGAGGACCAGAACCCGGCAACTGCCTGCGGGCAGGCCCTTTGCCCACCCCTGGACATAGGCGTCGCCCTGATCGAAGCTGCCGAGCACCTCGATAAAGCCGTCCTGCCTTGCGATGCTGCGGACGACTTTCGCGGCAATCTCCGTTCCGCCGGCGGCGGACTTGCCTGACAGCAGGGCATCAACCAGGCTGTCGACGATCTCCGTTTCCGGCTGCTTCGAGACTTCACTGACGAGATTCAGGAACGCGGCCAGGTCCACCGGGCCGTGCTTGAGCACGTAAGGGTAGGAATGCCCGTGGCTCCGGATCGTGACGCGTTCCAGCGTCTCGCCGCGCATCTGGCGCAATGAAAGCACGGCAATAAACGGCGGCTTGTTGGCCGAAGCCGGCTTTCTCAACGGCAGGGTCACCAGGGTGCAGGGAGCCGCAGTCTTCGGGTCGTCATTCAGGATGACCTGCAGATTGCCGGCAAAAGCGTCGCCGACACCTGCGACCAGCAGGGTCTCCCGGTCGAGCGTGGAAAAGAGCACGGAGCGGCCGTCGAGCGGCACACCGACACCGTCTCTCCGGCGCCCATCCGACTCCCCCGGACGGGCGGCGAAATGATCCGCGCCCGCGCGCAATTTCTGGACGCCCTCCAAAGGCACGACCGGTTCCATGCGTTACCCCCAAACCCCACCGATTGCGGCAAGCAACAGGCCGCCGACAATGCCGAGCAACGCTGCCAGCAAAAGGAGGTGAACCCTGATGTTGCTCTGGCTCTTTTCCGCCAGAACCGTCAGGCGGTCGTCGAATCCCTTCAGCGTCTGATCAAAGCGCAGAAGAAAGACCTCGAGCTCCTTGACGCGTTGGGAAAGCTCGCTCTGTCCTCCCTTCAGGATCGTCAGCGCTTCGCCGAGTTCGCCGTCGGTCGAGGCGAGCTTGTCGATCCGCTGTGCCGTTTCGCGCAGCAGGACCGTTGCGTCCCGTTGCCCGAGTGCGCTTTGGCGTTGAGCTGCGGTCAGTCGGTCCAGTTTCTCCATCACGACGGAAAGCGGCAGCGCGATCGCGGCTTCCGCGGCCCGTTCTTCGGCACTCGGGCGCGGCAATTTGAGCTGCGTGCCGTCCTGGGGCGACTCCGCCACCACGGACAACCCTTCCGGCGCCGCAGCCACCGCCTGCGGCAGCTCAAGATCGAAAGCGTAGGCACCGTCGCCGATCCCGTTTCGCCGCAGGTCGATCCGCGCATCCTCGGCTGTCTTGCTCATGACCCTTTGACCGTCGTGGTAGACGTGGATGGTCATGCGGTCGCGCGGATTTGCGGCATCCCAGGCCCAGCCGAACAGCCGTCCGCTTTCGAAGGCGTCGACACGCCCCTGAATTTTGGGAGCCTGGGTCTGCTCCGCTTTCGGGGCCTGGGCTACGTTGGTTTCCATTTCAGCTGCTGACATGGCTCTGCTCGTTAGGCTGCGGGTTCTTCTGCGGCTGCGTGCTGTCCTGCAAACAGGCGCAGATACTGTTCGGCCACCGCCGCGACGGTTTCGGGCGGACGTGTGTTTGCAGCGAGCGTCTCGTGAAGCTGTGGGTCGCGGGCGGCCGCGGCCAGAACGCCCGCAAGACCGGAGGGGTCGTTCTTGCGAACATGCAGGCCGTCGACACCGTGACACACCGCCTCTGCCATGCCGCCCACTCCGCTGGTTATCACGGGGCGCCCGTGTTGCTGTGCTTCGGCGATGACGAGAGGTGCGTTCTCCCACCAGACCGACGGGACAACAACCCAGTCGACGGGTCCCATCAGTTCGGGCACGTCGTGCGTTTTATAGGGACCCAGACGGGTCACGTTCGGCGCCGTTTCTTCGAACAATCGCTCGATTCTCTCGACGAAGTCCGGATCCTGGAACGGCGCTCCGCCATGAACGCGCAGCTCGAAATCGACCTCGCGTTCATTGAGAATCCTTGCGGCCTGCAAGAGCACCTCAATGCCCTTCCATGGGGTCAGATTTCCGAAGAACCCGAAGACATTCCTGGGTGCGCCGGGAGCGGAACGCAAGGGAGCCGGCGCCGCATCAGGCCGTCCGTTGCGGATCAGCTTGATCCTGTCCGCTGAAAGACCCCAGCGCACATAGACACCGCGCAAAAAATTGCTGGGAGCGACGAACTCGTCGATTGCATCGAAGTGGGTCTTTATGAAGCGCTCGCGAAGGCGCAGGTCGTTCGGCTTTGCCTCGGGAATGCACCGGCACAGGCCCCCGGCTCCAAGCGCCGCGCACGGCTCGTCGGGCGTTTGCATGAGGACGCCGTCATTGGCGCAGATCGGATAATAGTCATGGAGCGTCATCACGATCTTTACATGCGGCAGCACGCGCCTGATCAGGACCGGCAGTTCCACGCCGAAGAGCAGAAGGTGATGGATATGCACGACGTCGGGACGGAAACTCTCCAGCAGCGTCTGCATGTCCGGAACGAACGCCTTGAGATCGATCTGGCTCATGTTGAAACGGTCGAAGTGACCTGCCCACATGAGCAGCTCGTCGCCGCTGTCGCTGATTGCCTGGAAACTCGTGCCCGGGTGCGGTTCCCGGTGCAAATGATTGGTCGCCGCGACGAAAAGCGCCTCGTGACCGGCCTTGCGATAGGCCCTTGCCAGTTCGCAGGCGACCGTTTCCGTTCCGCCGGGATGAAGGTCGGGGTGATTATGCGCGAAGACGAGTATCCTCATTGCTCGCCCCGCTGCGATGTCTTCACGGCAACAAAGAAATCCTGGTAGTTCCGGCTGCCCGTACGCCCGCGCCAATGGCCGAGCTTTTTCGAGGCGATTTCGAACCCTGCGGCAAAGAGCGCCTCGTCGAGAAACCCGTCGTCAAAAGCGACCGCTGCCAGCGGCGCCTGCTGGTTGGCGTACCAGGCCGGCCCCGCGCCTGCACGCCTGAAAACAACGCGCGGGTCTCCCGAGGTAAGGTCCGTGCCGTCATCGACGACGAAAGCGGACATGAACAGGCGCCCGCCCAGTTCGAGGACGCGGGAAATTTCCCGGAAATAGGGTCCGATCTCCGCGGCCGGCAAATGGGTGACGACCGAGGTCATGACGGCAAAATCGAACGCACTGTCCGAAAAGGGTAGCGCAAGTTCAATTCCCCGGATACGGCCCTTGGGATTGTAGAGCTCGTGCGCAATATCCAGGTGCCTGAAGCGGAAATTCGGATAGACGGACGAGATATTCCGGCTACACCACTGGATGCCGTGCGATGATGGATCGATGCCCTCGTATTGTCCCGTCGCCGGATCCAGATACTGCGTCAGCGGTACGGCCATGCGGCCGATGCCGCAGCCGATATCGAGAACCCTCTCGTTTTCCCGCAGGCCGCCCAGTTCGATGAAATGGCCGAGAAATTCCGTGCCGATCGCCAGGTAGTCGCCGTCGCCGACAAAAACGTCTTCCTGCGAGGGAACGGGCAGGAAGCGGTTTCGTTCGATAATCTTTTGGAGGTCTGTGAGCCGTTCACCTCTCAAGGCAGCGGGCTGCAGAGTGATGGTGTCGGTTATCTGAACGTTTGCTTTCATGATGTTGTCATTCCGTCCTGTGCCCCGGGCGCGGACATGAGGTACTCCATGTCCTGCTGCCAACGGGACTGGTGAAGCCAGCGATTGTACTGGGAGGCGACACCGCGGGTGTAATCGGCACTTTTCTTTATGGATATTCTTTCGAAGTGATACAGCTCTACATCGCTCAGATAGTAGATTCGCCGATTGAGCCGCCTTATCTTCAGGCACAGGTCGCTGTCTTCGTAGTCACCGATGATATAGTCCGTCGTGAACCCGCCCACTTCGTCAAAGTCCGCTTTGGAAAGGACCAGGCACGCGCCGGTAACGCCGGGCACTTCGCGGGAAACGCCGGCCTGCGGGAAGAGCCGCGGGAAGCCTTTGAAATAGTGGTGGTTGAACCACCGGCCCTTCTCATCCTGAATGAACTTCAGGCCCGCATGCTGGATGGAATTATCGGCATAGAGCAGTTTTGCGCCCACGGCTCCCACATGCTCATCCATGAGCAGGCCGGCGCACAGCTGTTCAAGCCAGCCGGGCTGAACCGGCACGACGTCCGAGTTCACCATCGCCAGATAGCGTCCCCGCGCCAGGGCTGCCCCGGCATTGCACGCGTGCGCGTATCCGGCATTGCGATCCATGACGATCAGCCGAACGGGTAAGCCGTAAAGCAGGTGAAAGCCGGCCAGGAGATCCTCCACCTGGGTTGCCTGTTCAGGAGAATCCAGGACAAAGAGAACTTCCGCATGTTCCGCAAGCCAGCTGTCAGCCGCGAAGGCGGCAATTTGCGCCTTCAGAAACTCCAGCACGCGGTAAACGGGGATGACGATCGAGATCGCCGGATCTTGCACCGGCGTGCCGATCGACACTTCCACCGGCGCCCCGACAGCGGCCTTTACGCGCGACTGCAGGTCGGCAAACGGCCGCGACAGGCATTCTTCCATGACCTGGTCGGTCGCATGACGGGGCGGCACAACGGAAAGGGCTTTCGCGCGAATATCGCCAAGCTCGCCCGGCTGCGGCGGGGGAATCAGGATGAAGCTTTCTCCTGACGCAAGCCGCAGATCGAATCTGGGCTGCAGATGATGCTGCAGCGACTTTGCGACAGGTGCGTAGGCGACAAACCGTTTGATCCGGTGCCCTCCCTGGCTGTCCGGCAGGACACCATCGAAGGAGTGCAGCGAAAGCGGGTGCGCCTCGCCCGACGGATCGATCAGGTCAAGTCCGACATACATGCCCGCAGGGTCACGCAGCCAGCCGCCGACAAGTACCCCATCCTCGCTGGTCAATGCGGTTTCAATCGAACAGAAAGGCGTCACGTCGCCAAGAACGCCATGACGTTTGGCGGGCAATGGCTCGGAAGACTGGAGATCGGAAACGGCCGCCCGCGCCAGTGCGGTGCGGCCCCCGAGGTCCGATATCAGGAAATCCCTCAGCTCCGGCAATTTGCGTGCATAGTTGGCCCACCACTGGCCGAGCGTCCGCCGGCCGTTGTCGGTTTCCAACTTGCGAGATCGCCAACCCCCAGGGCCCGGAGAGGACCAGCAGACCTTTTTCCGGCAGGTGCTCCATGCTGGCAGAACCGACAAAGAGCCGCTTTTTTCCGTTACCATATTGTTTGTTGAAGCAGCTCTTCTCGACCCGCTTCACCCCCAAGTCGCTGACAAGCACCGCAGACGAGATGTCGGCACAGTCACCGTTGAGGAATGTTTCAAAGAGCCGGATATCCCCGATCGTCGCAACGCAATCGGCAACGCCCGGTTTCTCGTTTACCGAGCGCAGGAGATCCATCGCGAACGCAACGAACCGGCGCGATCTCCCGAGCCTGAACATGCCGGCCCAGGTATTCAGAATTGTCGTTACGAAAACAGCGCAGGCATTTTGCGTCAGGCCGGCCGTAAGGGCATAAGGATCGACGTCTGCCTGTTCCTGATCCTCTTTCACGTGGAGATCGGCACCGGATCCGACGGCGCCGGCGCTCAGCCTCAAGTGCAGCGCAGCTTGTTCCTTGAGGGAGAAAATCCAAAGAAGGCGCGATCTGCCGTCCAACCGCGCGAGGCGAAGACTTGCAAGGGAACCAAAACGCCGGCCGGACCGCTCTTCAAGACGCGGGGCTGCGTTAACTGGATGAGGCGTATCCCAAACGACAAAGCAAACATCCGGTGCAAGCTGAAATATCTGCGGAGCGTCGAACTGCGCTTCGGCGTAAGAGCCTACGGTTTCCAGCATGTTTGCGCTTCAATACTCTTGCGTGATTGTTAGTTAGGATTCCATTTGCATTCCGGGCCGGGCACCCCGCAGATGCGGGTGCCCGGACGGGCGCCGTTAGGATACGACGATGTATCCGTCAGGATTGTCCTGAAGGGCCTGTGCATCCACATTGTTGAGGGTGACGCTGTCGCCGTTGCCCAGGTCAATGACGGTGTTGTCGCCGACCTGCGTTGCCCGGCTGGCGACATCAGCCGCCGACTCGATGCCGGTGTCATTGATGTTCGTGGTGACCTGAAGAAGATCGCCGTCCTGGAAGTCCATGACGACGTCGTTGCCGCCACCGCCGGTGAACACAAAGACATCGCTGCCTTCACCGCCGAACATGATGTCGTTGCCTGCACCGCCATCAATGATGTCGCTGCCGGCACCGCCCATGATGATGTCACCGTTATCTCCACCGGAGATGAAGTCGGCACCTTCCTGACCGAAGAGAATGTCACTTCCCTCACCCCCGACAAGGACGTCGCCTGCGTCGCCGCCGAAGATCTTGTCGCTTCCCGCTTCGCCGAGGATCACGTCGCTCTGATCGCCGCCGAAGAGGAAATCGTCGCCTTCGTCGCCAAAGACGATGTCCTCTCCACCCAATCCGAAGATGAAGTCAGGGGCATTGGTCCCGGGCAAGAAATCGTCAAACGCACTACCTTCAATTGTAGCCATAGTTAGCTCCTGAGTTTGCCTCTCTAAAAACGTCCCGACGCCGCGGCACGTCGCATCACAAAAACAATCTCTGCTGTTGCGCTGCGAGAGACACAATACACACTATTGATCTTCATCAAAGGGATGAATCATGAAAAAAATAAGGCAATATTCTGTTTAATACTGCCTTTTTTGCTATTTTAACTGCAGGAAATTTCTAATTCACTCGGTCATTGCCTTCGTTTTATTTCTAAATTCGAAGTAATTTCCGCGAGCGGTAATCGAGTTGAACCCATGATGTTGAAATTCTCTCTATTTTCCAGGTGTATAAGTCTGTCCTGAGGACTCTGTTTCTGCAACATCGCCGAGAATACTGTGCGTATTATTTACTTTGACACCGCCAGGAATGTGCGGTGCAGCATTCGCTACGCCCGGGTAATCTGACGCCGAGAAGGACCTACTTTTAGTTGTGTCACGGGAGTCCCCTTCACGAATGGGCTTAAGAGCGTCGGCTGGCTGACCGCTTTGCAATGGACCGCCAGCCGAACGATTTCAGATCGATCTGACCCGCCTATTCTTCCCGGAAGGCGCGATTGAAACTGTCGGTGATCGGTTCAAGCAGATACTCCATCGCCTTGCGCGCGCGGCGAATGATCAGCACTTCCGCCGGCATGCCGGGCGAGAGGGAGATCTCCGGGTTTTCCTCCAGCGCGCGCTCGTTCACCATGGCCCGCACCACATAGTAAGCGTACTGGGTTTGCGGATCGAGGCTCTGATCGGCCGCGACGTAAGTCACCTTCCCTTCAAGGGGGCTGGTCCTGCGCCGCTCATAGGCCGTCAGCCGAATGCGGGCCTCGGATCCGACATGAACGGAATTGATGTCTTCGGTGTCCATCCGCACTTCGACGATCATCTTTTCATCATTGGGTACGATGTCCAGGATCGGTTTTCCCGGCTCGATAACTCCGCCGGGCGTGCGCATCTGAATGTTGTAGACAATGCCGTCCTGAGGGGAGTTTATGACGAGACGGTCGAGCACATCCCTGGCCGCGATGATCTTTTCGTTCGTAATGTTCAGCTCGAGTTGGGCTTCCAGCAACTTGCCCGCGATCTCGCTCTGCAATTCCTGCTCGGTCGACAGAAGGGCGACCTCCGCACCCTGCCGCGCCTTTTCGGACTGGGCCTTTTCGGCAGCAAGTTCACCGCCGTCGCCGATGAGTTCGCTCAGGGCAAGCTGGACCTCGCTCAACTGGGCCTTCGAGGTGAACCCCTTCTTTTCCAGGCTGCTGAGCGCCGCCACCCGCTCTTCGAGCAGGACCCGGCGGTCTGCGTTGGCGGCAATCTGCGCCTCGGCAGCCTCGATCTGCGCGGTGTGCTGCTCGATTTCCTTGCGCTGAAACTTCAACTTTCCCTCGTAGACCTCACGGCGTTTTTGAAAGAGGCGCCGCTCGGCCTCCATCACGTCCTCCGCCATCGGCGAATTTATCTCGGCCAACTCGGCAGGCATTTCGACAGTGTCCTTCCGGTCGCGTTCGGCCCGAAGTCTTGCCAGCGTTGCGAGCAGGCTGATTCTCTTTCCGTGAAGCTGCTGCAATTCGGCCCTTGCCCTCGTTGCATCCAGTTCGATGAGAGGTTGTCCGGCTTCGACGAAATCCCCTTCCTGCACCAGCAACCGTTTCAATATGCCGCCCTCCAGATGGCTGATGGGCTTGGTTTTGCTGTCGGCAATCACCTTGCCGCGCGCGATGGCCGCGCTGTCGAGGTTCGCGGTAAATCCCCACACCAGGAAACCGCCAAATCCGAGAAGAACGGCAATCGCCGCGGACATCACCGGTTTACGCAGGCCCGGCCGCTTATCCTCGTCCGGGGCATGGACGGTTTTCCAGAAGGGTTCAACCGCATTGGCGCGGACGTCGTTCGTGATATTCGCTTCGTGCTCGATCTGGCGGGTCATGCAACTTCTCCATTCGACGTCAGCGAGCGTTTTTGAGCGGGAGGCAGCCGGCGCGATATGTTGCTGACAACGTCCGTGCGGTCACCGAACTGGCTGATCCGGCCATCCTCCAGCACCAGGATCTTGTCCGCAGCTTCCATGATCGCCGGGCGGTGGGCGATCATGATGACGATTGCTCCATCGTCCTTCGCGGCCGAGATCGCCCGCAGCAGCGCGACTTCGCCTTCGGTGTCGAGGTTGGCGTTAGGCTCGTCCAGCACAAGCAGCCTGGGCTTTCCGAACAGGGCCCGTGCCAGGGCGACGCGCTGTTTCTGACCGCCCGACAGCGTATAGCGGGTATCCCCGACCGGCGTGTCATATCCCAGCGGCATGCGCCCGATCATTTCATGCACCCCGGCCGATCGCGCCGCGTCGATTACCATCTGGGGATCGGCGTCGTACATGCGCGATATGTTTTCGCGAACCGTACCGTCGAGAAGCGACACTGACTGCGGCAGATAGCCGACCATGGCGCCGAACGAGGCCCGCTCCCACAGATAGACATTGTGGCCGTCCAGAAAGACGCCGCCCGTTGTCGGCTGCAGCGTTCCGACGAGCAGGCGCGCGAGCGTCGACTTGCCGGCCGCGGAGGGGCCGACGATGCCGAGAATTTCACCGGGCTCGAGGTTGAAGGAAATACCCTTGATGATCGGCATGGGTGCATTCGGTACCGCGTAGACCAGCCGGTCCACCTTCAGCGGTCCCTGGCTGGGCGGCGTCGGAATCTTCTGCCGCACGGACGAGTGGCCCTGGACGAGCTCGCTGACGCGGTTCCACGCGGAAAACGCAAAGACCCACTGCCTCCAGTTTTCAGTCATGTTGTCAAAGGGCATCAGCAGACGGCTGGTGGTGATGCTCGCGGCAATCATGGTACCGGCGCTCACTTCGCCCTTGATGACCAGATGCGCCCCGAGCGTCAGAACCGCAATCTGCATTCCGAATCGCAGGGATCGTGTCAGCGCGTGAATCGCCTTGCCGCGCCTGTTGCCGACCGCCATGAGGTCGTTGGCGTGAATCTGTCCCTTGCGCCAACGCCGCGCGAGCGCCGGCATCAAGCCCATCGCTTCGATCGTTTCCGCGTGCCGCAAGGTCGACCCGATGCGCGACACATTCTCCAGATTCGCCGTATTGGCTTCTTTGAGAATCGAACGTGTCGCCATGTCGGAAACGAGATTGAGACCGATGAGAATCACCGCCGAAATAACGGCGAGCAATCCGTACAGCGGATGCAGCAGGAAAAGGACGAGCATGAAAAGCGGCACCCACAGGGCCTCCAGCGGCGCACTGATCGCATTGCTGGTTATGAAACTGCGCAGATCGTTCAGGTCCCGGAGCACTTCCGTTGCCAGCCCTCCGCCTTTTTCCAACGACGTTCTCACCCCGGCCTCGAGCGCCGTCAGATTGAGGCGCCGCACGAGCTCGGTGCCCATGACCTGGAATATCTGGCTGCGTATGAATTCCAGCACCCCATACAGAATCAGTGCGCCGCCCGCGATGATGGTCAGCATGCTCAGCGTATCCAGGCTCTGACTGTTCAGCACCCGGTCATGCACCTGCAGCATGAAGAACGGACCAGTTAGTTGCAAAAGCGTGATAAACCCACTTAAAATTGCAGCCGCGATCAATCCGGTAGTAAAAGTCCTACGCGCCTCTCTCACCAGCCAGGCGCCATCTTTGACCACCGTCTTCTCCTTTTTAGCCATACAACTCTCCGGATTCTCAACCCATGGATGTGTTCGCAGGTGCGAAAAAATCTAGTATTTGCCCAGAAAACGACACATCCTCTCCATATCAATGACGAAAGTTTATAGACTAATTGGGGCGATCTTAGGGTTTCGATTGCGTAGAGCGGTCTAAATCAGGACAAAAAATAAAACTATAAGCAAATAATGCATACATGTGCTTGGCAGGGAACAGTAGTAAACTAGAAATATTTCGAATTTAGTTCGAAAGTAGGTGGAGTTTGGGGCAGATGCACAAGACCTTTGTTGATGCGGCGCAAGAGGCGAACGAGCGCGCAGACAACGTCAGTTCAGCCGAGGAGAACATCCGATATGGTGTGGACGAAGTAGCGAGGATCGTCGCCCGCAAAGACGTGGACCACTTTGAGCTCGTCAGAATCATCGAGCGAATGTACCGGCGTTACCTGGACAGGCTGCGCGTCGACCTGATCCGCCTTGGTGCCGACGATATATCTCCCTCTCACGCCATGCTCCTTTTCACGATCGGTGACGATGATCTTTCAGTGCGGGACCTGATGGATCGGGGACATTATCTCGGATCGAACGCCTCCTACAGCCTGAAGCAGCTCGTACAGTCCGGTTATGTCGACAGAACGGCATCGCCCAGGGACCGGCGCTCGGCACGCATCAGACTGACCGACAAGGGTAAACGGCTTTGCGAAGCGATCAGGGCCGCCGACGAGTTCAACCAGGACCTCATCGTCCGCGATGAACAAGACCACAACGCCTTCGAAGAAACCCTGAGAATGCTGCGGAGGCTGGAAGTTCTGTGGGCTACCGATCTCCAGCAAAACAACGGCCGTTCTGCCACCAGCAAGTTCTGACCGGGAACGAGGCAACATGCACATCGTGTTCGTGCACCGGCACGGTCCCGGGCAATTCGTGCACATTGCCCGCAGGCTCATGTCTGAAGGATGGACAGCAACCCTTCTGTCGCAAAGCACCGACAGGCCAGTGCCTGGCCTGCGGGTGCTTCGCTATTCGGACCGGCAACCTGCGGCGGGAGCGACAGATCGCGCCAACCGCGCGCCGGTGCCTTATGTCGATGCAGGCCGCCGGGTTGCCCGCATACTGGACCATCTGAACCGGAGCGGACGCAAACCGGATCTGGTGATGGGACATATCGGCTGGGGCGGAATGATGTTCGTCAAGGATGTCCTGCCCGACACGCCGGCCGTCGGCTATTGCGAATACTATTTTCAGCCCCAGGGCGGCGATGTCGGCTTCGACCGGTCCCAACCGGTCGGCCTTCAGCAGAGGCAGGCGCTTCGGCTCCGGAACGCAGTTCAGCTGGCAACGCTGGATCAGGTCGACTGCGGCATCAGCCCCACCCTTTGGCAAAAGAGCCGCTATCCTGCCGCCTACCGGTCCAAGATCGTCGCGCAGCATGAAGGCGTGGATACCGGGCGTGCCCATCCCGATCCCCTGGCAACGTTCCGCCTGCCGGACGGCACGCTGCTAACTCCCGGCGATCCCGTCGTCACATTCGCCGCACGCGATCTCGAGCCCTATCGCGGATTTCCGCAGTTCATGCGCGCGGCTGCAATCGTTGCGAAGCGCAATCCGCACGTTCGCTTCCTGATCGCCGGAGGTGATGGTGTCAGCTACGGTCAGGCGCATCGGGATGGAGGCTCCTGGCGGGACGTCTTGATGAAGGAAACCGGATTGCCTCCAGAGCGCACATATTTCCTGGGACAGTTGCCACATGACCAGCTTATTCGCCTGTTCCAGGTCTCTGCCGCCCACGTCTATCTCACTTATCCGTTCGTTTTGTCCTGGTCGTTTCTGGAAGCGATGGCCTGCGGCGCGCCGATCATCGCCTCGGCCACCGCGCCGGTGCAGGAGGTCATCAGCGAGGGCAAGAACGGCCGTCTTGCCGATTTCTGGGATGTTGAGCAGATTGCCCACCTGATCGAACGCACGCTTGGACAGCCGCCGGAGTTGCAGCGGATGCGGACCGCGGCGCGGCAGACGGTCGTCTCGCGTTTCGGCCTCGCCGAATGCGTTCTGCGAACGCAAGACCTGCTCCAGCGGCTCATCGGCACCCGCAAGACCGGGAACGTCACCCGGCTGCCCACACGGCGCCCCGCCACCATTCATTGCCAGGGGTCCTGACCCTGAAGCCAGACTTGAGGTTCAAGGTGAAAGTCGAAACTACCGAAATACCGGACGTTCTGCTTCTTACTCCGAAACGCTTCGAGGACTCGCGCGGCTATTTCGCTGAAACCTACAGTGCGCGCGCGCTTGAAGACCACGGAATACAAACGCGGTTCATCCAGGACAACATGTCCTATTCCGAGCGTGCGGGCACGGTGCGCGGCCTTCACTATCAGGCGCCGCCCCACGCGCAGACGAAACTGATCCGCTGCACACGCGGCGCGATCATCGACGTGGCGCTCGATATTCGCATCGGCTCGCCCACATACGGGCGATATGTACGCCATCTCCTGTCGGCCGAAAACATGTGTCAGCTCTACATCCCCGCGGGCTTCGCCCACGGGTTTTCCACCTTGAGCGATAACACGGAAGTTCACTACAAGGTCGATGCGCGCTATGCGCCCGAATGCGAGCGCGGCATTGCCTTTGACGACGGGATGCTGGGCATCGATTGGCGGCTCGGCGGCATTTCGCCCGCCGTTTCCGACAAGGACAGGCAGCTGCCGGGCTTCGAACATCTTGAACCCGAATTCACCTGCATCGCCGGGAGCGGGGCTGAAGCATGCGCATCCTGATTACCGGTGGTGCAGGCTTCATCGGCACGGCTCTTTGCCGTTACCTGCTGCGAGACACCGAAGCCGAGATCATCGTTCTCGACAAGCTCACCTATGCGTCCAATGTGACGGCGCTCAATGAACTGTCGGGCGAACCGCGCTACACGTTCATCAAAGCCGATATCTGCGATTTCGACAAGCTCGACGATGCGTTCCAGACCCACAGACCGGCAGCGGTAGTGCACCTGGCGGCCGAAAGTCATGTGGACCGGTCCATAGCCGACGCCTCGGCCTTCATCGAGACGAACGTCAAGGGAACACTCGTCCTTCTCGAGGCGGCCCGGCGCTATCTGTCCTCGGCCCCGAGGGCCGCCGGCACCTTCCGCTTCCTTCATGTTTCCACCGACGAGGTTTTCGGCGATCTTGGCGAGACTGGCACGTTTCTGGAAAGCTCGCCCTACAGACCTTCCTCGCCTTACGCAGCGAGCAAGGCCGCCTCGGATCATCTGGTCCGCGCATGGTCGCGCACCTATGGCCTGCCCGTCATCATCTCCAACTGCACCAACAATTACGGACCGGAGCAATATCCTGAGAAGCTGATCCCGCTCATATGCCGTCACGCGATGAATGGCTGGCCGCTGCCGGTTTATGGCGACGGTGCGCAGATCCGCGACTGGCTTCATGCGGACGACCATGCCCGCGCGTTGTGGCGCCTTCTTAACCGCGCCGCACCCGGTTCGACCTATGCGATCGGGGCCAGGAACGAGTGCCGCAACATCGATCTCGTGCGAAGGATCTGCCGGGTGTTCGATCAGCTGGTCCCATCCGGGGCGCCGCACGAGCAGTTCATCACTTTTGTTCCGGACCGGCCGGGACATGACGAGCGCTATGCGATCGACCCGTCGAAGATCGAATCCGAGATCGGCTGGCGGCCCGCCATTTCCTTTGACGACGGCTTGAGGGAAACCGTCCGCTGGTATCTGGACAATCCCGACTGGCAGAACGCGCTGGCCGACACCGACTACCGGCGTAGAGCAAAGGTTCCGGCATGATCCACAAGGGAAAGATCCTGGTTGCCGGCAAAAGCGGCCAGCTTGCGAGATCCCTGGAGGACTGCGCCGTGGACTACCCGGAAATCGGCCTGCATCTGCTCGGCCGGCCCCATTTTGACATCACGAGCCTGCCGTCCTGCCAGATCGGCATCGCCGCGCTCCGGCCCGACATCGTCATCAATGCGGCCGCCTTTACGGATGTCGACGGAGCGGAAAGCAATCCGGCAGAAGCGCGGCGGATAAACGTGCTGGGCGCGAAGAACCTGGCAAAGGCCGCCGCGTCCAACGGAATTCCGGTGATCCATATTTCGACGGACTATGTGTTCGACGGAACGGCGAAAACGGCCTATGCCGAATTTGATCGAACCAACCCGATCAACGTCTACGGACAGTCCAAGCTCGAAGGCGAACAGTTGGTGAGGGAGACGAATCCCCGGCACCTCGTTCTGCGGACCGCGTGGCTCTATTCTCCGTTCGGTGTGAATTTCGTCTCAAAGGTTCTAAAGGCCGCGGCCGGCGCCACGAAGCTGTCCATTGTCGACGACCAGATCGGCAATCCGACGTCGGCGCTCGACCTTGCACACGCCCTGCTTGATTTGTGCGGGCAATTGTCCGGAAGCGAATGGGACGACTTCTCGGGGATCTATCACCTGGCCGGGCCGATTTCGATGTCGCGACACGAACTCGCTCAACAGATTATGGCGGCCTCGAAAAGATTGGCCGGACCAAGCTGCGAGATCCGCTCCGCCAGCACTGCAGACTTCCCGACACCGGCGACACGGCCGCTCCGAACAGCTCTCGACACCTCGCGGTACCGGAATACGTTCGGCCTCAGCTTCCCGCAGCCGGACCAGAGCCTGACGAAAGTCGTCGGAGACCTTCTTTCTCAAAGGAGTTGCGTATAATGAAGGGCATCATCCTCGCCGGAGGTGCAGGCACACGCCTGCATCCGATGACCCTGGCAAGCTCGAAGCAGCTTCTGCCGGTCTACGACAAGCCGATGATCTACTACCCGCTCACGACACTCATGCTGGCCGGCATCCGCGAGTTCCTGCTTATTTCCACGCCCCAGGACCTTCCGGCGTTCCGCCGCGTGCTCGGGGACGGCCGCAAGTGGGGGATCTCGATCAAATACGCAGTTCAGGAACGCCCCGAGGGGATCGCCCATGCCTATCTCATTGCCGAGGAATTCCTGGGCGGCGAAGCCTCCGCGCTCATTCTCGGCGACAACATCTTCTATGGCAGCGGTCTGGCTGAGAAAATGACATCCGCCCGTGCGCGGCCTTCCGGCGCATCCCTCTTTGCCTATCAGGTGCACGATCCGGAGCGATATGGCGTGGTGGAATTCGAGCCGACAGGACGCGCCAGGTCGATCGTTGAAAAGCCTCAGGCCCCCTTGTCCGACTGGGCGGTCACCGGTCTTTACTTCTATGATGCAAGGGCGGCCGATTTCGCCCGGATGCTGAAGCCGTCCGCGCGCGGGGAACTCGAGATTACCGATCTCAACAGGCTGTATCTCGAACTCGGCGAACTGCACGTGCAGCAGCTCGGGCGCGGTTATGCATGGCTGGATGCCGGCACGCCGGAATCCCTGCTCGACGCCGCCTCCTTCATCCAGACGCTGGAATCCCGGCAGCGTTTCAAAATCGCCTGCCCTGAGGAGATCGCGTTCAACATGGGCTGGATCGACAGGCTGCATCTTGAAAGCCTGGCGCGCGCGATCCCGAACACGGCCTACGGCAAATACCTGGCCTGGATCGCGTCCGAAGCCAGGCATCCAGGCCTGGAAGAGCAAAGGGCAATTGCCTGACGTGGAGGAGACCGGCCTGATTAAGGACCCCGAGCGGATGTCAGCCGCTATGCTGCTGTGATGTGCCGGACAGCCAGACGTCCATGACCGCCATCGCCTCGCTCAACAGCACGAAATCGGCGGCACAGCCTTCCTTGAAGCGGCCCAGGGGAAGTCGGATGACATCCGCCGGATAGCTGGTCGCCATGGCAAGCGCGGTTTCGAGGCCGACACCCAACTCTGAGGTCAGATATTTCAGAGAGGACGGCAGATCGATATCGGCACCGGCCAGCGTACCGTCCGCAAGCGTCAGCATGCCGTTCCGGCGGAAGATTTCCCGGTTGCCAAGCGTAAAGGACGTTACGTCGGTTCCGGTTTGCGACATCGCATCGGTGACCAGAAAGATCCGGCCCGGACCCGTCTTGGATTTGAGCGCAATCCGGATGGCCGCCGGGTCGACATGAATGCCATCGGCAATCAGGCCCGCATTCAGGGCTCCCAGGTCAAGCGCCGCTCCCACGAGACCGGGTTCGCGATGCTGCAACGGGCTCATGGCGTTGAAAAGATGCGTCACGCAGGAGGCGCCGGCCTCCGTTGCCTTCCGGCATTCCGCATAGGAGGCCCCGCTATGGCCGAGGCTCACGTGGATCCCTGCCCCAACCAGACTGGCGATCTGTCCGGGATCGACGGTTTCCGGCGCGAGCGTCATCATCAGGCTCGGCAGCTGGCGCGCAGCTGAAATATAGAGATCGAGGTCCTCGTCGGTCATCGGCCGGATCAGGCTGGCATCATGGGCGCCCTTGCGACCGACGAAGAGATGCGGCCCCTCCAGGTGCAAGCCGTGGAACCCGGGAACGCCCTGCGTCCAGGCGTCGATCGCCAGGTCAATGATCCTTCGGGTTGTTTCCGGCGTGTCGGTGATCAGTGTCGGCGTCAGCGCCGTGCTGCCGAGCTGCAGATGGGCGACACAAATCCGGGCGATGTCTTCGACGCTCCGCGCATCACCGAGCATCAGTCCGCCGCCGCCATTCACCTGAAGGTCGATCAGGCCCGGCGACAGAACTCCCTCGCCGAGGTCCACCGAAGTGATGGCACCTGGAAGGTCCTCGACCGGACACAGACCGGCCACCACGCCCCCTTCCACCAGCAGGGCAGCGTCCCGGTGGATTTTCTCGCCATCGAAGATCCGGCTGCAGCGGTAGGCGGTCATTCCTGTCATACCGTTCGGGTCACCTTTTTCAGATGTTTGGGAACGTCGGGATTGAAACCCCGCCGGCGGGCAAACCACTCGATGAAGGCGTAGAAGGACACGATCTGCACCAGCGCATCGGTCAGCGGATGATCCGCCGCCTCGAACGGCAACTTTTCGGCGCGCAGAACCTTGCCGGTGGTGGCAAAGACCTGCCCCCCTGCTCGGCCATGCGATCGGCAGACTGCGCCAAGCTTTCTTCCGCCGCATCGCGCACGCCCAGGGCCAGAATGGGATAGCCGTTTTCGACAATCGATATGGGACCATGCATGACTTCCGCGGATGAATAGGCTTCCGCGTGGATCTGGCAGGTTTCCTTGAATTTCAAGGCCGCTTCATGCGCGACCGCAAGTCCCGGCCCACGGCCGACGACATAAAGGGACCCGCGGTTTTCAATCGGCCCGGCAAGTGCCTGCCAGTTCTGGTCGATTGCGTTTTCCAGATGATCGGGCAGCCGTTCCAGGGCATTCAGCAACGCCTGATCGCCGCCGATTTCCGCAAGCAGAAGCAAGCCCGCCAGCACCGAATTCACAAAGGTTTTCGTGGCAGCGACGCTTTTTTCCGGCCCGGCGCAGATGTCGACCGCCGCACCAGACAATTCGGCAAGCCTGCTTTCCGCGGTATTCGTCAGACCGACCGTGAAGGCGCCCTGCTCTGCCGCGCTTTTGACGACTGACAGAATATCCGGGCTGGCACCGGACTGGGATATGGCGATGACCACGGCCTGTCCCAGTTTCACCCGGCCGTTATAGACGGAGGAAACCGACGGCCCCAGCGAGGCCATGGCGAGACCGAGATAGATTTCCGCAGCATATTTCAGGAACATGGCAGCATGGTCGGAGGACCCGCGGGCGACACTTGCCAGAAACACCGGCGTGCCTGCGCGCCTTGCGATTTCCCTGATCCGAGGGTGACCCTGCTCGAGCAAACGGCGCGCGGCATCCGGAATTTCTTCGATTTCCCGCCGCATATGCGTCGGCCCGCTCGGTGTTGCAGCGTCGGTCATAGGCTCAGTCTTCCGAAATTTGCAGTTCGGCGATGAAGTCGTAGGCATCGCCGCGGTAAACGGAACGGGTGAATTCGACAACCTTGCCAGAGGAAAGATAGGACACGCGCTCGATCTTCAAACCGGCCGAGCCCACCGGCACGCCCAGGATCTCCGCATCAGCCTGTTCCAGGTTGCGCGCCGAGATCCTCTGGATGGCGCGCACCGGCTGCATCGACGAGGCTCGCAGGACCGCATAAAGCGACGTGGACACACGCTCCGGATTGGGGAGAACGCTTTCGGACAGCGATGCCCGCTCGATCGCCATCGGCGTGCCGTCGGCCTTGCGCAGGCGATCGACACGGGCGACCTTCTGCCCCGATGTGAGGCCGAGGGTGAACATCTCCTCCGGAGAGGCCGGATACAGTCCGCGGCGCAGCCATTCGCTGCTCGCCGACAGGCCACGGCGCGCCATGTCCTCCGTAAAGGAGGTCAGACTGGAGAGCCGCTGCTCGACCTTGTGCACCTTGGGAGCAACGAAGGAGCCGCTGCCCCGCTTCTGCACGATGACCTGGTCGTCCACCAGACCCGCGACAGCCTTGCGGACCGTCACCCGCGACAGATCGGTGATCGCGGCAATCTCCCGCTCGGACGGCAGCGGTTCATTCTCCTTGAGAACCCCATTTTCGATGGCCTCTTGTATCCGCCGCCGCAGCATCAGATAGCGCGGGCCGCTGGAATTTGCGAGCCACTCGCCGTTCTGCAGCAGGGAAATGAATTCGGTCATGAAACGGACGCCTTGGAGATATGAAATAATACCTTTCAGATACCAATTTAAACTCTATCGAAACCGAAAATCAAGTGTTAAAAGAAATTTCATGCTCGCTCGTGACACAGCGCAACTCGAGCTCCCGCGAAGACCAGAGGCTTGTCTCTTCCGGGCGAAATCCGCACTATGACCGTTTGAGTTTATCCCGAGTCCGTCAAACATGAAGCTGCCTGCGACCGAAGACCGCGACCCCCAATCCGTTGGATTGTCGAAAAAGTCTGATGAGGACGTGCTGTCTCTTCTCCTGGATCGCCAGATCACGGCGCTCAATGCAGCCGCACGGGCCATCCCGCAGATCTCGCAGGCCGCGGCAGCGCTGCTGCGTGCCGCCCGGGACGGAGGAAAGATCGGCTATGCAGGAGCAGGCAGCGCCGGCCTGACGGCCCTGGCTGATTGCCTCGAACTGCCGGGCACATTCGGCTTCCCCCCGAGCGCATGCGCATTCTTTATGCCGGCGGCGCCGAAAACCTCCTGCATCTGGCGGGAATCCATGAGGATGACGAGGATGGCGGCACCAGGGATTTCGACAAATCCGGCCTCGGAAAAGGCGATATACTGATTGCCGTTTCCGCAAGCGGATCAACGCCCTATACCTTGGGCGCGTTGAGAGCGGCGACGGCGGCAAAGACGGAAACCATCGCGATCGCCAACAATCCCGACACACCGCTCCTAAGCGAGATCGGACCACCCGATTCTCCTGCAGACGCCGCCCGAAATCGTTGCCGGATCGACCCGGCTTGGCGCTGCCAGTGCCCAGAAGGCGGTGCTGAACATGATCTCCACGCTGGTCGCCCTGCGCCTCGGACACGCCGTGCGCGGCCATATGGTCAACATGGTGGCGGACAACAAGAAGCTGCGCCAGCGTGCGCAGCGCATCCTTCAGGATCTGACCGGATGCGATCCGGACTCGGCAGTCCGCGCGCTCGAAGAAGCCGGTGGCCGGGTCAAGATCGCCGTTCTCATGCTGCGGGAGGGATTGGACGTCAACGCCGCTGAAAACGCTCTCATCCTGCACAATGGCGACCTGCGGGCCCTTCTCTGATTTCCCACCGCATGGCAGACCTTCCCGAGGACGCTTTCGCGGCCGCGACACCACGTGTGTCCTGGCGACCCGAACCCCTGAAATAGCCTTGAAACGGTCGCTGTGTAGGCGCGCATCTGCACACACCAATTCATCAAAAAAGCCATGCCAATTATTTTTTCGGTTTACTCGGCTCTTAATTGGTTGCATATTGGTATTATAAGCAAACGTTAACAAGTACAATCCAGGGGCGTTTGAACAGGCCATGACTACCTGTTTCGATATTGGAGGCACCTACATCCGTTATGGTGCGCTCCAGGAGGACGGCGCCGTTGCCGAAAGCGGGCGTGTCGAGACACCCGGCAGCGATTGGCATCGCTTCGTCGCGGCCATCGAACACTGCGCCGGGAAAGACTCTTCAGCGATATCGATCTCTCTTGCCGGTGCCTATGATGAGCGCTCCGGCATTGCCGATGTTGCCAATATTCCGTGCCTCCACAAACGCCCTGTTCGCCAGGAACTGGAAGCGGCCCTTGGGCGACCTGTGCTGATTACAAACGACGCCAATGCGTTCGCACTGGCCGAAGCCGTCGACGGCACCGGCCGCGGCAAGCCTGTCGTCTTTGGTATTATCCTCGGCTCCGGTGTCGGCGGCGGTCTCGTCGTCAACGGCGAACTGGTCAAAGGCGTGGGAGGTATGGCCGGCGAATGGGGTCACGGTCCCATCATGGATCCGACCGCAGGCGGGCAGCTGAAAGGGATCGACCACTACTCTTGCGGATGCGGCCAGACCGGATGCATCGACGCCGTTTGCTCCGCCCGCGGCATGGAACGTATTCACACCTCTCTCCATGGTTCCCGGCTTACCAGCAAGGAAATCACAGAGGCCTGGCACGCAGGAGATGCTGCCGCGACCGAAACGATCGACGCCTATACCACCCTGCTCGCGCGCGCCCTTTCGGTGCTCGTCAACACGCTGGGCCCGGATGTCATTCCGGTAAGCGGCGGGCTTTCCAATGATGTCGCGCTGCTTGACCTGGTGGACCGCAAGGTCAGATCCCTGGTGCTGGCGCAGTATACCGAACCGCTGGTTATCAGGGGTCAATTTGCGGAAAATGGCGGATTGCACGGTGCAGGGATCGTCGCCCGAACCACGCTTGGCGGGGTGACGCCATGACCCGCGTCCTCCTGGAAGTGTGCGTCGACACGATCGAAGGCGCCTGGACGGCGGCGGAAAACGGTGCGGACCGCATCGAACTGTGTGCAGCCCTCACGGAAGGCGGGCTGACCCCTTCCCTCGGCCTCATGAGCGCAGCCTCCAGTCTGCCGGTTCCCGTCTACGCGATGATCAGGCCGCGTTCCGGTGGCTTCCGCTATTCCGACGCCGAAAAGGCGCTAATGCTGCGGGACATCAAGGCTGCAGAACAAGCCGGCCTTGCAGGTATCGTGATCGGGGCAACCGATGATCGGCAGGAACTGGATCGGAGTTTCCTCTCCGCCGCACTCTCCGGCACGCCGCTGCCGGCAACCCTTCACCGCGCCTTCGACACGCTGGCCGATATCGGCAAGAGCGTTTGCGAGGCCATCGAACTTGGTTTCGAACGGATCCTCACATCCGGCCAGGCTGCGAAAGCCGACCAGGGGCTGGAAGGCCTGAAGGCCGCGGTCGCCTGTGCCGCGGGCCGGATTTCGATCATGGCCGGATCAGGCGTCTCGGCCGGCAACGCAATGCGTCTTTTGAAGGATGCGCATGTCGATGAGTTGCATGCGTCCTGCTCGTCTCCGTCACAGGCTGTGGCACCGGGAGCTGCTGAGCTCCGGCTCGGGTTCATGCCTTCGACCGGCACCCGATCCACCGACGCAGAACTTGTCCGAGCCCTTCGGGACGCGATGAACCACTTCAGGGAGGCTGCGGAATGAAGACCGGCTATGTCGGCCTTGGCGCGCGAATTGCCAATGTCAGCAATTGTTTGCAGGAGGTCTGCGCGGAGCTCGATCCTTGCGCCTATGTCGACCCGACCCCCGCAGGGTTGAAATATGTCGAGGAGAAAAGCGGCAACCGCCTGACGGCCCATTCCGGTCTTGCCGGAATGCTGAAGGCGGAAAAGCTCGATCTTCTCATGATCGGCTCGCCCAACTTCCTGCATCTGGAGCATCTGAAAACGGCTCTTCGGTCCGATGTCCGGCATATCTTCTGCGAGAAGCCGATCGTCACCACGGAGACGGAGACCTTTGAATTCCTGGATCTGCTGAAGGACCATGGCGGTCCGGAGCGGGTGCTGGTCGGCCTCGTTCTGCGATACTCTCCGCTCTATACGGAGCTCCAGAAGAGCCTGAAAGCGGGACAGATCGGCAAGGTCGTTTCCATCGAGGCGGCTGAGCATATCGGCCCCTATCACGGCTCGTTCTTCATGCGGGACTGGCGCCGCTACGCGAAGAACTCCGGCGGTTTCATGCTGGAAAAGTGTTGCCATGACCTGGATCTCTATCAGGGCGTGGTTGGCTGCCGGCCGCGTTACGTCTCCAGCTTCGGTGGCCGCAAGAGCTTCGTCCCCGAAAACCGGCCGGACCAGGACCATCGTTTTCCGGCTCCGAAGGTCGTCGGCCGCGCCGATCCGTTCACGCCGCGCTGGGGCGGCGGCAATGCGGACTTTGAATCAGACGGCGACATCATCGACTACCAGACCGCCCTGATCGAATACCAAGACGGCGCCAACCTGTGCTTCCACACCAACATGTATGTGCCCGACGAGTTTCGCCGGTTCGCCATCATGGGGACCCGGGGCATGGCGGAGGGGGATTTCATCCGCAACTACTACCGGGTCCACGATGCATTGACCTCCAGGTGCCTTGTCGACAAGCCCAAGCTCGCCGAACACAGCGACGGCCACTACGGCGCGGACGAAGCCATGGCCAAGGATCTTGCCGACTATTTCAACAACGGCGGAAAGCTGCCGGTCAGTGTTCTGGATGCGCTTGAAGCCGGGCTCACGGCAATCAAGCTGGATGAAGCCCGCCAGACGCGCTCCGTCCTCGATCTTCATGAGACCTGGCAGCAATTCGACAGCTACGGGATGGCATAGGGGGCCCCATGGCGCATACGGCAAAACAAAAAGACTATTTTCCATACCTTCTGCTGCTGCCGGCATCGATCGTCATGGTGGCGATTGTCGCCTACCCGCTGTTCGAGACATTCCGGCTGTCTTTCACCAACACCAGCATGAGCCCGAACTTCGAATATGTCGGGCTGGACAACTACGAAAAGCTGATGTCCCGCAGGTTTCCCGAAGTTATAGCGCGGACGTTCTACTGGATGAGCCTGTCGGTCGCGCTCAAGATGCTGATCGGAACGCTGGGGGCCGTTCTCCTGAACGCGATGGTTCCCGGACGCACGCTGTTCCGCATCCTGGTCATGCCGCCCTGGGTGATCCCAATCGCCATCGGCGTCTTCATCTGGGGCTGGATGTATAACGGCCAGTTCGGGATGATTTCGGGCCTGGCGCAGCGCATCGGCATTCTTTCCGGGCCGTTCGAGTTTCTTGCCTACAAGAACTCCGCCTTCATGGCGACGATCGTCACCGATGTCTGGATCGGCGTGCCGATGGTGACGCTCTACCTGCTCGCCTCCATGCAATCCATACCGAAGGATCTTTACGAGGCCGCCTGGGTGGATGGCGCCTCCCGGTCCTATCGCTTCCGCCGGATCACCCTGCCGCTGATCTTCCCCTCGATCGCCACCATGGCGCTCCTGTCGGCGATCGCGACCTTCAACTCCTTCGACATCATCTGGATCCTGACCGAAGGCGGCCCGCGCGGGGCGACCACGACGATGATCATCGACACCTACAAGACCGCGATCAGCCGCTTCAAATACGGCGAAGGCGCAGCACGGACCGTGATGATCGTGCTGTTCCTCGGGTCCTTCACCCTGGTCTATTTCATGCTGCTGACGCGCCTTGCCAGAAGGAGCCCCCACAATGCTGCATAAGTATCGCTGGTACGAATATGTGCTGATCTATTTCGGTGTCGCGGTGTTCCTGACTTTCGTGCTGGCACCGTTCGTGGAAGCCTTCGTGGTGTCGCTGCGCCCGCTCAGCAGCCTGTTTGCGATCCCCTACCGGTTCATCACCAACAAGATGAGCTTCGACGCCTATTTCACCATGTGGGAGAACGTGCCGCTCCTGTGGAGATACATGCTCAACTCGTTCTTCATTGCCAGCGTGGTGACGGTGCTCGGCCTCATCTGCATCATTCCGGCCGCTTACGCCTTTGCCAGGTTCGAATTCCCTGCCCGCAATTCCCTGCTCGGCATCTTCATCGCCGTGAACATGTTTTCCGGGGCGGTGCTGATCATCCCGCTGTTCAAGCTGATGCAGCAGTATGGCCTGCTCAATACCTACTTCGCGATGATCGCCCCGGGCACGGCCTTCGTGATCCCGACCGGCATATGGCTGCTGCGCTCCTATCTGGTGCGCATTCCGAAAGAACTTGAGGAAGCGGCCTGGGCCGATGGTGCCGGCAAGATCTACACGCTGGTGCGGGTGATCATTCCTGTCGCGCTTCCGGGCATTGTGGTCGTCACGATCACCGCCTTCATCACCGCCTATGCGCAACAGTTCATCTATGCGCTGACCTTCAATTCCGTGAACGAGCTGAACCCGTTGCCGGTCGGCCTGTTCCAATTCTTCGGACGACAGACTGTCGTCTGGAACGAACTCATGGCCGCCAGCATCGTCGGCATCCTGCCCGTGCTGTTCGTCTATGTGTTCCTGCAACGCTACATCGTCGCCGGTCTCACGGCAGGCGCCGTCAAGGAATAACAAAAACAAGAAAACACCTAACCAGGAAAGGGAAATCAGATGACGTTGAAATCACTGTTCTTGGGTGGAGCCATGGGCCTCACCCTGATCGGCACCGCCCAGGCGGAGGACAAGAACATCCACATGATCAACTGCGGCGACAATACCGGAGCCGGTATTCCGATCCAGGCCGAGCTGATCAAGAATTGGGAAGCGGAGAACCCGGGCTACAAGGTTCAGGTGGAGTTCGTGCCTTGGGGCCAGTGCCAGGAGAAATCCACGACGCTGGCAAGTGCGGGCAACCCGCCGGCCGTCGCCTATATGGGATCGCGCACGCTGAAACAGCTCGCCGCCAATGACCTGATCATCCCGGTCGACATGACCGAGGAGGAAAAGGCGACCTACGCGAAACCGATCCTCGCCACAATCACCTCCAACGGCAAGCAGTGGGGCCTGCCGCGCGCCTTCTCCACCAAGGCGCTCTACTGGAACAAGGACCTGTTCAAGGCAGCCGGGCTCGATCCGGAGAGCCCGCCGAAGACGTGGGACGAGATGTACAATGCCGCCAAGGCGATCAAGGAAAAGACCGATGCCGACGGTTTCGGACTTGCCGCCGCGTCCTTCGACAACACCATGCACCAGTTCCTGAACTACGTGTACACCAATGGCGGTGAAGTCATTAACGAAGAAGGCGAGATCGTCTTCAATTCTCCGAACAACGTCGAAGCCCTGGCTTTCTACGGCAAAATGGCCGAAGTCTCCCAGCCGGGACCGGTTGCCTATGACCGCGCCAAGCTTCGCCCGCTGTTCTCGGAAGGCAAGATCGGCATGTTCATCTCCGGTCCGTGGGAGCGGGTCCGCGTGGAAGATGTGAACTGGGGCGTTGCACCGCTTCCGGTCGGTCCGAGCGGCGGTGCGGGCACCCTCCTGATCACCGACTCGCTTGCCGTGTTCAAGGGATCCGGTGTCGAGGAGCAGGCGCTTTCACTCGCCAAACTGCTGACCAACCCGGAAAACCAGATGGCCTTCGAAATCGCGGAAGGCTACACGCCGCTGCGCGACATGGCGGAAGTAAAGGAGCTGGTGAAGGAGGATCCGACCTGGCAGGCGTTCCTGGATGCCATCCCGACCGGTGGTCCGGAGCCGTTCGTGACCGACTATGTCGGCCTTCAGGACACGATCAACGAAGCCGTCCAGGGTGTTGTTCTGGGTGAAGTCGACGCCGCCGAGGCGGTCGAGATCGCTGCCGAACAGCTCGAAGAATACAAGTAACACCATGACCAGTGACCGGGCCCCGCTACCCATGCCTGGGCCCGGCCATCTCTTTCAAAGAAGGAATGACCATGGGCGAGTTGCAGCTGCGCGACGTACGCAAAAACTATGGCCGGATGGAAGTCATCAAGGGTGTCGATCTCGATGTGGACCACGGTGAATTCATCGTATTCGTCGGCCCGTCGGGATGTGGAAAGTCGACCTTGCTGCGCATGATCGCGGGGCTGGAGGAAATTACCGGCGGCGATGTCTCCATCGACAGAAAGATCGTGAACACGCTTCCGCCGGTCAAACGCGGTATCGCCATGGTCTTCCAGTCCTATGCGCTTTACCCGCACATGTCCGTCTATGAGAACATCGCCTTTCCCTTACGCGTCGAGCGATTGCCGAACGCGCAGGTGGAAGAGAAGGTTCAGGCCGCTGCTGCCATTCTGCAACTGGGCGGCCGCCTGCAGCACAAGCCGGGCGAACTGTCGGGAGGGCAGCGCCAGCGGGTTGCAATCGGCCGCGCGATCGTGCGCCAGCCGTCGGTGTTCCTGTTCGATGAACCGCTCTCGAACCTCGATGCAGCGCTTCGGGCGGAAATGCGCATCGAGCTTGCCAAACTGCATAACAGTCTCGACGCGACGATGATCTACGTCACCCACGACCAGGTGGAAGCCATGACCATGGCGGACCGGATCGTGGTGCTGGATCAGGGTGTCATATCCCAGGTCGGTACGCCGCTCGAGCTGTATCACAAGCCGCAGAACCTGTTCGTCGCCGGCTTCATCGGCAATCCGAAAATGAACTTCATCAAGGTGACCGGCAAATCCGCGTCGGAAGACGGCATCGTCGTCACCTTGCCCAATGGCGCCGACGTGAAGGTAGGTGCGACACCTGACACCAACGTTTCCGGCCGGACGCTCACGCTCGGCCTGCGCCCGGAGCACATTCACCTGACGGAGGCGGAAGCCGCGGTCAAAGTCGTGCCGACAGTTGTTGAGCGGCTCGGCATACATACCGTGACCCATTCCTCCCTCGACGGCAGCGATAGTGTCTTTTGCGGGTTGCTGCCTGGCGATGCGCCGGCACGCGTTGGCGAAGAGCTGACCATGGGTCTGAACGGTGCCGAATGCCATCTCTTCGACGAGAACGGCCATGCCTTCGAGCGGAAAATCTCAACCTCCGAAATCGATCCGACCCAAATGCATATCTGACGCGGATCAGTGCTGTAACGCCAGTAGCCAAACTGGGCCGGTTCCCTTCCTCCCGGAACCGGCCCCTTCTTTTGCGCCCGCACTGGGTTCCACCGAAAGGTCGTAGCTAGATCACACGACCTCGGGCGGCGACGGCTTCGGAGCGGGTCACCACGCCGCCGCGGTGAAACACCAGCCTGTCGAAGAGATTGGAGACGACGCAGGTGTGGTTGGGAATGATCCTCACCCGCTCGCCGATCTCCGGTCGTCGCTCTGATCCGGTCAAATCCACCACCGCATGCTCCTCGCTGAGCGACACGATCGAAGCGTCCGGATAGTCGAGCATCAAGCCGTAGTCGGCAAACCCGAGCAGATCGGACGTAAGCGCCTTCGATCCTGCATCCAGGACAGCGCGGGTGTCGGTGGGGCGGGACACGACGGTGGCCAGAACATGCATGGCGCAATCATCGAGATCGCACATGCCTGCCCGGACCATCGCGCGATCGTTGAAGATGTAGGTTCCCGCACGGTGCTCCGTCGCGCTCGGCACCAGATCGGAGTCGAACAGGCTCGGTGATCCGCCATGCGACACGACGGGACAGTCGAGACCGGCTCCTTTCAGGAGTTCGATCGTTTCCGCAAAGAAGGCCTCTACCGCCGCTTCGGACGATGGTTTCGGGTAGGTGAGCAATCCGTGGAACCGGAGCCCGGGCCTGCCGGCGATCAATGTGGCAAGTTCCAGAGCGGCCGCGGGCGATTGCACGCCGTTGCGCCCGCCTCCCGTGTCGCATTCGACCAGGACCTTCAACGGCTCTCCGGACAAGAAACACGCGGCCAGCCCGTCGACCACAACGGCGTTATCGGCAACGACCTGCAGATCCACCTTGGCGTTCAGCGCCTTCAACCGCTCCAGCCGTGCGGACGCGAGCATGTTGAAGGTAATCAGGATGTCGGTAAATCCGGCCTCCGCGAATAGCTCCGCTTCGCTGACCTTCTGGCAGTTGATGCCCCTGGCTCCGGCCGCGACCTGAAGCGCAGCGAGCGCTGGTATCTTGTGCGTCTTGATGTGCGGCCGGAAGTTCCGGCCGATCCGGTCGAAATATTCCTGCGCCACCCTGATATTGGTCTCCATGATCGCTTCATCGATCACGGCAACCGGCGTCAGCAGATCGTTTATGGAAAGCCCGACACTCATTGCTCACTCCCCCAGACTGCCGGCAAGACCGGGCTCGAACAGATATTGCGGCTCCTCCGGCGATTCGCGATCGCAGATCGGCCAGATATTCCGCGGCGCCTTTTTGTAGGGCGTGGTCCGCGGATCCGTCGGATAGGCCCGCCCTGCCGCGCAATAAAGGATCAGCGGACTGACCTGCGCAAAGGACTGGTAGAAATGGTTCGTCGATTTCACGACCAGGATTTTCCGGTCCGACGGATCGATGCCGAAATTCGAAAACAGGCTCGTATCGAAACACTGGGCCCGCGTGGAATTCAAGATCACTTCGACGCCGCCGACGCGGATCAGCGAAGCGTCGCCAATCGGCACGATGCTGTCGCCGAAGCGCTGTTCCGCCTTTGCGATGTTGCGCACGATTTCGACCTCGGCATCGATGGGATTGCCGGTCTCGGGCGCGGACTTTGCCCCGAAGCGCAACATCATGCGGGCACCCTCGCCTGCGGCATGGCACAATTGAACAGCAATGGGATCCCACACGCTGCCAAACGCGATGCTGTCCAGTTTCCGGTCGATGGCTTCCCGCAGGAGGACCGTTGCGTCTCCCGCTGTTCCCCCGCCCGGGTTGTCCCACATGTCCGCGACCGTGACCGGGCCGCCATCATACGCCAGGGCGCGGTCGAAGGCTTCCGACGGGCCGAGTTCCGCGCTACGGACCTTGCCCCGCAACTTGAACAGGGCCTCGCCGAGTTCCTGCGCGACGGCACCCCCCAGGACCTTGTCATCGTCCGTGACCGCGATGATCTTGGTGCCCATTTCCGGCACGTCCCCGGCCAAAAATCCGTGAATGACGGATAGCGACAGAATACCGGCGATCTCGGCTTCCTTGCGGACCATATCGTCGACGAACCGGCGCATGGGCTGTGTTGAGGTCGGAAAGACATCGATCATTTTAGGATCATAGATGCTGATCACAGGCCTGACCCGTCCGGCCACCGTATCCCCGGCAATCCGCCAGGCATCCACGGCACGGTCGACGAAATCGACATGCGGAAATTCCTTGAATGCGATCAGGGCATCGGCGGCGGCCACCCGTTTGGCTGTCAGGTGGCTGTGGGGGTCGAGCGTTGCTATGACGGGTACGTCGGGGCCGACTGCTGCTCGAACGCGCTCGAGAAAATCCCCTTCCGGATCGTCATATCCATCAGCCACCATGGCCCCGTGCAGTCCAAGCACGACCACGTCGAAGGGTCCGCCGGCACCGATCTGATCCAGGATCTCGTCCCGCAAGCCTTCATAGGTGGCCTTGGACACCAGGCCCGCGGGATCGGCCCAGGCCGCGGTTCCCTCCACCAGTTGCCAGCCGTTTTCCCTGGCGAAACGTCGCCCTTCCGTGACGACGGCCGAGCAAAGCGTCGGCGTTTCCGGATGCTCGCCGGGCCGGGCCAGCAACGACGCCTTGAACGCGTTGATATCAATCCGGATCGGCGAGAAAGTGTTGGTTTCCGTGGCGAGCACGGCGGCAAAGGCACGTGGCTGGTTCATGGTCAGGACGCGGCTCCGAGCGGGTTCGGCAGATAGCCGGTAAAGCCGCAGATCTTCCAGCGCCCGTCCTTGCGAACGCAATAGTAGAGCGTCTGCCAGAGGAGACGATCCTCCCCGCCGTCAGCCTTCCTGATCCGTCCGTCGAACTTCTTGCGGGCGATCGCGCGCGCGCCTTCGATGTCGATATCGACGAGGCGGGTCGCGTTGAAAATGGCCGCGCGCGCGTCCTCGGCAAATTCGGTCGTTCCGAATTCGTCCGCCTGACGCAGCCACTCCGCCTTGTAGGATTCCAGATCGGGAAATCCGAGTTTCCACTCGTCAGGATTTGGCCGCTTTCGCGCATCAACCCCGAAAAATGCATGGGTGTCGAAATCGTCCGCGACCATGGACCAGTCGGCCGCCACGAAGGCATCGATGTCGCGCCGGACGAGCATGTCCCAGATCTGGGAACGATCCTGATCCATGCCCGCAAAGGGATTGATTTGGCTGTTGAGAAGATCCTGCATTCCGGAAACCATTTTCAATTTGATGGTTGATTTTTCAAAAATATACGGATGAAATGAGACCAATGTCAAACCACTATGTAAATCATTTTCATATCTGGAGGCTGATATGTCGATTACACGTTACGGCGCGGAAAAGTCCGGTGCCGGCGGCCAGAACCTGCCCTTTGCCCGGGCAGTGGAGGCGGACGGCTGGCTGTATGTTTCCGGCCAGGTTCCGATGAAGGACGGCGAGATCGTTGCCGGCGGCATCGTCGACCAGACCCACCTGACCGTTCAGAACGTCCTGGCCATTCTGGAAGAAGCCGGATACGGGCCGGAACATGTCGTGCGCGTCGGCGTCTGGCTCGATGACCCGCGCGACTTCTGGTCCTTCAACGGCGTCTACAAGAGCTATTTCGGCGAACACCCGCCAGCGCGCGCCTGCGTACAGGCTTCGATGATGGTGGACTGCAAGGTTGAGATCGACTGTATCGCCTACAAGAAACCGGCCTGATGACATGCGGGACCTCCTTTCCGTTCTGCAGAAGGTCGAGCCTGATCTCTCCAAATCCGAGCGGATCCTCGCCTCACTCCTGCGCAGCGAACCGCAGTTCATCCTGAATGCCGGCATTACCGATGTGGCGGAACGGGCGGGCGTTTCTCCTCCGACGGTAACCCGGTTCTGCCGCCGCCTCGGCTGCGACAGCTTTACCGCCTTCAAGGTGCAGGTTGCGCAGGTCGCGTTCGCGGGCACCCGATATCTGACGGTGAACACTGCATCTGCCGCGCCTCGGGATGTGGCAGACAGTCTGCTGGGGCAGTTCCAGGAAGCCACCGCCAGGACGCGCGAGGCGCTCGACATGGAAGCGGTCCTGGGCGCCGTCGACCTTCTCAGCACGGCGGAACTGGTCGCGGCATTCGGCTCGGGCGGCACCTCCTCGATGATCGCCGGTGAAATCCAGAACCGGCTGTTCCGTCTCGGACTGCGGACGATCAGCGTGACGGACCACGCCATGCAGTTGATGCAGGGGGCAACCATGCGCAGCGGCGATGTCATCATCGCGTCCTCCGTTTCCGGCCGGAACCTTCAGATGGTGCGGGCGCTGGAAGCGGCGAAGACCTACGGCGCCGCGGTAATCGCGCTCACCCGCCCCGGCCGTCCCGTCGCCGACCTCGCGGATATCACGATCGGCATCGATGTGCCGGAGGGAGACAACATTCTTCGGCCGAGCGGCAGTCGCTACGCGTTCCTGTTCGTCATCGATCTTCTTGCCACGCTGGTTGCGATGAAACGCGGCGATGAAGCGCGGGAAAGCCTGCGGCGGGTCAAACACCAACTCAGCAACACCCGCGACCCGGATGACAAGGAAGCCCTCGGTGACTGATCAGAGCTCAAAACCCGTTGCAGTGGTTACCGGCGCCGCCGGAGACATCGGAACCGCGATCGCCGCCCGGCTGGCCGTTACGCACAGGGTTGTTGCCGTCGACATCGATGACGCGGCCTTGAAGGTCGCCGCATCGAAGCTCAACTGCGCCGGCGCGGATGCCATTGCCGTGCAATGCGACGTGACGAAACCTGACGACCTGAGCCGCATGGCCGAGACAGCCCGGCAGGCGGGAGGCGTCAATGCGCTGATCAACAATGCCGGCGGCGGCGCGGCGCTCTCCCTCCATTCGATGACCGCGGACACGCTGTCGCGCGATCTTGCGCTCAACCTTGAAGCGGCACTCAACTGCTTCAAGGTGCTGGAAACTGCGCTCGTGGCCAGCCGTGCCGGGACGGTCATCAACATAGTCTCGGTCAACGGGCTCGGCACATTCGGGCATCCGGCCTACAGCGCCGCGAAGGCCGGGCTGATACATGCCACAAGGGCGCTTGCCATCGAATACGGCAGATATGGCCTCAGGGCCAATGCGGTGGCACCGGGCACCGTCAAGACGCAGGCATGGAAGGCACGTCAGGAGGCCAATCCTGCCGTCTTCGACGAGGCGCTTTCCTGGTATCCGTTCAAAACCCTGCCGGAACCGGACGACATTGCCGCGGCTGTCGCCTTTCTTCTCAGTCCGGCGGCGCGGTGCATTACCGGCATTTGCCTGCCGGTCGACAGCGGTCTTTCGGCCGGCTCCCCGGCCCTCGCACGAACCTTCACACAATCCCCTGATTTTGACGGGCAGTAAAACATGATCCAATTCGTTCTTGATTGCTTCTATCGCCCCGCAGCCGACCTGAAGGATGCCCAACTGGAATTTGCGCTGACCAACACGGGTCAGACCACGCTCAAGTCCTTCACCCTCGCTTATACGGCGCTGACCCGCGCAGCACGAACTCATGAACTGGACAACGCAGACGGGCTGCTGCGGCTCGCCAATTTTCATGAAGTGACGCCTCCAGATGGCCTGGAGCTGGAACCCGGCGCAACCTGGACCTTCGCCATTCGGGGACTTGCAAATCCTGCGCGGCACCGGCTGGACGGGCCCAAGTCCGGTTACGTCTCCTGCGGCGGCGCAATCATCGACGTTGTCTGCAATGACCTGGAAACGACCGCGGACCTGGATACGGGGGAGCGGAAGTCCCTGCCTGCGGGCAGACCCGATGAGCCGCTTCATATCGTGCCCTGGCCGCAATCCGTCGAGATTTCCGACTACCGGACGGGCGTCTCCTCGGTTCTGATTACAAGCGGCACGGTGGAAGAGAAAGCGGCGGCGAACAAGATCAACGCGCTCTCCAGACGGCTTTTCCCGGATGCTCCCTATCCGTTCCGGTTCACCAGTTCCCTGCCCCATCCGAAGATGGCGTTCCAGCAGGATGGCGAGCTTGCGCCGGCCGGTTACCGGTTGCGCTTTTCGGGAGACATCATCACGCTCGCCTATGGCGGCGATGCCGGGCGCGACTACGGGCTGACCGTCCTGGCGCAGCTCGCCTATGGTGCCTACCGCGCTCCGGATACCTACCGCTTTCCGTCCAAGGGCGCGATTGAAGACGCACCAAGGTTTTCCTGGCGCGGCACCCATCTGGACGTGTCTCGCCATTTCAGGGGCGCGGCGGACATCCTGCGCCTCCTCGATATCCTCGCCTGGGGCCGCATGAATGTCTTTCAATGGCATTTGACCGACGACGAAGGCTGGCGACTGGAAATCAAGTCCTATCCGGAGCTCACGGTCAGCGGCGCCAGGCGCGGCCCCGGCTGTCAGCAGGTGCCGCAGCTCGGCTTTGCCTCCGAGGTCCATGAAGGCTTCTACTCGCAGGACGAGGTTCGCGAGATCGTGGCACATGCGGCAAGTCTCAACATCGACATCGTGCCGGAAATCGACGTTCCAGGTCATTCTACCGCCGTTCTGAAAACCTATCCCCACCTTGCCGACCAGGCGGAACTGCCGGAAAGCTATCATTCGGTTCAGGGCTATCCGAACAATGCGCTGAACCCGGCGATGGAAGAGACCTACCAGTTTCTCGAAAAGGTGTTCGCCGAAGTCGCAAACCTGTTCCCAGGTGATTACATCCATATCGGCGGCGACGAGGTCGACGCGAAGTCCTGGCTGGCGTCGCCGAAAACGCAGCGCCTCATGGAAGAACGGGCGCTCAAGGACACGATGGAGGTCCAAGCCTATTTCATGGGCCGGGTTAGAGACATCCTGAGGAAATTCGGCAAGAAACTGGCGGGTTGGGACGAAGTCTCTCATGGCGGCGGCATCGACCCGGACGGCGTCCTGCTGATGGCCTGGCAGAAGCAGGAAGTCACCCGGGACCTGATCGCCCAGGGCTACGAGGTCATCTGCACCCCGGGCCAGCACTATTACATGGACATGGTCCAGGCATCCGGCTGGCATGAGCCGGGCGCAAGCTGGGCCGGCGTCTCGACACCTGAGGCGACCTACGCCTATGAGCCGACGGAAGGGCTGAGCGAGGATGGCACGGGATTGCTGAAAGGTGTTCAGGCCTGCATCTGGTGCGAGCACATGACCGACAACGACATTTTCAATCACATGGTCTTCCCGCGGCTCTATGGCGTGGCGGAGGCTGGTTGGACGCTGCCGGAGCAGAAGAACTGGGCACGCTTTGCCGCTCAGACGCCGTTGTTCCCGGCGCTTTGACCGGGAACGCTCCCATGTGTCACTGCGACACCGGCCGGAGCCGCTGGTGGCAGGAAACCCTTGGAGGGAAGAGAAGATGAAGATCGCCGTCGGCGGCATTCACACGGAATGCAGCACCTACTCTCCTCTGCTTCAGACTATTGACGACTTCAATGTCACCCGAGGAACGGCACTTCAGGATCAGTTGGGACTCGACGCAGACCACTTTGCCGATGCGACGTTCGCTCCCCTGTTCCACGCGCGCTCTCTCCCCGGCGGCCCGGTCTCGCCCGATTGTTACCGGACTTTCAAGTCGCAATTTCTGACGGAGCTGGAGGCGGCATTGCCGCTGGACGGCGTTCTTCTGATCATGCATGGCGCCATGCATGTGCCTGGCCTGGAAGATGTCGAGGGCGACTGGATATCGGCTGTCCGCCGCCTTGTCGGCCCCGAGATTCCGATCGCGGTAAGCTATGATCTCCACGGAAACGTTACCCAGAAGATCGTCGATCAGATCGACATTTTCTGCGCCTATCGTACCGCGCCTCATATCGATGTGCGCGAAACCCATTTGCGTGCGGCCGGCAACCTCCTGGACCAACTGCGCGGCGGACCCCGCCGGATGGTGGCCTGGGCGCCTGTCCCGGTTCTTCATCCAGGTGAAAAAACCAGCACTGCCGACGAACCGGCAAGGTCGCTTTATGCTGGGCTGCCGGAATTCGATCGACGCCCCGGTGTTTGCGACGCCAATCTTATGGTTGGTTATGTCTGGGCCGATTCCGGCCGCACGACCGCGGCCGCCGTAGTCACGGGCAGCCAGCCGGAAGCTGCGGCGAAAGCTGCCGAGGAAATCGCGTCCAGCTACTGGGCGAACCGGGCGAGATTCGCATTCGGAGTGCCGGCCAAGCCGCTGGCGGAATGCCTGAGCGATGCGGAAGCGGCGACAACAGCCCCCTTCATCCTGGCCGATAGTGGCGACAACCCAACCGGCGGCGGCGTCGGTGACCGTACCGATGTGCTGAAGGCCTGGCTGGAGCGCGGTCTCACGGGGGCTGTTTTTGCCGGCATCGCGGATCCGGATGCGACCGGCACCGCCTGGGCGGCCGGCGATGGTGAAACGGTTCGCATTTCCATTGGCGGAGCATTCGGAAGCGATTGTCCCCGGCTTACAGCGAATGTGACGGTCAAGAGATCGGCCGGATCGGAGGGCAGCCGCGAGGTACTGGTGGAAATTGGCGGCAATCTGCTTGTCCTCACCGAGCGCCGGCGGCCTTTTCACAAACTGGATGACTTCCGGCGCTTCGGGATCGAACCCGGGAACGTCAGATACCTGATCGTCAAGTCCGGCTACCTGTCCCCGGAGCTTTCGCCGCTCGCCAACCCGGCCCGCATGGCTCTCACCGACGGCGCGGTCAACCAGGACATTCGCGCGCTGACCAATCTGCACCGCCCAACACCCAGTTACCCCTTTCAGAGCCGGTTTGACTGGGAGCCGCTTGCCAGAGTGTCCGCGCGTGCATCAGGCGTCTAGGGTACGGACCCACTGCCGTTATTCTTCCAGGCGTATCCCGGCCCCTGTGCTTTGCGCGGCGGAAGCGGGGATCAGCCACCGCCGGCGGCTCCCGTTCAACGGCGACGCCGGTCTACATGGGTTTCCTTTTGAACCCGCAGGGCTTTTGTTCGCAATTATTTAAGTGAACGAAAAAAGACATCGCAATGTATGCGGTGTCGATTCACCCAAACATTTCCATGATTTGCCGACATATTTTCGTCAGCAAATCGCCTCATTCCCGCTAAACTAGGTAGTTTTTACAGGGTTGCTTGAGTCGAGACAGACGGCATCTGATGACCTTGTAGGACAATTCGGATCAACATGCGCCAAGCATTCACTTGCAAAGAACGCCCGTAAACACGTGGAAACCAGCCGGTTTTGGCTATCAGGCAAATGGCAGGACATAACGAAGTAAAGCAAATCGCCAGCCGGATGACCCGAAACCTTAGTTGCCTGGGATTTGAGACGTAAGACCCCATCGACTGTGCTGATCCCAGGAATGCTCTGCCGATCATCCGACCGGCAGAGCATTTCAAATCTAGGATGCCCAGAGCCCCGCAAAAACCTGAATTTTTCGCCACAATGCGCCCACACGCGACAGTCCATCGCGTCAGAGTTCTTCAACGCGTTACAGATGATCCTTCTGGACGAAGAAGCACGACTTCCAGCACCTGTGGCATGAGCGAGCGAACCCGAGACCGTTTGCCTGCCGCGATTGCAAAGATCCCCATTTGACCTTGATGCGACGGCCGCCACAGCTTTCAATCATCGACCTGATGGAGGTTCAGAGGCAGTTTCCTGGAACCTTTTGTTCGGCGGCGCGTTTATAGGCCGAACAGTCGATGGAAGAATGCCGCGGTGATGGGTAGTTTTTACGAGGTGATTGCATTCACATTGAGGTGAACGACCTTGTAGGGATGAGCCCGGACCACAGATATTAAGGAAAGATATCCGAAATCGACTGTATTTATGATCTTTATCACACGCATTCGGAAGATTGTGGTGCGATAATGGCCAAATCGTGACCGTGCACAACGGGGCACCAAGTCGGAAAAACGACAGCTTCAATGAGAGTCCGTTCAGGACCGGTTTAAAAAAGGCCCCAGTGCGGTGAACAAAGTTGTATGAGCCTTGGGAGGCGTATATGCAACGGAATAGCAGAGCCGGAATTATTGCGCTTGGCCTCATCCTTGCCACGGCAGGAAGCGTAGCCGCGGCCCCATTGCCTCAGGAAACCATCGCGTTGCCTGACGACCGCCTGTCCGTCACCGTCGCGTCCGCGACGCAGGACCAGAAAGATCCGCTTGAAAGCGAACTCACGATCTGGGTCGGCGAAATTGAGCTCGACGGCAAAAAAGCCGTGTGGGTCGAACTGATCGATTCCTATGGCGAAGTCATCTACGATTCCGAGGTGAACACCAACGAGACCCATCTGCTTCCGGATGGACGTGCCGTTGTTGTCCGCTCCATGGATGACGACACCGTTGTTGCCGACAAGGATGAATCCAGACTTGTCACCGAAGGTACCCTGACGGTCACCCGCCGCGTGGTCGATAACGGTTCGGATGTGGCGACGGTAGAACTTATCGAAACGCAGGAAACGCCCGTCGAACGCGGGACGATGCTCCAGGTGGCTGACTTCGGTCAGTTGGTGTGGGAGAACGTCGTTGCCTTCTTTGATGCCGCGAAATTCCGCGTTCAGGTCGCTTGGAACTGGCTTGTCGACTCGATACAGGCCTGACGGGTCGGCTTCTGATGCCGCTCCCTTTAACGCGATATAACAGTTTCGCGCAGCTTGAATTCTACGCGAGCGAGATGACTTGATCTGCGCGAGCCGTTGGCATCGGACTTTTCCCTGCCTTCTTCCGCGCGGGACGCAGCCAATATGCCTCACTTGGAGCCCCATGATCCAGACCAGCAGAGTGCTTGAACGACTCTCGTCGCCAACTCTTTAAAATCTCTCGAGAGTGTGTACCATTTCACTGCCGCCCGCCTATCTATTGCATTTCCGGCGGGGACGACATGTCCGCAAGGTGCGACCGGCTTTGAAGAGAGGTTCGGCGATGAGTGAGCCTGTTGTTCTGACACGAGACAATTACCGCGACCAGTTGAAGGGGATGCCCCGACTTGCCAGAATGGCCGCCGAGCTGGCCCTTCAGATCCGCCACGGCAGTCTGGAAGTCACGTTCCCCGATGGCCGGACATTTATCGTGCACGGTCAGGAAGACGGCCCTTACGGGGTCCTGGACGTTCACGATTGGCGGTTTTTCCGCATGGCCGTTCAAGCGGGCGACGTGGGTGTCGGTGAGGCGTTCATGGCCGGGTACTGGTCGTCGCCGGACGTGACAACCTTTCTTGAACTTTTCTGCATCAATCAGGAGTCCACGCTGGACGCGTTGCGGGGCCGTCCGCTCACCCGCGTTCTCCTGTCTATCCGCCACTGGCTGAATGCAAATACCAGAAGCGGTTCCAAGCGAAACATTTCCGCTCACTATGACCTGGGCAACGCTTTCTACAAAGAGTGGCTGGATCCGTCGATGACCTACTCCTCGGCGATCTACAGCAACGAAACCAAAAATCTGGAACAGGCGCAGGCTGAAAAATATGCGACCCTGGTTCGCCAGACCGGCATCGCGCCCGACCACAAGGTTCTGGAAATCGGCTGCGGCTGGGGCGGCTTTGCGGAATATGTCGCAAAGTCGGTTGGCGCGCATGTCAGGGCCCTGACCATCTCCAAGGAGCAGTTCGACTATGCCCGGGAGCGTATTTTCAAGGCCGGATTGACGGAAAAGGTCGATGTGGTCTTCCAGGACTATCGCGACGAGAAGGGCGTCTTCGACCGGATAGCGTCGATCGAGATGTTCGAGGCGGTCGGCGAGAAATACTGGCCGACCTATTTCAGGCAATTGACGCAATGCCTGAAGCCCGGCGGCAAGGCCGGTTTGCAGATCATCACCATTCAGGACCGGATGTTTGAGGATTACCGCCGCGGGACCGATTTCATTCAGCGCCATATATTCCCGGGCGGAATGCTGCCATCCCCCGGAAGACTGGCCGACATCGGCAAATCGCTCGGCCTTGACGTCGCCGAGCAGACGATTTTCGGCCAGGACTACGCCCGTACGCTTGCCGAATGGCGCGCCCGGTTCCGCCATGCCTGGCCGCAGATCCGGCCCCTGGGCTTCGATGACAGGTTCAAGCGGCTCTGGGAATTCTACCTGCATTATTGCGAAGCGGGTTTTCGCTCCGGCAACATCGATGTCCGCCAGATCGTCTACGTGAAAGCATCCTGACGGCCGCCTTTTCAACCTGTCGGGTGCCGGAAAAACCTCTGTATTTCCTACGAGGATGGTGGCAATCCGAACTTGAAGCCTTACATTGCCAACTTGATCCATAAGGTCCGGAACCCTACGCTCCGGATTCATCAGATTTCATCTGGCCGGTGTCGCGTTCGGGCCAGAGCAGCCGGGATTGAATAAATGTCTGTGTCCGCTTCTGTTGTCGACGCAATCGGCAACACGCCCCTGATCCGCCTGAGAGCCCTTTCTGAAGAAACCGGATGTGAAATCCTCGGCAAGGCCGAGTTCATGAACCCGGGCCAGTCGGTGAAGGATCGGCCGGCCCGCCAGATGATACTCGAGGCGGAGGCCCGCGGAGACCTGAAGCCTGGCGGGGTGATCGTCGAGGGGACGGCCGGAAATACCGGGATCGGACTTGCCCTGGTTGCCAGTGCGCGCGGGTACCGCACCGTTATCGTCATTCCCGAGACCCAGAGCCAGGAAAAGAAGGACATGCTTCGCCTGTGCGGCGCGGAGTTGGTCGAGGTTCCCGCAAAACCGTTCAAGGACCCGAACAACTACCAGCACGTCGCCCGGCGCCTGGCGGAGCAGATGGCAAAGACGGAACCGAATGGTGCCATTTTTGCCGACCAGTGGAACAATCTCGACAACCGCAAGGCCCATTACCTGACCACCGGACCGGAAATCTTTGAGCAGACCGGCGGCAAGGTGGACGGTTTCATTTGCGCAGTCGGTTCCGGGGGAACCCTGGCGGGCGTCTCGCAATACCTGCACGAGAAGAATGCCGGTGCCATCATCGGCTGCGCAGATCCTGAAGGCGCGGCAATGCAGTCGCTGTTCACCACAGGCGAAGCCGTCGCCTCCGCGGGAAGCTCCGTTGCCGAAGGGATCGGACTGGGCCGCAGCACCCCCATCGTCCAGGATGTGAAGGTCGATCACGCCTACACGATTTCCGACAAGGAAGCCCTCCCCCTCATGTTCGATCTCGCCGCGCAGGAGGGACTGCTCCTCGGCGGTTCGACGGCAATCAACCTCGCGGGTGCCCGCCGCCTAGCAAAGGAAATGGGTCCTGGGAAAACCATTGTCACCATTCTGTGCGACCACGGCACACGCTACCAGTCAAAGCTATACAATCCGGAGTTCCTGCGCTCGAAGGATTTGCCGGTGCCCGCATGGCTGGAACGCAAAGTCGATATCGAGCCGCCGTTTGTATGATTTTCCTGATCCGGGCCTGAAACTCCATGCCGTCGGATGATCCAAATCTGGCGCAGGACGCTGCTGTGACCGACGCAGTCGTTCAGGATGCCGTGACGGATTTCGATATCGTTGAGGTCATGGCCAACAATCTTGGCCTGGTGGCCGCATTCGTCGCGGTCATGTACGTCGTCGGGGTCATTTGCGCAGTCAGGGAGATAATGAACTCCCGGACCTCCCAGGGATCGGTCGCCTGGCTGTTGTCCCTGTTTTTCCTGCCCTACCTGACCGTTCCGCTCTACTTTGTGTTCGGCTGGCGCTCGTTCACCGACTACGCCAAGATCCAGTCGACACTCGGCCGTGCGGAACGAGCCCGGCGGGCCGACGAACTCGGGCTCACGGACCACAAGGAAACACGAGGCTGGCCGGTTCTGACCCGTGTCGCCGGCGTTCCGTTTCTGGCCGGCAACAAAACCGAGTTGCTCATTGACGGTGACGCCACCTTCTCGGCGATAAGGAAAGCCATCGCCGAGGCGCGGGACGTAATCCTGTTTCAGTTTTTTGCCGTTCATGACGATGAACTCGGACGGGAAATGGCGGACGCCCTGATCGCGCGCGCCAGGGACGGAATACGCGTCTATTTCCTCTATGACGATGTCGGCAGCCATTCGCTCCCGAAGGCGTTTCTGCTGAGACTGAAAGAAGCCGGCGTCAAGGTCTGCGGCTTCAACGAAAAACACCGGTTTCTCCGTCTTCTCGGCCCCATGCGGCTCAATTACCGCAACCATCGCAAGCTGGTCGTGACCGACTTCGGCAAGGCTTTCGTGGGTGGTCACAACGTTGCCGACCAGTATGTGGGACGGGACAACTGGTTCGGCCATTGGCGGGATACCCATGTGTGTGTGGAAGGCCCCGCCGCGGTTGCCTGTGCACTTTCCTTCGTCGAGGACTGGCTTTGGGCAAGCGGTGAGCAGATCAACATGCCGCAGGCGGCGGAAGCACCGTTGCCGGGCGACGAAGCCGTTCTCGTCATGCCGACCGGGCCGGCCGACAAGCTGGAAGAATGCGCGCTTGCCTTCGTTGAAACCGCCGCCCGGGCGAAAGAGCGCCTTTGGATCACGACGCCTTACCTCGTGCCGTCCCTCGACGTGCAGACGGCGCTGTGTGCCGCGGCCATGCGAGGTGTCGATGTTCGGATCCTGTTGCCGGAAAAGCGGGATCACTGGACCGTGTGGCTGGCCAGTCATGCCTATGAGGACACGATGGTGCAGCGGGGCGTGAAGATCTACCGTTACACGGACGGCTTCATGCACCAGAAGGTCACACTGCTCGATGACGATCTGGTGTCGATCGGCACGGTGAACCTGGACAATCGCTCCTTCCAGATCAACTTCGAGCTCACGCTGTGGTTCACCCACGAGCGCATGATCAAGAACGTAACGGAGATGCTGGAAGAGGATTTCAGCCGTGCCAGGCTGACCTGGCCGGACGCGTTTCAGTCGCGCAGCTATGTGTTCCGCGTGCTGGCCCAGGGTGCAAGGCTGCTTTCCCCGATCCTGTAAACCATTTGCCACCTTTTTGCCCATTCGTTTAATGCAATTTTAAAAGAAAACGCGAATTCTGCCTCTGCAATTTTTGATTGAGGTTTTCCATGAGAGCGTTACTTTTTATTGCCATGATGTTACTGAGCGCCCCGTTCTTCTATGTGCTGGACGGAAGCATCGCGAAGGATCTGGGCCTTCGGTCACAAACACTCTCTCCCGCGCTGATCGCGACTTCGGACAGAAAGTGCAAATCCTGGGTCTTTCTCTTTCACCATTGCAGTTACGACTATGAGATTGGCCCGGAGAAGCACAACCAGGACTACATCTTCGTTGCGCTTGGAGCACCGGATTCCATCATGCTTCTGAAAAACGCGGCGACCGGCGCAATTACCTCCGACGTCGGTCAGGACCATCTGTTCAATCGCATTGCAACCCTGGTGATCTTCCCTCTGATAGGCGTCTTCCTCCTCGTGAAGATGCTGGGACGAAGAGCCGGTCCGGTTCCTGCAGGCCTTCCCGAAGCACGCACTCCGGAAACGCCCCGTCAGACAGCAGCTGCAGCACCTCCGGGGCGCCCGGGCAACAAGGTGTTCGGCAAGCGGCGCTAGCGCGTGAGTGTCTGATCTGCGTTCTGAACGCAGGTCTCTCGCGGACGGCAGGATGCCCACCACCCCGAAGCCAGGCGAAGCCGATCACGCATTTGGCACAGCGGTCGGCTTTTGCCTTTGACACGAGGCCCCTGGTCGGTGTTCTTCTGGGCCTAAAGCCGTTCGTTTGAGGTGCCGCAGATGCTTCCCGATTTCGTTCCGTCCGTTTCCGTCCTTGCTGCCTTCACCGTAGCAGCCTTGGTGCTGGCCGTTACTCCGGGGCCGGACATGACCTTCTTTATGAGCAAGACGCTCACCCAGGGCCGCAAGGCCGGCATTGCCGCCGTTCTGGGCGCAACCGCCGGGCTGGTCATTCACACCGTGCTTGCCGCCATCGGCGTATCCGCCTTGCTGGCGGCATCGGCGCTGGCCTTTACCGTCCTGAAGATCGTCGGGGCGGCCTATCTGATCTGGCTTGCCTTTCAGGCTGTCCGCAACGGCTCGTCCTTCAGGCTTGACCCGATCGAGGCCTCGCGGCAACCGCTTCACAGGGTTTGGCTGCAAGGACTCGGCATCAACATTCTCAACCCGAAAATCGTCCTGTTCTTCGTAACCTTTCTGCCGCAATTCGTCAGTGCGACGGATCCGTACGCCGTTGAGAAGCTGCTGTTCCTTGGCAGCTATTTTCTGGCGCTCGGCCTGCCGATATGTCTCTTGATGGTGACAGGTGCCAGCGCGTTTGCAGGAGCTCTGAAATCGTCTCCCAAAGTCATGCGCGCCTTTGACTGGGTCTTTGCAGGCATCATGGGCAGCTTTGCGCTCAAGCTGCTGGCCGCCAAGGCATCGAACTGACGGTTCTCTGAGGCCACCGGTTTAGAGGCCTACTCCATCCGGGCAAGATCATCAATTGGGTCTTGCAAGGGGCTTGGATCATTGCTCAATTCAGGGCAGGAACAATTTTCGGGAGACCACCATGACCACGCCGCTGTTTCGCGATGATGCCTATCTTCGAACCTGCGAAGCCGAGGTGGTCGGGGTAAATGATCGTGGCGGCATCCTTCTCGACAGGACCGTATTTTACGCGGCTGGGGGCGGGCAGCCCGGTGATTGCGGCTATCTGGAGCTGGAAGACGGCAGCCGGATACAAATTGCCACGGCGGTCTATGACGATGACAAGAGCTCGATTGTCCATGTGCCGGCGGAAGGCCAGAGCTTGCCCGCTGCCGGAACGGCGCTCACCGCCCACATCGACTGGGCGCGGCGCTACCGGCTGATGCGCATGCATACCGCCCTGCATCTTCTGTCCGTAGCGCTGCCCTTCCCGGTGACGGGAGGACAGATCGGAGATCCCGAGGGACGGCTCGACTTCGACATGGGTGACGAGACCATCGACAAGGAAGCCCTGCTCGAAGAACTCAACGGACTTGCTTCCGGCGACCACGAGGTCACCATGGAGTGGATCACGGACGACGAACTCGATGCCAATCCCGGCTTGGTCAAGACCATGTCCGTCCAACCGCCCCGCGGCTCGGGCCGCGTCCGGCTGGTGCGGATCGGGGGCAATGTCGACCTGCAGCCCTGCGGCGGAACCCACGTTTCCCGGACGTCGGAAATCGGGCCGCTCGCACTCGGCAAGATTGAAAAGAAAGGCAAACAGAACAGACGGGTCCGGATTCGCCTGAGCGATTGATCGGACCGAGAGGGAGGGAAACATGAAACTTTCAGGCAGTTGCCGCTGCGCGGCCGTCAAATTCGAGGTGGAGAGCAAGACGCCCTACCCTTGCATGCGGTGCTATTGCTCCATCTGCCGCAAGACCGGAGGGAGTTCCGGATCCGCGATCAATCTCATGGGGGATGCCGGAAGCCTCAGGATCGAGGGCGCGGAATCGAAGGCTGTCTACAATGCCGAGATCGACGGAAAGAAGAGCCCGGCAGAACGGCATTTTTGCGTCTCCTGCGGCAGCCATCTATGGCTCTGGGATCCGCGCTGGCCCGAACTCGTCCACCCGCATGCCGGCGCAATCGATTCTGCCTTGCCAACGCCGCCTGAGACCGTCCATATCATGCTTGAATTCAAGCCGGACTGGGTCGAGGTTCCCGAAGGCCCGGGCCATGTCCATTTCCAGGGCTATCCCGAGCTGTCAATCGAGGACTGGCACAAGGCGAAGGGCCTCTACGACTGCTAGATCACCGAATGACGCAGGCAAGATGGTCCTGCTTTTAGTGGAGCGGTCAACCTTTGTGAGTTCGGGTGTCACGCTGACGGCGGGTTGATCCAGGAGACAGGTTTTCCCGAGCCTTTGTTCCGTGTCAAAACAAGTCCGCTTCAATTCGATCGGCGCGTTCGCATTTAAGACCCTAAGGAGATCCAATGACCGACCATCCGCTCGTATCGACCCAATGGCTGGCCGATCATCTTGCCTCTCCCGATCTCGTCGTGATCAATGCCTGGATGCCGCCGGTCAATACGCCCGATCTGCGGCCGGTCTATCCGGATGCGCATATTCCCGGCGCGGTCTTCTTTGACGTCAACGAAGTCTGTGACAAATCCTCCGACCTGCCGCATATGCTGCCGGCTCCCCATGTGTTCTCCTCAGCCATGCGCAAGCTTGGTGTCGGCGACGGCCAGACGCTGGTGGTCTACGATGATTTCGGCTTCTATTCCGCACCGCGAGTCTGGTGGACCCTGCGCAGCATGGGAGCCACGCGAGTGCATGTACTGGACGGCGGCTTTCCCAAGTGGCAGGCGGAAGACCGGCCGGTGGCAGACACCGAAACCCGCCGCGTCCAGAGTCACTTCTCTTCACGGCTGAACCACAGTGCCGTCGCGGATATCGGCGACATTCAGAACGCCGTTTCCACCGGAACCAGGCAGATCGTCGACGCAAGATCAGCCGGAAGGTTCGAAGGTACCGCGGCAGAGCCGCGGGCCGGCCTGCGCTCGGGTCATATTCCAGGCTCCCTGAACCTGCCATTCACGAAGCTTATCCGCGACGACGGAACATTCCGGTCGAAAGAGGAACTTGCCGCTGCATTTCGGGACGCCGGTGTAGATCCGGACAAGCCGGTCACGACGACCTGCGGCTCGGGAGTAACCGCGGCCATCCTGACCCTTGCGCTGACCATTATTGGTTCGCGGGATCTTGCGCTCTACGACGGGTCATGGGCGGAATGGGGAAGCCGGGAAGACACCGACGTTGCAACCGGGCCGTCCTGACGATCGGCATATCCGGATGGTGTATTGGGCCGACGGGACGTCCTGCCTCCCAAACAGAATCAGGACGTCCGCTCTTGTTCCGCGCAGGTGATGGCCCGGCCAGATCTCGAGTTCATTGATCAGGTCCCCCGTCGGATATTCAGCATCTATGCGGCCGCGCGAGCTCGCTGCGATCCGGCGACGGCCCATGCCGAACACGTCGCACATTGCGCCGCGCGAAAGCAAATGCGCTTCGATGCCGTGAACGCGCGCAGACACATAGGCGTTGAGATGAAGGCCGATCGCGTCAGCCACCTTGCGAACCTTCGCCCGGTCATGACCTTTGCCCACCAGGTGATGGGTGCAGCGTTCGGCGCCAGAAACGACGAAACAGCAGTCTCCCGGCTCGGATGTTCTGCCCCGGGCAAGGCCGACATCGTGCAGAATTGACGCTGCGAACAGGATCTCGCTATCGATCTCCAGACCTCTGTAACCGCCCAGAAGCATGCCCCAATAGTACGTGCGCCAACTGTGCCGCATCAATTCCATGCCCTGCACTTCATCCGCAAAGGCAAGAGCATCGCGCACCAGAGGAGTTTGCGGCGGCACAAGCCCCTCAAAATCCGCGCCATAGGCCTTGAGCAGCCCGGCCTTGTCCAGGATGGTATCTATCGCCTCCAGCGCCGAAATCCGGCCGAGACTTACGACAAGCTTAAGTTTTTCCGCAGCCTTCAGGCGGCCCTGCCCAAACGGACCCTTTCGCCTGCCCCATGTGAGCGTCCCCATGGCAGACTTTGGTTCCGGCGATACGCAAAAGCTATCCATAAGTCTTCCTCCATTTTTATGTACCGTATCGCACAAAAATAGACAGGTCGATCTTTTTATGCGATTCAGTAAAAAATGAAAGCTGGAACCAGACGTGGCCGTCCACGCAAATTTGACGAAGACGAGACACTCGACCAGATCATGCAGGTGTTCTGGAAGCACGGATACGCCGCAACGAGCCTCGATCAGATTTGTGCGGCAACAAATCTTAATCGCCCAAGCCTCTATGCCGCGTTCGGCGGTAAAAAGGACATATATCTCAAGGTGGTCGAACGTTTCGCAGATCAGGTGCAAAGCCGTCTGCGCGAAGCCGGACGAACCGCGAAGGGCGCCAAAGGCCGCCTGAAGGCAATCATGGCCGCCGCCATAGACCTGTACACCGGCCGAACCGGTCTGAGCGGTGCTCCCTACGGATGCCTGGCGATTTCCACCCTTCCGTCGGAAGCTGCCCGGGACAAGGACATTCAATCCGCTTTGGAGACAGTGACCGCAAGAATGGACAAAGGCTTTGCCAGCCTCATCCGGCATGAAATGCAGGGCGCAATCGTGGAGGAGGAAATACGCACCGCAGCCCAACTGCTTGCCTTGATGCTCCATGGGCTTTCAATCCGCGCCAGGGCAGGAGAAAAGCCGGAGAGGCTGAAACAGCTGGCTGAATGCGCCGTCGACAGGATCATCCCTGCCGCAAGTCCGGAAACGCTCTAGGGTACGGACCGATAAAATTGAACGCACTGGCGTCAAAACGGCCAGGAGCGGGGAGGAAAAGTCCGCAGGTCGATGCCGGTGCATCGGCCAAGGGCTTTGACGCTGCCGCTCGCAGCCGTTTTGGCGTCCTTCGGATAGCTCTGGGGCGGACCGTCTCCTGCGTTGCGAAGACTTGAAAACCGGCCGGGTTTCCTGCGCCTTCGCGCCTTGAATACAGTCAGCTCCAGAGCGACCAGTGCATTCAATTTTATCGGTCCTTACCCTGGTTATGCAACTGAAGCGACCAGTTCAGCGTCACTGGCAAAGATGTCCAGGCCCCCGTCCGGAGCCCGGCTTCACGCAGCATGCGGGCCGTCCAGACATTGCAGCCGGCAAAGGCATTGAACCCACCTTTTGCGGGAAAGAAAATATCGTGGCCGTCATAGGCGGCACCTTCAATTGCCTGCGGGACAGCGCCTGCTTTGGACTGAAAACTGTTCCCTATACCTTCCAGAAGCCTGTCGAACGCGTCCGGCGACAAATCGACAGGCATGACACTCTCCAGCTCTAGCGGGATATCGCCGGCCCTGCGCACATGCATGACGGAGGCATCCCAAGTCAGCGCATTGAAGACGGGACTGGGTTTGAGATCGGCCCAGGTCGGTGTTTCGACATAGAAGGACCGGCCTCCCCAACCGAAGGCAACCCAGAACACACCGGGATGGTCCAGCGTCAAACCGGCATCGGAGACGAAGGAAAAGGCCACCAGGACATCGGGGTCCGCGGGAAGCGCAATATCGGTGTGGATTGGATTGGACAGAATGAGAACGCGCCGGGTGCGCTCTTGCAAATCACCCGCGTTGCTCGATGCGGCCATCAACGCAATTGGCCTTGGAACCAAGGTCCCAAGGCCAATTGCGATCAGGACGATCAAGGCAGTTGCGCCCAGCCCAAACAGGACCTTTCGAACGAACCGCACTTGTCAGTCTCTTTGAGCGAGATCAGTGATGGAGGATCTGGCTGAGGAAGAGCTTGGTCCGCTCATGGCGGGGATTGGTGAAGAACTCCTCGGGTTCGTTCTCTTCCACGATCTGTCCTGCATCCATGAAGATGACGCGGTTGGCAACCTTGCGGGCAAAGCCCATTTCATGGGTCACGCAGACCATGGTCATGCCTTCTTCAGCAAGACCGACCATTACGTCCAGAACTTCCTTGATCATTTCCGGATCAAGTGCCGACGTCGGTTCATCGAACAGCATGATCTTCGGGCTCATGCACAGTGAACGGGCGATCGCCACGCGCTGTTGCTGGCCGCCGGAAAGCTGCCCCGGGTATTTGAGAGCCTGCTCGGGGATCTTGACGCGCTCCAGGTAGTGCATCGCGACTTCCTCGGCCTGCCTCTTCGGCATCTTGCGCACCCAGATGGGTGCCAAGGTGCAGTTTTCCAGAATGGTCAGGTGCGGGAACAGGTTGAAGTGCTGAAAGCACATTCCGACTTCCCGCCGGATCTCGTCGATCTTCTTCAGATCATTGGTGAGTTCGATGCCGTCGACGATGATGTCGCCGGCCTGGTGTTCTTCCAGGCGGTTGATGCAACGGATCATGGTGGACTTGCCCGAACCGGACGGGCCGCAGACGACAATACGCTCGCCGCGCATGACCTTGAGGTTGATGTCGCGCAGAACGTGGAAGTCTCCAAACCACTTGTTCATGTTCTTGATTTCGACAGCAACATCGGTGTCCGAAATCTTCATTTTTGTCAGATCTGCGGCGATTTCGTCGTCGCGCACTGTGGTTCCAGTCATGATTTCTAGCTCCAAGAATGTCATTGGGCCAGGGCGCAAGCGCGATCTCGCGCGCCCCGGTCATGTCCTATCGCTTGTGTCCTGTGTGCAGCTTCTTCTCCATGAACATGGAGTATCGCGACATGCCGAAGCAGAAGCAGAAGAACACCATGGCTGCAAACAGATACCCCGTGTGTCCCTGACTTGGCGACGACCAGGTCGGGTCCGTAAAGGAGGACTGGATCTGGCCGAGAAGATCGAACATGCCGACGATCAAGACCAGGGTCGTATCCTTGAACAGGCCGATGAAGGTGTTCACGATCCCCGGGATCACCATCTTCAGCGCCTGCGGCAGAATGACGAGATACATCATCTGCCAGAAGCGCAGGCCGAGCGCCATTGCCCCTTCATATTGCCCCTTCGGAATAGCCTGCAGACCGCCCCGGACCACTTCCGCCATATAGGCGGCGGAGAACAGCGTCACACCGATAAGCACGCGCAGCAGCTTGTCGAACGTGACCCCCTCCGGCAAGAACAGCGGCAGCATCACGGACGACATGAACAGAACGGTGATCAACGGCACTCCGCGCCAGAACTCGATGAACACGATCGAGAACATTCTGATAATCGGCATCTGTGACCGGCGCCCCAGCGCCAGCGCGATGCCGAGCGGGAGGGAAGCCACAATACCGGTAACCGCGATGACCAGGGTAACCAGCAGGCCGCCCCAGACAGCCGTTTCGACGACGACGAGACCGAAGTCGACCGACACGAACAGGAGTATCGCGGCGATAACGACCGCGGTTCCCACAAAAGCTGTCAGGACAGGTGTGACGTCGGACAATCCGCGTCCGCCGGCAAGCATCTGGAAGGCAGCCAGCAAGATGCCGATCAGCGCGATTGCGCCGACAAGCGACCACGCCCAGAAACCGATGTCGAAGTCGCCGCCGGTCAGCAGGACAAGCGCGACGAACGGAAACACGCCGAAAAACAGGATTGTGTTGAGCCGCTTGAACGGAATCGTCGGAGTGGCCAGCGGGATCAGCAGCGCCGCGAACAGGAAGTAGACGAGATTGACGCGCCAGATTTCCTCAGCCGGATACCGACCATAGATAAACTGGGGGAAGTAGGCCTTCACATAAGCCCAGCAGGCGCCGCTGTGCCCACCTTCCTGCGGAAGACACGCTTCACGGTTCTGGCCGGTCCACACCGCGTCAATCAATGCAAATTGAATGAGCGGCGCAAAGATCGAATAGGCCAGCAGGATGCCGATGATCGTCAGAATGGTATTGCCGACCGACGAGAACAGGTTCTGCCGCATCCAGCCGATAATGCCTCTGGTCGAGACCGGCGCCGACAACGTCGGCGCCTCCTCGGTTCTGAATTGGAACATGTTACTGTTTGCCATGTTGTGCGCTCCTTACCGTTCCACGAGCGCCATGCGCTGGTTGTACCAGTTCATGAAGGCGGAAGTGATCAGGCTGAGCGACAGATAGACCATCATCCAAATGCCGATGATTTCGATTGCCTGACCGGTCTGGTTCAATACCGTGCCGCCCATGGACACAAGATCCGGGTAGGCAATGGCCACCGCCAGGGACGAGTTCTTGGTCAGGTTCAGATATTGGCTGGTGAGCGGCGGGATGATCACGCGCATTGCCTGCGGAATGACCACCAGACGCAGCGTCTGTCCGTTGCGCAGGCCAAGAGCGTGCGCTGCTTCGGTCTGGCCGTGACTGACTGCCTGGATGCCTGCACGAACGATCTCGGCGATGAAGGATGCCGTGTAGATTGCCAGCGCCGCAGTGAGCGCGAGGAACTCAGGGATGACATTGATCCCCACGTTCAATTCGAATCCCTGGAGCAGGATGGGCCCACTTTCCACGAAATTCGGATGTTCCAGGCTGACCGGCATTCCGGCGATGAAATAGGCGATCAGCGGCAGACCGATGATGAGCCCCAATACTGTCGCCAAGGTCGGAAATTGCTGACCTGTCGCTTCCTGGCGTTTGCGTGCCCACCGGGAGATGAGGAAGGAGGCGATGAACCCGATGATCAGCGCATAGCCGATCCACTGGGACCCCGGTTCCCAGATCGGTTTCGGAACCCGCAATCCGCCGATATTCAGGTGAAACGTGTCGAAGAAGGACCACTTTTCGCGTTTGCTCGGGATCGAACGCAACACCGCGAAATACCAGAAGAATATCTGCAGCAACAGCGGAATGTTGCGGACCAGCTCGACATAGCAATACGCCAGCCGGTTGATGACCCAGTTATTGGAAAGCCGGGCGATACCGACGACAAACCCGATCACTGTGGCACAGAAGATGCCAACGCCGGCGACCAGAAGGGTGTTCAGGAACCCGACGTAGATCGCCCTGCCATAGCTCGACGTTTCGGAATAGGGAACCAAAGACTGGTTGGTTCCGAACCCTGCCGTATTTGAAAGAAAACCCCAACCGGACGCAATGTTTTGCCGCTCCAGATTGGTGATCGTGTTCGAAACGATGAAATATCCAAGTAAACCCAACACGACAACCAGTAGCAACTGGTAGAAGATGCCGCGGACCTTGGGATCGTTGAACAGCGAAGCACGTGCCGGCACCCCCGCCGAGTCCTGCTCCATTACTGACATAGAACCTCGCCCAAGTTATACGGAAAGAGCCCGGCTGGATGCCTCTCCTCTTTCACGTCTTGAACTGCTTCTGCTGCGCGTTTTCGCGCTCCCCTATCGGCTCGAAGCAGCATGCTCCCCCCACGCGTCGGTCGGTATATCCCGATTTTTCGTGCGTGGAATTTATTGAGGGTTCCGGCAGGCGTGCCGCCGGAACCCCTTAAACCCTCAACTCAAATGAGGATTAGCGCACCGGCGGAGCGTACAGGATGCCACCGTCGGACCACAGGGCGTTAATGCCGCGGGAGATGCCGAGCGGAGTGTCCGGACCAACATTCGCATTGAAGGTTTCTTCGTAGTTACCAACATGCTTGACGATGTTGTAAGCCCAATCGTTGGACAGGCCGATCGCCTCGCCAAACGAACCTTCGGCACCGAGAAGACGCTTGATTTCCGGATTGTCGGAAGACTTCATCTCATCGACGTTTTCAGAGGTCACACCGAGCTCTTCTGCGTTGATCATCGCATTGAGCGTCCATTTGGTGATGTTGAACCACTCATCGTCACCCTGACGAACCACGGGACCCAGCGGCTCCTTGGAAATGACTTCCGGCAGAACTACATGGTCGCCCGGGCTGGTCAGCTTCAGGCGCTGTGCGTACAGGCCGGAGGCGTCGGTCGTGTAGACGTCGCAACGGCCAGCGTCATATGCACCGACAACTTCGTCAGCTTTTTCGAAAGCAACGATTTCGTACGGCATGTTGTTGGCGCGGAAGTAGTCAGCAACGTTCAGTTCGGTTGTCGTACCGGTGTTGGTGCAGACGGAAGCGCCGGACAGCTCCAGAGCGGAGGTCACACCAAGGTCCTTGCGGACCATGAAGCCCTGACCGTCATAGTAGTTGACACCGGCAAAGTTCAGACCCAACTGAGTGTCACGGGACATCGTCCAGGTGGTGTTCCGGGACAGAACGTCAACTTCGCCGGATTGCAGAGCGGTGAAGCGCTCTTTAGCGGACAGCGGAGTGAATTTTACAGCGGACGCATCGCCAAACACCGCGGCAGCCATTGCGCGGCAAAGGTCAACGTCCAGACCTGTCCAGTTCCCCTGAGCGTCAGGATTGGAAAAACCGGGGAGCCCCTGGCTCACACCACACTGAATGAAGCCTTTTGCCTTGACGTCTTCCAGCGTCGTTGCACCGGCAGCCGTCGTCGCGGCGACTCCCATAGCAGCGCCGATTACGAGCGGAAGGATTTTTTTGACATGGATATGCAGCCTTTGATTTTGTTACCCATACTTTGTCTTGCTGGGAATGATCGAAAGACATCTTCGCCGTCTCATTTCGGACGTATGCCAGCCTTACCGGCTGCTTCCTCCAGACGACTTCCGTCCCACCCAACGATCCCATACGATGGCATTTAGCCGTTCGGGTCAAGTACTTGCTGCACTTATCTCGTCAAATTTCCGGAACCGCCAGTCATTGTGACCCTGATTGATGCATTGTCAGCGAATGTGGCTAAAGCGAAATCATGCAATGCCTAAAATAGCTTCAATCCATTTAGCGACACCATCGTCATCGTTAACGCTGATCTGAAAATTCTCATGAAATGCAAGATACGGCAGCAATGCCAGAACCTGGTTGCGGACGATAAGTGAATGATTAAAGTGGCCCCACCCAGGGTTGGCTGCTCTGCCCCCATCACCCAAGACCGATGTGCCATCATGTCCAGATCCGAATCCCGCGCGCCCCTGAAACCAGATACCAGGCTCCTTCACTCCGGCCAGGATCCCCTGGCCTTCCATGGTTTTGTAAACCCGCCCGTTGTTCATGCATCCACGGTTCTATTCCCGGATGTCGAGACAATGGTGAGCGGAAAGCAGACATATTCCTATGGCAGGCGCGGAAACCCCACGACCGACGCGCTCGAGGATGCGCTCAAGGAAATGGAGGGGGCAGCTGGCGTAAAGCTTGCCAATTCGGGACTTAACGCGATCGCGCTGGCGATCCTGTCTTGCGTCAGGTCCGGCGATCACCTTCTTCTGCCCGACACGGCTTATGGCCCGACACGGCATTTTGCCGATACCGTTCTTCCCGGCTTCGGTGTCAGCGTCGAATATTACGATCCGCTGCTGGGAGGCGACGTCAAGTCCCTGTTCCGTCCGCAGACGGCGGCCGTCTTTACCGAGGCGCCGGGATCCCTCACCTTTGAAATGCAGGACATTCCGGCGATCGTTGCCGCCGCGCGCGAGATCGATGCAACCGTACTGATGGACAACACCTGGGCGAGCCCGCTCTATTGCCAGCCCCTGGCCCTCGGCGTCGATCTCTCGCTCCAGGCGGGAACCAAGTACATCGTCGGACATTCCGACGTGATGCTCGGCACCGTCGCTGCGAGTGAGAAGGCCTGGAAAGGCCTCAACGCCCTTCACGGCGCCATGGGCTGCCATGTGGCGCCCGACGATGTCTATCTCGGGCTGCGTGGACTGCGGACACTTTCGGTGCGCCTGGAACGTCACCAGCGGAACACCTTGACCGTCCTGAACTGGCTGAAGAACCAGCCCCAGGTCGGCGCGGTCAGGTATCCGGCCCTTGATTCGGATCCCGGTTACGATCTCTGGAAAAGGGATTTTACCGGCAGTTCCGGTCTTTGCGCCTTCGATTTCGTCAAAGATACCGCCAGGGAGCAGGCCCACGCCTTCCTTGATGCGCTTGCGCTCTTCGGGCTCGGCTTCTCCTGGGGCGGATATGAAAGTCTGGCGATCCCGGTAAGGCTGAAAGGTCAGCGGACGGCGACGAAAGTCGCCGAGGACCTGCATTCCGTCCGTCTGCATATTGGCCTGGAGCATCCGGAAGACCTGATCAATGACATCGATCAGGCACTGAAGAAGGCGTTTGCCTAGCGGCCGCGCCTTTGGGCCGGATTGACCGATGAGGACAGCGGGGCGGTCAAATGGTTGGATCGTCCCGGTTTTCCTTATAAATCAGCCAGAGATTCCGGAAGTAGATTCCAAGTCCAAGGCCCTGACCCGCAATAAAAACCGGGTCCTTTCGCTGTATGGCATAGATCAGCAGCAGCGAGCCGCCGGCAATAGAGAAGAACCAGAACGCGACCGGCACGATTGAACGGCCGACCCGTTCGGATGCAATCCACTGAATGACGAAGCGCATCATGAACATGGCCTGGGCGAAGAAGCCCAGAATGATCCAGAAATCGAATTGCTCGACAAATACCGTATGCAACCAGTCTAGAAGGGCGCTCATTTGGAAGATCCAGTCAGTGTTTTCGGGCTCACCGCCAATTTGATGCAGGCCAAAGTCAGGTCAGGGGCCGGACGTCGGGGACTTTCTTGCGCCGCTTGCGCAACCACCAGACGCCGACCAGATCCAGAGCGCCGATAAGCGCCCGGTCGAAGATTCCATATTTCGACGTGCCGTGCCGCCGCTGACGGTCCTGCACGTCGATATGCGTCACGCCATAGCCTTCGCGGATGACGAGAGCCGGCAGAAAGCGGTGCCAGCTGTCGAAGTAAGGCAGCTGCAGAAAGACCTCCCTGCGCAAGGCTTTCAGGCCGCAGCCGCTGTCGCGCGTGTTGTCCTTCAGGATTGCGCCCCGGAGCTTGTTGGCAAATCTGGACGCATAGCGCTTGGCAAGGCTGGCCTTGCGGCCGAGCCGCTGGCCGGCGGCAAGCGCAACCTCCGGGCCGGCCGCCTCCAGGGCATCGAGGAGATCGGAAATGTAGGCGGGATCATTTTCCCCGTCACCATCGATCGTGGCAACGATATTCCCTCGGGCATGCTGCAGCCCGGTGCGCACCGCGCAACTCTGGCCACAGGATTTTTCATGACGGATCGGCCGCAGCCAGTCATGGGTGGCCGCATAGTCCTGCAAGACGATATCGGTGCCGTCCGAGGAGCCATCATCCACGACGATTACTTCAAACTGCCGCCCCTCGAGCGCGCCCTCGATTTCGTCAAGCAGAAACGGCAGGTTTTCCGCTTCATCCTTGGCCGGAACAACGACCGTGACAGCCAGCGCACCCCTGTTCGCCGCCAACCCCTCCAGAAAGCTCTGTGTCATGAACCCGTCCGTTCCGTCTCGTCCGCCCTGGGCACTTCCAGAAGAACGCGGTCAGCGCCGCGCAGCCCCCGGACCACCTGCCAGACCGCACGCAGACACGCCCTGGCGGACAACGCGTTCATGTTGGGCATGATTTTTCCGGAAGAAGATAGATGAAAGCCGAGCCGCCGCCGGGCCATGGCCCGGACGGTGAAGAAGGTGAAGGTCATCCCCAGCAACGTACCGGCGATGACGTCGCTCGGATAATGCGCGCCGACCATCACCCGGCTGAAGGCCAGCCAGAAGGCAGCGACGACGATCAGCCAGCGATACGCAGGGAAGATGAAGGCCAGCGCAGTGGCAAGCGCTGCGACTGTCGTCGAATGGCCGGAGGGAAAGCTGGTGTAGGTTCCGTCGAAGGCCAGAAACTCGAAATGAACCGGGCCGACCTGCTCATAAAGCTTCGGACGGGCACGGCCGAGCGTCCATTTGAAGGCGATGGCGAGAAGCCCCGTTGCCGTGACCACATAGAAGATGAACGCGCAGTAGGTGAAGAGCGCGCCGATTGCCATGCGCAGGCGGAAGGCATACCGGCCGGCGTCCAGAGCAAGCAGCGCCAGGCACGCGACGCCGGTCGTCCCCAGGATCCAATCCGATTTTCCCAGATCGGTAAACATGCGGAAAGCCGAGCGGTATTCGCCCGGCAGAGAGCGCAGCCACGGATAGGTCGGGAAATCGAAGGCGACAACGGCGATGCCGACCGTCAGCAGCAAAACCGCCAGGATATCCTGCGGTCTTTGCCCGGGCGGCAGCGGATCCATGCTGTGGCGCGCGCGCTCCTTGCGGCCGGAAAACAGAATGGCAATGCGCCTGGCATTCCCGCGCATCCGCGCAAGTATCCGCCAGACCAATTCACTGTTGCTCTTCATTGCCGTCTTCTGCACTCGTGCCGACCCTGGCATTTTGATAAAGCGCTATATCGACTTTATCACCGCCATTGATATTGAGGCCGTCTACCCTTTTTCGCGCCTCCGGCACAAGACCAATCTCCTTGGCCGCCGCCAAAAAGGCCGGTTCTTCCCGGCTTTCTACAGCTGCAACCCGGCAGATGCCGGGATCATCGCCCGTGAATTGCGCCAGGAACTCAGCAGCTCCTTTCGGTGAAATGATGCGGGTTCGGGTTCCTTCGAGGAAGATGAAACTCGGTTCGTGGAATCCGGACGTGACCACTTCACGGGTTTGCCGGTCGGCGCAACCCGGGATCTCGTCGATTGCCTGAATGAGCCGCGGGCTGACCCAGATCGGCGTGAGAGCCGGCCCGACAAAGCCCCAAAAGCCGACAGCGACACATATGGCGGTGAGGATTACAGCCGGGAATGCGTGAATTGCCCGTCCGCGCAAGACCCTTGAGGCCGCACCGATCGCAAATACGGCGCCCAGTGCCATGATCACAACCCCGGGGGCGACGGCCACGCACCCAGGAAGACCGGCCCGGCGAAAGCGGCCACGGCCAGGCCGATGGCAGGCAGTGCCAGCAGGATCGCCGCAATCCAGCGAGATCCAGGTTCTTGTATGCGTTCCCGCCCCGTCCAGGAGTGCCGCGGCCACCGGAAGCGCCAGCGCCGGCAGCAGCGGCATGGTGTAGTGTGGCAGCTTCGTCGCCACCAGTTCGAACACGATCCAGCTTGGCAGGAACCAGGCGGCGGAAAATACCACAACAGGGCTGGAGCGCTCGCGCCAGATCAGCGGCAGGGTAACAAGAAAGAACGCCGGAAGCGGCCAGAAGATTCCCAGCATTGCCCCGAGATGCGTCAGCGGAGGAGCGCCATGGCCCTCCTGTCCCTGCCCTACCTTGCCAAGCAGGTCCTTGCCGATGGATTCGGTGAAAAAGGTGCCGTCGGTCGCAATCCAGATGGCTACGAACCAGGGCGACACGAGCAGCACAAACCAGATGGCTCCCAGCAGCGGCGACGCTCCTTTAAACCAGGCAGCCCTTCTACTGAAAACCATCAACCCGGCAACGGTCAAACCGACGACCATGGGCCCCACGGGCCCCTTGATGAGCACGCTCGCCGCAAGCGCCGTCCAGAACAGGAAGCTCAGCCGCCACAATCTGCGTTCCGGGTCTTTCAGCCACACCCGCGCGAGCGCCCCCTGCGCAATGATGATCGTGGCAAAAAGCATCGCATCGGTTTTGGCAAGCCGTGCCTCAACGCCTGTGATGATTGCCAGAGCCACAAAACTGCCGGCAAGCAGGGCTCCGGCCGGACCCATGAATGCGCGTGCCAGCCAGAAACTTGCCAGGACGCAGATTACAGCGCCGATGAGCGATGGCAGCCGGTAGACCCACAGAGGCGCATCCGGGCCATGCCCGGTCAGTTTCACTGCAGCAGCCTGAAGCCAATAGATGCCGACAGGCTTCTTGTGGCGCGCCTCCTCCTGAAAACGGATGTCGATATAATCGTCCGTTTCCAGCATCTGCTTGGTAGCCTGGGTGAAGCGGGGCTCATCCCTGTCGAGCGGCGGAATGGTCCATTGCCCGGGAACGAAAAGCATCAGGGAAAGGAAGAGCAGCAGGAAGGGTGCCGTGATATCGTGGCCGAAAACCCGCAGCCAGACGGGTTTGCGCATTTTGCCTGCCCCGCCGACGTGCTGAGCGGACCGTTCCTCCGTTTTTTCCGCGCCGGCAGCGTCCGCGGCCGTTGCGGAACTTCCAGATCCGAGCGCCTTCTCTTGAGCGTGAGCCGTTTGAACGTCGCTTGTATCAGCCATCAATTCGCGTTTCCGAATACCTGCTTCCGGACCCGATTTGCCGCAGGCCCTGTTTTCAAAGGCATGTCCTACATGAGCTTTTCAAAAAGGGAAACAAGTGCTTGCCCTCACGGCCCGCTGAGCTATCGTCCGGTTTCCTGAAACACCTGTTGAGTCTCAAGGTTCTGTATGACTCTGATTGCCCATATGACGGACCTGCACCTGCGCCCGAGGGGCCTGGCGTGTTACCGGGTTTCCGATACGAACATGTTGGCCGAACGCGCGATCCGGTCCCTGCTTGCGTTCACTCCGAAACCCGATGCCCTGGTCATTACAGGAGATCTGACGGACGGAAGCGATCCGCGCGAATATGCAGTTGCGCGGGAGTTGCTTTCCCGTCTCGACATGCCGGTCTATCTGATCCCCGGCAATCATGACAGCAGCGCCGGGATGCGTGAGGCCATGCAGGATTTTCCAGGCTTTGCGGAAAGCAGAACCGGCAAAATCTCGTACACGGCGGATATCGGTGACGTTCAGCTGATCGCTCTCGACACGCACCTGCCCGGTGCAGCCGGAGGGGAACTCGGGGCGGAACAGCTCGCCTGGCTCGATCTCGACGCTCCGTGCAGGCACAAAGCCGACCCTCATCGCCCTTCACCATCCGCCGGCTCTTTCAGGCATCACCCATATGGACGATATCGGCCTCAGCGACGCCGAGGCGCTCGCGGAAGTGATTGCGCCGCACGATCACGTCGAACGGCTGCTTTGCGGGCATTTGCACAGACCGATCATCGCCAGCTTTGCAGGCAAGGTCATGACCCTCTCGCCGAGCACCAGTCACCAAGTGGTTCTGGATCTGACGGAAAACGGCCCGGCATTGTTCAACTTTGAACCGGCCGCCTACTTCCTCCACTACTATTCGCAGCGGACGGGAGTCGTATCCCACATGGCCTATGTCGAGGCTTTCCCCGGACCGCATCACTTCTTCGCCGATGATGGCGTCGTCTGGCCGGGAGATGAAGCCTGATGCGCGTTCCGGGCCTTGCAAACAAGTTCAAAGTCGCCCTTACGGTCGGACTGGCTGCATGGACAATCGCCGCCTGCAGCGTCCTGCCGAGCGACATGGAAGAACGAACCATTCTTACGGACCAGCCCGTCGACAGGGGCCAGATGGTGGCCATGATCAATGCCTATCGACAACAGAACGGCCTGCCGGAGATCAGACATGATCCGGAGTTGGATGCCGTTTCCCAGAAGATGGCGCGCCACATCGCAGGGCGCGACAGCATGGATACCTGGGCTCACAGTGCGTTCGGCCTGTCGCAGCGGCTGGACAAGGCTGGATATGCAAACTACGCGGCCGCCGAAAACCTGGGTGCCGGCTATGCCGACCTGTCCGCCGCCTTCCGTGGCTGGCAGGGATCGGAAGGGCACAACAGGAACCTGCTTAATTCGTATGTGACCCGCGTCGGGATTGCCCGAACCAACCGGAACACGGGCAAATGGCGCAATTTCTGGGTCATGACCCTCGCCCGGCCCCATGCGGACGGGCGCCCGGTCGTCGTGAGATAAAAAATGGCGGGGTTTCCCCCGCCCGTAAAGTTTTCCAGAGATCGGATGACCCAGTCTCATCCGGACATCCGGCACTCAAATACCTGAATGCAAGAGTCATATTTCTCTATCCCGCCGCGCGCCAGCTGTCAAATCGTCAGAAGGGAAAAGGGCGTGCGGCGAATTCGGCTTCCGTTGCCGGCGTCGCACGAAGGCCGCGCTGAACGACACCTTCAAACAGTCTTTTTTTGCCAAACCGGGGCTCCCAGCTGCACAGATCCGATGAGAGAAGTTTGATACAGGGTATGTTCAGGTCCTGACGGGTTGCATCGAACTCCCAGATCTCCAAGCCCTTGTCGAAACAGGATTGCAGCAGGTTCTCATAGCTGGCGGTTCGTCGGAGCTGCCGTTCGTCGGCAGCAGGCGCATCCGGCAGAGGCAAATCCTCAAGGATGTTCCCATGCCTGGCATAAGCCAGTTGACGTGGCACCGGCGACGACGATTGACCCGGGCGGCCTGTCTCCGGATGAGCTCTCTCCATCAGCTCCAACGCGTATTCCGACTGGAGCAACTCCTGGATTGCGCTTTCGCACGCCGAAGCGATGTCCCATCCCGCTGACGTCCCCAGCGCGGCACGGCGACCGCCGTCGTCATGGGACAAAGCCATGACTACAAATGCATCGAGATCGGTAGACGCCAGGCAAAGGCTCCAATGCCGTCGCCGATCGGCCAAGAATGAAAACAACGGAGCGGGCAAAATCTCGCGCAAGAACGCCCTATTCAACGAAGTTATCCCCAGGCGGTTGTACCAGGCTTGGGCGACCGCATCGCGCTCAACGAGTTCCAGCAATGCCCGCTCGCGCGCCCCACCGAGGTCACGCCAAACTGCGCAGCCGGCACTCGAGGCGAGCGAAATCCCGCGCACGCCGATCAGTTCCATTTCGTTGAACAGAACGCCGAAACTAGGAAATTGCGCGGTTGCGCGTCCATCGATCGATCGAAGTTGGATCCTGCGTTCCGACAGACCTTCCCAGTCCGGCCTATCATCCGACACGACTCCCCTTAGTCGCATGTTCCCGGCCAGTTGTTGTTCCTGATTTCTGCTTAGACCCAGCAGCCGGGAAAACGCAACTTCCGGTTGGAGATTCTCCTTAACCAGAATCCGGCTATCATTGATGCCATGAGTGCAAAGACTTAGACGTTCCGAAATCTCGCCAAGACAACTAAGGGCTGCATATATAGCCGCCGCACCTTGCCCGCCAGCCGGGATGGCGCTTGTTCGATTCCCGCTCACATTGGCAGTGCCCGGAGCGGCTTTCAGGATTCCGGAGCAGAAGTAAACCGGACACCCCTCCCTGGCGACCGGCACCAACCTCACATTAAAGGCCGTCAACAACGGCAAAAAAATGGACAGACTCGCATCTGTCATCCGCAAACGCCCTGCGTCTTCGCTTCCGTCACGCACCAGCAATCCCGCCCGGATCAGATCAGCCGCCACGGGTTCTGGCAGATGAACGTCTCCGCCGTCTTTACCCAGATGTAGGTGCATTACCTCACCTTCCATACGGACCCCTCTCAAGTAACCGCGAAATACTTTCACTCAGCCTGCAATTGCACTTCCCGTAAATTGCGACGTCTACTATTGAGACAAGGCCAATTTCGGTCATACTTTACCCATGAAAGAAGTCACTCAGCAGCAACAGACGCTCTGCATTAGAGTTTTTACTAAAGTTTGACTTATTTCAGATTAGCCGGATGACCATACGACCACCAGCTAAGACAGAATGCAACTTCAACTTCTGGAGACACGCCATGCACGTCCATAAAGCTTCTGAAAGAGATCTGGAAATCGGCGCAAAACTTGGTGCCATGATTCAGGATACTACGGCCCGTGCCCGTCTGGTCGAAAATCCGGCTGAAGCGCTGAGTGAAATCGGCGCGAAGTCCGATCTGACGATCTATGCCGACACAGCGGATCTGGTGCATCTGATCATTCCGGCGAACGTCGACGCAGACCGCGTTGCGGCAGGTGATGAAGCCTATTTCGAGGAACTGGGCAGGCTCGCACTTGGCACCTGTTTCTACGACGATCTCCCGGAATAATTGTCCGTTCTGAATAAGCAGCGCTGAATCTTTCAGCGCTCTTGCCCATCTTTGCTGCCCACCGGCAAAGATGGGCACCCTTCGAGGTCAGGAGGCGAAAATGGCCCGCTTTCCGTATTACGCGAAGAATGTGAGTGCCCTTGGCAGACTGCTTGCAACGGCAAGTTTGAACCCCGAACTGGCTGAGCAATTGCGCAACGATCCCAAGTCGGTTCTCAGGTCGGCAGGTCTTCCGCCACAGGCAACGGAACTGCTCAGATTCAAGGTTGTCGAGCAAATGCCGGGCGCGAAATGCATTGCACTTCCATTTCGCTTGAACGAACGCAAGCTTCAGTCTTCGAACCGAGAATACCTGACCGCACTGTCGAACCTAGTAACGGACGGACGGCTAAATTGACCCACTGCCTTCGAACAAGAAGCTCTGCACCAGAGCGGCTCCCTTATCAAAGTTAGCGCGGACTCTCGCATCCTGGAAAAAATTGACCCGTCGTCTCCAGTTTTCGGGATCTTTCGCTGACTGGGGCAAATTCTTGAGCAGGGACGCGCGATGGTCACCAAAGCGGTGCAGGGTCTGCACTGCTTCTTCCCGTCGTCCGGAACAAATAAGTGCTGCAATCCGTGTTGTCAGTCCGCCGATGCTTACTCCTGCGCCTCGTTCGATCTCACGAATTGCGCTGTCGTAGTCATCTGCCGCAAAGTGAATGTTTGCAAGATACTCAAAGAAAACCCTTGGAACGAATGAGAATAGTGAGAATGCACGCTCGGCAGTGGCCCGTGCTTCGCCAACATCCCCGGAAATCGCAAGCCCCTCCGCAACCGACATCAAATTCGCCGGATCTGCAGAACTCAAGCGTCCGGCATTCTGAAAGGCTCTTCGGGCTTCTCCGGGCATGTTGGAGAGGATAAGCGCCCAGCCGTAAACCCGTTGGTTGACCGCTTGCCAAGGATCGAGAACGATGGCTCGTTCCGCCATATCCAACAGACCGCTCAGGCCATCAGACGTTGTTCTGTCATGGAGCGGAAAATGCAGTTCCTGCTTCATGATGATGGATGCCCTGCCGGCATATGTCATCGAGAAGTTGCGATTGGTCCGCTCCAGATCATCGAGAAGCCGCATCGCCTTCTCGTCCGATTGCGGCGTGAAGTCCCACAACAATGCTTCCGCCTGACACCAGCGCGCAAATGCGGAGGTATTGGCAGGATTCCGGAGCCGCCCCGTCGCATGAACATGGATACGACTTACGATCTGACTGGCAACGGATGTAATGCCATTCCAAAGACTTAGATCGACAATCTCGTTGAAGACGATTTGACCACTGGTCCGGTCTTCGAACTGAATGACGATCTTTCCCGAGCGCTCGTCATGCCTGAACCGGAGCAAATAGCTGCCCAGTTCATGGCCTTCGACCAGCGTCGGTTTTGGAACATCCCCCTCGGTGAAGTACTCGGCCTGGAACAGATCGAACGAACGAAACGAGGAAAGTCCGGATACGACTTCTTCACGCAGATGCAGCGCATCGTTCAGGCCCTGCTTCTGGATCGATGACGAAATAATCGAAATCTCGGGCAGACGGACGACATTTTCGCTGTTGGAAAGGAATGATGGAATCGGCCCGACTTCGCCCGCCAGCCGGTAAGTCGGCGGCCGCCAGGCATCGCCTTCCTTTTCCTCCAGGAGTTCGCGTGTTTCGGGCTCCGGTTCGACATCAAAATGCAACCGCAATTCGCGCTCGCAGTCTTTGAACTGCTGCTCGGCCCGGTCATGTTGCCCCAGTTTTTTGTAGAGACGGATTAGAACGCGGTGCGCCGACTCCAGGGCGGGATCGACCCTCAACAGGAACCGTCCACCGGCCTCGACCTGCATTCCGCCGTCGTTGATTCTGATATCGTTAAGATGCTGGAACGCTGCGGATGTCACTTCGGAGCGTACACGTTCACGCTCGACCATCAGCCAATCGGAAAACTCCGGATCGATATCCTCAAAGCCGGCCAGAAAATCGCCGCGCCAAAGATCTTCGGCTTCGCGAAAGTCCACGGCCCGGCCCTTTTTCAATCGCGCGAAGAGCTCGATCAGATCGGACGAGAAGACCGCGCCGTTGAGCTGAACATGACCGGAAGAAGATAGGACGATGTCGATTCCCGCTTCCTGCTCGGCCGTTTTCAGCTGGCGCAGAGCCTGACGCAGGGACTGCATCGCCTTGTGCCGGTCCGCACCGCTCCATAGCAGATCGGCCAGCGTCTCTCTCGGCGCAGCCATACCCCCCATTCGGCTCAAATAACCCAGTATGGCCAAAGCTTTACGAGTCTTGACCGCAACAGGCTCCTGACTTTTGCTGAGCAGCAAAGGTCGCCCTAGGCAAGCGAAGCAGGAAGCGTTTGCCATCAATTCCCCGTATTTGGATTACACAATCCCGGCAGCGTGGTGTCGCAACCGCGAATATCACGATGCCGAAAACACAACAGCACTTTATCACGCTCCTTTCACGCTGCAACTGCATGCTTTTTGCGGATGGTCACGGCAGCGGTGCTGCAAACGGCAAACTTAATACTGGTGGGTAAGTAGTATGTCTAAGACAGTTGGCAAACCGGAATTCTCAGAAGCTCAACAACAGGATGCGGTTGAAGCGATCAAACGGATGATCCGCTACACCAAGAAGGAAGCGGACAAAGACGGACGGACGTTCTGCTCCTACTTCCTTGATATGGCGCTGCAGTCCCTGGAAGACGGGTCTGAAGACCTGGACATGATTCTCAAGACCAAAGTCACGCCGATCATGGTCGGCCAGCACAATGCAAACAAATCCGAGTCCGCTTGAACGGTCCGAGAATCGCAGTAGCAAACACCGGCTTCTTCCCCGCGAGGAGGCCGGTATTTTCTTGTTCAACGCGTTTAGGCGCAGTTGACGGGAAATCGACCCAAGCGCGCGCGGCCTTCGAAAAGCTGGCGCGGTGCTTGCCGCCGATCGCAGGGCGACAACGGGACAGATGGTTGCGATCTCTGGCTGGACCTCGGAGAGCATGGCAAGCCTGTACACTAGGAAGGCAAAGCGGAAGAAAATAGGCCTCGAGCACGGCGCTCTTTTGGACCGGAAAGGGAACTCCCACAGCTAGCGCTCCAACGCTCCCGCATCTTCCCTTAAGCGATTGTTTTACAACAACAATACGAAGAAAATGGCGACCCCGGCAGGATTCGAACCTGCGACCATTCGCTTAGAAGGCGAGTGCTCTATCCGGCTGAGCTACGGGGCCCGGTGTGGGCGTCGGGGCAGCTCTTCTGCCCGCAGCCCCATTAATGCGCCAAAAGTTTTGCCTGTGTCGATCCGCTTTTGCCGGTTTCAACAGCCAATCCCTTCGGGCACCGGGAAAGACTTGGATCAGCCTCTGGCCAATCCTAGTGGGTCCAGGGAGCGACCCGGTTGAACTTGAAATTGTCCGCATAAGCCGCACCGCGGACTTGCCGTTCGTGCACCTTCTCGACGCGATACGGAATGCCGTGTCGCTTGGCATAGGCGACGGCGTCTTCCTGGCTGTCGAAATAGAGCCTGATCTGCTGCTTCATGTCGGTAGACGACGTGTACCCCATCAGCGGCTCGACGGATTTCGCGACTTCCGGCTCGTAATCCAGCACCCAGCGATGCATCTTCGCCTTGCCTGACTGCATGGCGGTTTTTGCCGGACGGTAAATGCGCGCGACCATGTGCAGTGTCCCTAAATAGGTTCCGGAGATTGACGACTTCTCCTAGGAGCTTTTTCCCGCCTTTTCCAAGGAAGTCAACACCGTTTTGACGATGCCACGCCTAATCAAGGGCCTGCGGACAATTACGGGATCCCGGCAATCCTGCGTTAACGATACTTCGGAACTTGTGAATATGACGATCTTGTGACATGGCGTCCCAATGCAACCTATGCTACAAGTCCCCTAGGGTCACTTCGCCAAATACACGGCAAGCGTGCCCGCTGTCCGCGCAAAGGTCACGGCTCTGAAAACAATTCGCACAATCTGCGATCGGGTTGAATTATTTTGACTTGTGATTTTCGTGCATTTTAACCGAAACAGGCATCCGCATTTGCCGGATACGCTGTGACTGGAACAGGTAGCCGCTGCATTTGCCGCGTGAAAGACACGGCAAGTTGCCAGAACCACAATAACAGGGCACGCTGATGCAATATGGATTTACGAGAGGTCTTGGTGCCTATGTTCCGGAGCACGTGCAACCAAGCGCGACAGTACCGGTCAACCTCAAAGCGGCCATAGACAAGGCTAATCTCACCGAGATGTGGGACATGATTCTGGCTTTGGATTATGCCGCGTCCACTCCTGAGGAACTGTCGCCTGAAAAACGCGATGAATTCCTGAATGTCATGTCGCTGCTCCTGAAAGCATTCGACCGGTAAGTTTAACTCTGGGCTTCGAAAGACCGTGCTGACACGTCCCGACACAGTTTTCACAGAACTCGGAACCAAGACCATCGAACATGGCTTGGCGGATCCGCTGCTGTCTGAATTCTATGAAGCCGTCATGTCCGCAAGGCCGGAGGAAGTGCAGCAAAAGCTGAAACCCTTCCTGCCGCATCTGAGCCTGTGCTCGGACAAGATGTCCAGCGACGCGCCCCCGCCGATCTTCTATGTCGGAGGCAAGTGCGGTCAGAGGGAACTCTTCGGAGAAGACTGGGCGACCCCTACCGGCACCGGTCCCGCGCTTCGGACTCCCGACCCGCAGCTTGAACTGGCCTCGGCCGAAGGATACCGCCATGCGCTCAGCGGTACGCCGTATTACGGCTATGCAAGGACATTGGTCGATGTAAACGGCGGGAAGTTCGAAGTGGCCTTTGAGCGCCTGATCATCGCCATGCGCCCGTCCCTAAAATCGGACTACAGGTTCTGCGCCTATCTCGGCATCATTCAGGATCTTCACCGGAAGTTCTGAGAATGGTTTTCGCCAGGCCGAAAAGATCGGCGCGGGTGGAATAGACCAGCCAGTCGTCGTGCCGTATGTGGCCCGGTGCAATTTCCCAATGTGTTCCTCTGGGAACGAAGCGGCGGTAGCCGACCCGGATTCCAAAGCCCTTTTCGGCGCTCTTTGCCGCCATCAGGCCGTACAGATAGTCCGGCGACCATTTCAGAAGCGACAGCAGGAAGCCGAGTTGGGTCAAAGGCTCCGCGAGCCCCTGCCCGCGAACGTCTTTACGCAGCCACAGATTGCCGTGGTAAACAATCCTGCCGCGCATGAAATAAGCGTCGTGCGCATGCGTGGTTCCAATTCGCGCCTGAGGGTTCGGGTCCACGAACATGCGCCGCTGCTGCTGCTGCCAGTGTTCTGCAAGGCTGCGATCCTGGAGCTCTTCGACTTTGGCGGCCTGGACCGAGACGACATTGTCGTGGCTGTTATAGGCCCCCACCCAGAACGCGGTTTTTCCGTGCAGGTCGAAAAAACGCGGGGAGAAGTCCTCCATCAGGTATCTGTCTTCAGTGGCCCTGATCGTTTTCTCGAACAGATCGAAATCCGCGCTTTCCTTCAAGGTGAGCCCGAGCTTGGAAATCCTGGACTGTAATACGGCGATCGCAGCCGAAACATCCAGAGTGGCCTGGTCATTTGGATCCGGAAACATATGCCCCTGCCCAATGCGCGGCGGGTATAAGCGCAGCGCCTCCCCCGAAGATCAAAAAATTTTCGGACAAACAGAGTGTTATGGCTCGAGAGGTTGCACAAGGGCACGCGTGCAGCTTCCCCATAGTTATCCCGGCATTTGCACCCGGTGAGGAGAGAGCGACTTCCATGTCGCATCTGCCCGAAACCATGCAACACGACATCCGGATGCGCTTCGAGGCGCCGTGAGGAAAATGATTGGAAAGAAAATGGTCGGGGCAGCAAGATTCGAACTTGCGACCCTCTGGTCCCAAACCAGATGCGCTACCAGGCTGCGCTATGCCCCGAACTGCTGGTTTCAGGGGATTTATAGACACCGAACGCCTGCGTCAAGAGCGAACGAACCGGGAGCAGCGGGCATTTGTGAACAGTTCGGGACAAACGAGTCTCGAAATTGTCCCGAAGAGTGATCTTGGTCCGTCGAGCCGCCGGACCATTCGAATGGGGCCATACCGGCCCTGCCCTATCAATTGGGGTCGGCGACATGCCATGACCGCCGGATGATCTTGCGTCTACTCGCTCATGGATGGGCTGGAGACCTGGTCGCCCCTCTCGATACCAATCTTTTCCGCGGTTCCTGCGTTCAGCTCCAGCACAAACCGGGCCGGTGCCCCCGACGGGATGACTGCTTCGGAAAAGGGCGTCGTGTCGGCGGCAATGCTGACAATCCGGCCAGCGGCGTCGATATAGATGATGTCGAGAGGCAGGGGCGTGTTTTTCATCCAGAAGCTTCGGTTGCTTTCCCCCTCGAAGATAAAAAGCATGCCGTGATCGGCGGCCATTTCCTCCCGGAACATGAGCCCGCGCGCGCGTTGCTCGCTGGTTGCGGCGATTTCCGCGACGAAACGATGTTCCTGCTCTGCGGACCGGATCACCAGGTCTTCCGTGGGAAGGCCTGTCTGCGGCGTCTGCGCCGTTGCGGAAAACGAGGGAAATAGAACGACAAGACAAAGCGTGAAACCAAAGATGGCGTCAAGAAAGAAGCGTGAAATCATTGTGACAACCCTTGTTCGTCCGCATGCCCTTACCCAGCATTGATCCGGCAGATTTCAGGCTTTTGCAAGACCGGGCAGCCTGGTCCCGGAATTAACGATCCCTCAGGCCGGCGGAATTGCGAACAACAAAACGGCCGGATCATGTCCGGCCGACCTGGCTGTGCCAACGATTTGTCGCCGTCAATGGGATGCGGGGATATGCGTCCCGGCGCCGATCGGCCTGATTTCCGCAGCCATTCGGCCTTTCGGCCCCTCGCCGAAACGCACGAGAACGTCCTGGCCGGGCCGCAATTCGGTAATGCCGAAGCGGCGGAGGGTCTCCATATGTATGAAGATGTCTTCCGTTCCCTCGCCCTGTGTCAGAAAGCCGAAGCCCTTCACGCGGTTGAACCACTTTACGGTCGCCTTCTCAAACCCGCTTTCCGGAACAACCTGAACGTGGGTTCTCGACGGAGGCAGTTGCGAGGGATGCGCTGCCGTTGTCTCGTCCATGGAAAGAATGCGGAACGCCTGCAGGCCGCGCGGCCGGTCCAGGACCTCGCAGACGACCCGGGCCCCCTCATAGGCGGTCTGATAGCCGTCGCGTCTGAGACACGTCACATGAAGCAGGATGTCGCCATCGCCGCGATCCGGCACAATGAAGCCGTAACCCTTACCGACATCGAACCATTTAATCGTTCCGGCAATCTCGAACACATCCAGAGCAACATCTTCTGCCAGTGTGTCGAGTGCGCGGGGTTCCCGTGCGGTTTTAACCCCCATAGCCATTTGTCCCGTCTCTGGTCCGCAATATTCGACTGGAGGCGCTACTACGACTCACCATTCAGTCGATTCCTAATAAAAGGATAACATTGCGTATTATTGCGAGAAGGGAAATTGTGGAACTAACCACAGGCCATTTGCAATATTTCCGCCTATTCCAGGCCAAAATTCGCGAACGTCTCGGCCAAAGGGGTGCGGATGATGGTTGAAGCCAGCGAATCGAGCGGCGTTTCCTGACCGTTGAGAATCACCAGTTCAGCACCGCAGTCGACCGCAATGGCGGGCAGTTGTGCTGCCGGCTGCACGACAAGCGAGGAGCCCAGCACAAGGAACAGGTCACAGTCCTGCGCCGCTTCGGCGGCTCTCTGGAGTTCGCTGACCGGCATCTGCTGCCCGAAACTGATCACCGCGGCCTTCAAATAGCCGCCACACCGGACGCAGAGCGGGCTCCTGCCCTCCTGCACATGGGGCTTTTGCTCTTCGAGCCCGGCCCTCTCCCCGCAAGACAGGCAGGTTGCATATGTGGAATTGCCATGGATTTCGATCAGACGGTCTTCGTCAATTCCCGCTGCCTGGTGCAAGCCATCGACATTCTGCGTGATGAGCATCCTTAGCAGGCCGGCCCGCGCCAGCTTGCTGAGAGCAATATGAGCCGCGTTCGGCTCCGCCCGCTCAAAGAAGTCCAGCATCTCAAACCGGCGCTCCCAGTCCTCCATGCGGCTTTCCTCATGGGCGACGAATTCCTGGTATTGAACAGGCTGGCGTTTGGACCATATCCCGCCGGGAGACCGGAAATCCGGGATGCCGGAGTCAGTCGAGATACCGGCGCCGGTCAGAGCGACGATCCGCCGGTTGGAGCCGTCCAGGAATTGTGCCACAAATCGCTGAGCTTCGGGCAGGCTGGTGATGAGTGTCATGGATGGGTCCGATGATCTTTTTCAAGAACCCCTCGATCGAGGAACAGGATAAGCTATGCGTTATTTGCACACGATGGTTCGCGTAACCAGTATTGAAGACTCCCTCGACTTCTATTGCAACAAGATGGGCATGACCGAAGTCCGCCGGAACGAAAGCGAAAAGGGTCGCTTCACGCTGGTCTTCCTGGCCGCCTCAGAAGATCTTGCGTCTGCGGAGGCCGCCTCGGCCCCGCTTCTTGAGCTGACCTACAACTGGGATCCGGAAGAGTATTCCGGCGGACGCAACTTCGGCCACCTCGCCTACGAGGTCGACAATATCTATGAGTACTGCGAAAACCTGCAGAACAGCGGCGTGACAATCAACCGGCCCCCGCGCGACGGCCGCATGGCCTTCATTCGTTCGCCGGACAATATCTCAATCGAGATCCTGCAGAAGGGCGAAGCTCTTGAAATCAGAGAGCCTTGGGCGTCCATGAAAAATGTCGGCGAGTGGTAACTCGGGCAGTTTTCAACAAGCGCAGGTCCGGTAATCCGGGCCTGCAAAAAATTGTTTCAAAGGCTCTTGCGGGCAAGACCATTCCCGCCTATAAGCCTCCCCACGACGCAACCGCGTCGACCGCGCGCCCATCGTCTAGCGGTCTAGGACGCCGCCCTTTCACGGCGGAAACACGGGTTCGAGTCCCGTTGGGCGTGCCAATTTCTCCCCCCTTCAGACCACACACGTTGACCAGAATATCCGGTCTCAGGCGCTGCCGGGAGAAATGTAGCGGCCTTGGACCTGCTGTGCCGCCTCATCTTTGCGAAACAACGTTCTGCCGGGAAATTCCCGCTGATAGAACTGGGTAATGCTCGCCGCTGACGGACCCGCATAGTCGACCCGACCGTCGGGAAAGAACACGTCCAGATCATCGTCTTCGTGCCTGGAGGCATAGGTTTCCTGAGAGCCGTGCAGAACCATGGTCACGCCGATCCTGCTGTTGACGAAATTCTGGACGTCGAAAAATTTCGGCGAGCGCGCGTGGGTCTGACCCAGCCTCTCCTCCTTGACCCGGACAATCTGCCCCGGCGCCTCCATATCGACGATACCGTACAGATCGAAATCGCCGTGAATGCACTTTCCGGCCGTTATCAGCGAACTGGACGTGAACTTCACGCAGCCAAAATACGGATCCTCCGGATTGCGTTCGACAAAATACAGTCCGCCGCCCGGGACGTAGGTGAATTGCTTTTGATTTTCATGGGAAGACATTTCCGGACGCAATTGACCGGAGAATGCGCGCCACGCCTCCAACGCCTTGACATATTTGCCATCCGTGTAGGCTCTTTCACCGACGATCCCCGGATCGACCACCAGCCCGGCGATGCAGCCACGCTTGCTCTCCGGCACTCGGCACCCTTTCGGCGCGACGTCGAAATCCGCTGTCTTGGCCTTGCAGTCCAGACGCTTCGGGCTGGCATAGCTTTGGCCGATGTGCTGAAGGGAGGCGGTATTGGTCCGCCTGACGAGAATTGCCACGTTGTAGAGCCGCGCCGCGGACTTGAAGACGCCGACATGCCTGGGAAGCATGTGCTTGAGAATATCCGAATTTCCGGCCATGTCGGCCTCCTCTGAAACCAGGTCCGGTCCGACCTGCCAACGGATAGCAGCATAGCAAAACGTGCCTTCATGCGACCGTGACGCTCGTCACTGAGTTCAGCTTCTCAAGTGTGGTTGCCCCTGAGCAGCGGAAAGGTTTCCCGCGTCTTGCCCATGAAGACCAAATCGAGCACCGACGCGGCACGGCTTGTTAAACCAACCTGTATAAAATGACACGGAAGCTAGGCGTTAGTAATGGTGTTCATCGGAAGAATTAGCTATTATATCGCCTTGTTTTGAGTGATGGCAATTGAACCGGCCCGTGGTCGGGCCGCATTTATCTGTCGTGGGGGCAGTTTTTTATAAGTCGAGTTCCTGTGACACGCATTACAGAACCAAATTGCTGCTCGAGGTAATCCTGGTCTCAAGAGGACACAGACCTCGAGTGAAGATCGGTCAAACCGACAGGAAATATTGATCGACGAGAGGACAGGACATGTTCAAACGAATAATCGCCGTGTTGGCAATTCTGATTGCAGGAACTGCCCCGGCACTGGCAAAGCGCGTTGCCCTGATTATCGGCAATGGCGCCTACGAGCATACGGTAACCCTTCCCAACCCCGCCAATGACGCACAGAAGATGGCGGGAAAACTGCGCGCACTCGGTTTCGAGGTTGTGGCGGGCCAGGACCAGACATACAGCGAAATGCGTCGTACCGTTATGGAGTTCGCCAAGAAAGCCTATGGTGCCGAGGTTGCGCTCCTGTTTTATGCCGGGCACGGCATGCAGATCGCTGGCCAAAACCTTCTTATTCCGGTCGACGCCAAGATCGAAGACGAAACATCTCTCGATTTTGAAACCATCTCCGTCGACTTCATCTTGCGCCAGATGTCGAAAGACGTGAAGGTGCAGATGGTGTTCCTGGATGCGTGCCGCGACAATCCGCTGGCCCGAACTCTGGCGCGCCGCATGGGCCCGAGTCGTTCGGCCAACATCGGGTCAGGACTCGCTGAAATCAGGACCGAGGAAACCGGCGGCGAAGGTTCCGTCATCGCGTTCGCCACCAGCCCCGGCGACGTGGCCCTGGACGGCGACGGCGACAATTCACCATTCACCTCCGCGCTCATCCGGCATATCGATACGCCGAATGTCTCGATCCAGACCGTGATGACCCGGGTGACCGGCGACGTCTATGAAGAGACCGAAAAGCGCCAGCGTCCCTGGGTGAACGCTTCGCTGATCGGTGAAGTGTTCCTGAACAAGCAGGCCACGGCTGAAGGCACCGAAGTTGCCTCGCTTGGAAATGCCGCGACCACCGCACCGGCCTCGGCAGTCAACCAGGCGGCGGTCAATGCGAATACCCAGTCCGCCATTGCCTGGGAACAGGAAAAGCTGGTCTGGGAGACCGTCAAGTCGAATGACACGGTTGCGGACTATAAGTCCTACCTGGAAGGCTATCCGAGTGGCACTTTCGCAGGTTTTGCCCGCAACGCAATCAAACGGCTGGAAACCAAATCCCAGGTTGCCTCGGTAGATCCCTCCGCAGCGGCCGGAACCGGCGCCCAGGCTGAAGCCGCGAAACTCCCCGATCCGCAGGTAGGGGTTGCCGGGACGGACGCGACCGAATCCACTCTCGGCTGGAGCCGGAATGACCGGCGTGAGGTCCAGACCCGCCTGAATCTTTCAGGTCACGATGTTGGCCGTCCCGATGGTGCCTTCGGTCCGAAAACCCGGTCCGGCGTCTCCTCATGGCAGGCCGCAAACGGCATGCCCGAGACCGGCTATTTCACGGCAGCCCAGTACGCGTTGCTGACCACCCAGACCGCCACGCAGTACACCGCGTACATGGCTGAGATCCGGCGCAAGCAGCAGCAGGCAGCCGCGTCACGCAGTGCGACCCCTACGCGTCAGACGACTGCTCCTCAGCGCCAACCGGCGCCCGCCACCAACACCAACAATGGCGGTACCTTCAACCCGGCCGGTGCCGCGTTCATCGGCGGCGTCGTTGGTGGCATCCTCGGTGGCGCAATCGGCCGCTGAACCGCGAAGCAAACAGTGCCCGGAACTTGCCGGGCACTGACGATCCAACAGTCCTGTCAGCATCATCAGCCCGGCACCTTGCCGGGCTTTTTTTCAACCGCACGTTTGATTCCCGCTGCCTGCATTCGGAGCCGCTAATCCAGTTTCAGGCTCACCCTCTTGATCTCAGACAACCTTGCCTCGTCCAGTATCCGCACCACCTGCTGGAAGCTGGTCCCGCGAGCTGGAACAAGGACGGCATCTTCGGCACCGCGACCAGCCAACCTGTCCAACTCGCCGGCCAGGTTATCGAGGGGCACATCAATCCCGTTTACGGAAATCCGCGTTCCACCGTTTGCCTGGTCCGTGCGCACGAGAATAAGGACCGCGGGGGCGCCCGCCGGAGACTGCGTAGCCGCCTCCCCCTCTCTCTCCGGACCGAGCGAGACGTCCAGCGGTCGCCAGACGCCAAAGGTCGATGACAGCAGGAAAAACATGACCAGGATGAAGATCACGTCGATCAGCGGCGTTAGCGGAATCCGCCGCCGATTTCCCGTTGGACTGTGGATCGAGATCATGGGATGGACATTTGTTTCGATAATACGGTCGATGCCGATTGAACTGTAGTTTTTGTGCAATCGCAATCGCTAATGGGAAATTGACCACGCGCCGGCATTTCCGTAGCGTGTCAATGAAGAACGCCATTTGGATTCTGCTTCACGATGCGGATTGCCCAGTTCCACACGAAGACCTTCGATCTCCGGATCAGTTGGCTGAAGGTCTTTTCGGGGATCGCCGCCATCGGCATCGCTCTGGTCATTCCCCGCGCTGCAGAGGCTGGTCTTCGTGTCTGCAACGGATCTGTCGACCTGGTGAACGTGGCGATCGGCTACGAAACCGATGAGGGCTTGCGGACCGAAGGATGGTGGACGATCACCTCCAATGCCTGCAGTCAGATAATCCAGGAGCCGCTTTCGAGCGCCCGTTACTATCTTCACGTCGCCGATGGATTCAGCGAAAGCCGGCTAGCCGGCGACATTACCCTTTGCATTCGCGAAGAAAAATTCGTTTTGTATGATGGCGATCAGTGCTGGCAGCGGGGACTGATCGAAGCGGATTTCTTTCAGATCGAAACCGAAGGAGCGCCGGATTGGACCGTGCTCCTGTCCTATGATTGATACCGGTTCCGGATGACGGACGAACGGCCATCGCCGGAACCACGGCCAAAGCGTTACCTGGGGGATGCTAATGCGCTTGATGTTTCGAACTTTCATGCTTGGACTGATTTCCCTGTCATTCGCCGCACCCGGTGCGGCCCAGGAGGTGACCGGCAAGATCGGACTTGAGCTCAATCACGTTCAAGCGACGCAGGACGGCGGCTGCCGTCTTTCAATCATCGCCACCAACGGTCTCGAGCGGCCGATTAACGAACTCGGCCTGGAAATCGTCGCCTTCAACACGGAGGGGCTGGTCGATCAGTTTCTCCGCCTCGATTTTTCGCGCATTTCAGCCGGCAAGACCAAGGTTCTGCAATTCGACCTTGCCGGAAAGGCGTGCGACAGCATTTCCCGCCTTCACATAAACGATGTCCTCAATTGCGTGCCGCCGAGCATTACCGATGTTTACTGTCCGGACCTCCTGGAACTGAAGAACCGCACACCGATCGAGTTCGGTGACTGAGGCATTGCATCAATTTAGGGAATTTCGGCCGCATGGTTGAGACATCTTCCTCTTTGCTTCAGTTGGGAGGACCAGTCGTCCTTGTCCTGCTGGGCATTTCAATCGCCGCGCTAGCGGTGATCCTCGCCAAGGCGTTCCAGTTTTCAAGTGCCCGTGTGGGACGCCACGGCCATGTCCGGCGTGCGGTTGCCCAGTGGCGCAAGGGGGAGAGAAGCAAGGCGTCGCAGAACCTTCTGAAAGACCGCTCCCTGTCCGGAGCGCTCGTGCGCGGCGCCATGGACGCCATCCAGTTGCTGGATCAGCAGCCGATGTCCTCCCAGGAACGGGACATCAGGGAGGAACGGCTGAGAGAGGAGATTTCGGCGCGGGCCGCCGACCGCCTGTTCGCCCTGGCAAGTTGGCTGAAGGCTCTGGATCTGGTCACACAGATTGCGCCGCTGCTCGGCCTGTTCGGCACGGTCCTCGGCATGATCGAGACTTTCCAGACGCTGCAGGAGTCGGGCTCCTCGGCCAATCCGGCTTCGCTTGCCGGCGGCATCTGGGTTGCGCTGCTGACGACGGCCTGCGGCCTTGCCGTCGCCATGCCCGTCTCCGTCGCCGTGACGTGGTTCGAAACGCGGCTGGAAAAGGAACGGGCCACGCTCGAAGTGCTTCTGACGGGCGTCTTCACGGCCGGCGCCGGGGCTCCGCAACTGGCGGAACATGCCGCAACCGCAAGAGCCCCTAACGCGACACTTTGAAAGCAGCGAGCGAGTAGACGCCCGGCTCGGCAAGGACGCTGGCGATCCGCTCGGCCGGGAGCGTATCGAACCGTGCCGGCTGCCTGGCCTTCGGCCGGTTCCAGATTGCAAGCACAAGGGCGGTCTCGCTCTCTGCATTCGACATGAGCGTGACCGGCACCGAAAAGCGCCAGCTTCCCGCAGTCATGGCATTCGACTCGGGCAGGATATAGTCCCGGCCGTCGTGGATCCGTCCGCCGTCATCGATCAGATAGAGTTCCGGCGGCCCCTTTCCGTTCAACTCGACACCGGCAGCTTCCGCGGCCGCGATGCGGCCCAGGGGCAAGTCTCGTTGAACAAGACCGGAAACATTTGCTCCGCTGCGCACAACCGTCCTGTCGAGTTCCACCAGATCGGCGGCTTCAATTCCTTCGGACAGACCCAGTGCATCCAGCAGGGCGCATTGCTGCTGGGTCACAAGACGCAGTTCGACGTTGGCTTCATAGCCGTGATCTGCCGCGAACCTCTGGTCAAACATGGCGATTGGAGTAATGCCCATCCCGTAGGCGGTCACAGCGGCACTTTCCGAGCCCGCCGAGGTTACCGTCAGATGCGCGCACGCGCCGACATCATAATTGGCCACATAGGACGTGACCTTTGCGAGAGGGTCGATGCTGGCGAGCTCCACCGGCGGAACGCTTGCCGCCGGTACGGATGCCTGGGGCGCGGCGGGAATTTGAGAGGCATCCGGCCGCGCGGGTGCGATGGCGGCCGGTTCATCATCGGCCGGCCGGAGCGCCGCGACCTGCGATTCCAGGGGCTTGACGGCCTGAACCGTTCCGGCCCCGATCTGCGGCCTGACAACGGAAACGGCCCCACCCTGCTGCACGCTGCTGGCGGCGACCTTTTGAGGCGCTTTTGCCACTGGATTTGCCGGCGTTGGAGCGGGCTTCGCTGACGTGACCGCGTTGCCGGTTACGTTCACGGTCGTTGCAGACGAGGCATCAATCCTGGCTGCCTGAACAGACGATGCCGTGACCTGCTGTGCCCCGGAACCTGTCACCTTGTTCGCAGCCGGCGACTGGACAACCGGCACAGACACCGACGGTACGTCAGTCCCCTGAACGCGGACACCTGTGCCAGTAGACGGCCGTGCCACAGGGCTGACAACGGCAACCTCCACCGCATCCGGCGCAGTGATACGGCTGATCGGGCTGCTGCTCTGTGCCGGGAGAACCGGGGCAGCAACCGGGGAAGCGGCAGGCGTCGACACCTGGTTCTCCACCGGCGACGGTTCAACGGCGGCAATCGTCTGATTGTCCGGAGTTGCCTCGACCTTCAGCGGCGCGGCGCTTTCGGCGGCTTCCTGCGTTTGGACGATGGCGGCGTCTGCCGTTTCTTCAATAACAGTGGCCTGTGAGATCTCAAGCGACGCTGCGTCCGGTTTCACCGCCTGCACGGCGTCACTTTGGGCCGGACGGACCGGAACGGCGGTCGTCTGGGGCCTGACAGGGAGAGGTGTTTCCACCGGGGCAACTGTCGGCACCGCTTCGGGAACCGCCTTTTGTGTCGGAACGGTTTCAATGGCGGCAACGGGCTCGAAGGTGAAGCCGCCACTTTCGATGATAAGTTCTGTCTCGGGCGGCGGCGGCTCTTTCTCCGTGAGCCAGGACATATCTGGAAGACCGTAAATCAGCACCGAAACGTGGATGGCAACAGACGCGCCGAGGACGACCGGCCACATGTAGGCGGGAATTCCCACTTGCTCATTTCGGTTATAGACCGCTGCAGTCACGGCTGATCCGCCTCGATCGTCACAAGGGTCAGATGCCGGATGCCGCTTGCCCTGAGCCTGTCAGCGAGGCTGGCGACAGCTTCCATCCTGGTGCGCTTGTCGACCTGGATCGACAGTCGGTCCGTGACCCCGGCCAGTTCCTCCAGATAGGCCTCGACCAGCGCGGCATCCAGCCGCCTGCCCTCGAGCCACACCTCACCGGATTGCGCCAGAACCAGACTGCCCTGGATGTTGCCGCTGCCCGTATCGGCAGTGGTTTCCGCCCAGGAAAAGTCTTCTGGCAATGCCGGTTTCAAGGTTCCGGCCACAAGCAGAAACATGAGCAGCAGAAACACCACGTTGATCAGCGCCAGCGAGCTGTCCGCCGCCCGGTGTTTCACCACCTGAGGCACATGGATCGGTTTCGTATAACGCTTCATGCCTGTTTCGCGATCGCATTCCCGCTGTTGCTTACGGCACCACTTTGACTGTCGTGGCGGTCGCCCGCAAGACCGGTACATCCCGCATTAGGTTTTCAAAGAACGGCTCCGCCTGCTTTTCCTGCCGCTTTGCCAGGGTCGAGGTGATATCCTTGCCGACCATGGCAATGACCAGACCGGTTTCTTCGACGGCGGTCTTGAGATTCAGCGGGATGACGAAACCTGCGCCGCCATCGTCCGTCTGGAGATACGGAGACAGGTTGGTGACCTCTCCCTTGCTGCCGACGAAAAGGAGCCCCAGTCCGCCGGTCGAGGGGTCATATCCGGAGATGCGACCGGCCATGCTTTCGCCGTTCGGGACGACCGTCCGCTGCATATCCAGGTGCAACTTGGTTTTCGCGCTGCCTTGAGGCGTCGCCCGCAAAAAGGCGATTGCCGGGCATTGTTCATCACTGACGAGGTTGACCTGGATCTTCGCTTCGAACCCCTGCGATTGGGTGAAATCGCTGTCAAAGGAGATGAAGGGCGGCGTTCTTGAGGCAAAGCCTTCGATTTCCGCTATGCGACTGGCGATCCTGACCGGCTGCAGATACATGCAGTCCCCTGCCTGGTAGCTGCTGACGAAATTCCGGATCCGATCTTCCGGCGCGACTTCTTCCGGCGGCTCTTCCCGTGCGGGTATGACCTCCGGCGGACCATCCTCGATTACCGGATCATCCGCGACAGGCGGCTGTCCGCCATTGCTTTCGTCCACCGGCTGCGTGGGGATTTCGGGAACGGTATTGGCCCCGGTTCCCGTCTCCGGTTTTGTGTCATCCGGTTGCAGATTGGTCGGCTTGATCGGTACGTCGGGCGCATTGTCCCGTGGAGGCGCCACCAGCACGGGCCGCTGCACGACCTCCGGCACATTCTGGCCGACCAGGAAATACACGCCGCCCGCTCCTGCACCTGCGAATCCCAACAAGGACAGCGCGACCAGGATCCGGCGGCCCCATCTTGCCGGTTGTTGAGGTTCGTCCAGTGCGGATTGCTCCGGCGATGGTCCTGACGGCCTGATGATGGTCTTGTCCGGCATCTGGCGCATCATCGGCGCCCCGAGGGTCCATTCCGCAATCTCCGCCATGGTGGCAGGCCTGTTCGCGGGATCGGGTTGCAGCATGGCTTCAAGCAAGGGCCGGAACCGGATGTCCATGCCTTCCAGAGAGGGGACGTGGCGGCGTTTGTCGACGATCTGCGCCTGGGTGCCGCCCATGTCGATCTGCTTACCGGTCAACGCCTCGGCGATCACCAGGCCGAGCGAATAGATATCGCTGCGGGCAGTGACCTTTCCGTCGAAAATGCCGACCTGTTCCGGAGAGACGTAGTTGATCTTGCCGGCAAAACCGTCGCCGATGATCGTCGGCCCGCCGGTATTGGCCCTGGCAATTCCGAAGTCGATGATCTTCGCCTGACCGACATCATCGTTTTGCAGGATTATGTTGTCCGGTGAAAGATCGCGGTGAATGACCTCCCGGTCGTGGACAGCCTGGAGCGCGGAGGCCACCCGCTGAAGAAGCCGGTAGACGGCTTCCGGCTCCAGCGGACCGGCTTCAAGCCGTTGGCTGAGAGACGGCCCACTGACGAATTCCATCGCGAGATAGTAGATGCCGAGCGTCGGCTCCTTGGCAAAAACGAAGTAGTGCGTCAGCGCATCATGCTTCAGCTTGCGCAGGATCTTGGCTTCGCGTTTGAACAGGTCGAGGATCATTGGATCTCTGGCAAAGCTTGCCAGGAGCACCTTGATGGCGACCGGGTCGCCACTTTCCACGTCCCGTGCCCGGTAAACCGTGCCAATGCCGCCGTCGGCAATGTGCTCTTCAATCTCGTAAAGATTGTTCAGTCTCGTTCCCGCCGGCAGCAGATTGTCACCAGGCTTCATCTGCTCGCTTCTCCTTCACCTGCGGAGACGCGGTCGATGTCCACGAGGACCACGGTCACGTTGTCCGTTCCCCCGCCATCCAAAGCTCCGTTCAAAAGGCTTTGCGCGGTGGCATTCTGAGCTCCGTTCATCAGGAACGTTCCTATCACCGTGTCGTCGAGATGTCCGGTCAAACCGTCCGAACACAGCAGAAATCTGTCGCCCGGCCTGAGATTGCCGGAGACCATTTCCAGTTCCAGTTCAAGTCCGGAGCCAATGGCACGCGTGATCACGTGGCGCCGTGCGAAGGACCTGGCCTCTTCCGCCGTCAGAACATTCTGGTCGATCAGTTCCTGGGCTTCCGTGTGATCCGTCGTCAATTGCTCCAGATGTCCGTTGCGGAGCCGGTAGACCCGGCTGTCGCCGGCCCACACGCAAGCAAAGTTCGTTCCGTAGGTCAGCAGGGCCGCGATCGTCGTTCCCATCGCGCCGCCACCGGCTTTCTCGGCAGCGTTTTCAATCCGGTCCTTGGCCACGATTACGCGGCTCTCGAATTGTTCCAGAAGATCTTCCGCGCTGCGCGGCTGGGTGATGGTTGTCAGTGACTGTTTGACCAGTCCGGAGGCTATCGCCCCGCCATTCATGCCGCCGGCGCCGTCCATGACGGCAAACACACCCTTGCCCTCATCGACATAATAGGCGTCCTGGTTTTCCTCCCGCACCCGTCCGACATGGGTGACCCCGACCGCATGTCCCCGAAAGGCTTCCTGTGCTCTTCCGATCATGTCCGATTATCCTCCGGATGATACAGCCCACGAGATTTCCCACCCTCTTCCTTCTCCTCGCCGGCCGAACCATAAGCATCCGGCAGTAAGAGCCAGCGAAAAGCGTTTGCGTCCGGCAGGCCGGAGCATCTGAACGCGTAGTGCCCCTCCCCGGCCCGGCACCAGAAATCGGAGCGGACTTCACCTTCCGTCTCCGCCATCGCCGCAAGGTCCCCGTCCGTCTCGAGTTCCATTCGGCCCGATGCAGGAACGGGAAGATCGAGGCGGGCCACTGCCGTCTGGAACGCTTCAAGCGCGGCCCCGTCCTCCAGCACATTCAACAGTACCGTTTCAACCTCATCATACCAAGCATCCGCGGGCGCCGCGGCCACCCCGTCGGCATCGAAGGGTGCGACGATCGTCAGGGGAAACTCGCGCCCCACGCCGTCGATGCTCGGCATGAGCGCCCCGGCAACCGCGCCGGTCAGCAATCCGCCGGTCTCACAAGGCGACAGCCGGAACCGCCAGACCGGCATGGTCATGTAGGCATCCTTCCAGGTGTCCTTCAGGTCCAGCCTGGACTGTGCGAGTCCCTTGAGAAGAAACGCCTCCCACAGTCTCAGGAACCCGGCCGGGCATGCCCGGGTTACAAAGTCCGCCCGGGCCGGCAACTTGCCGAAATAGCCGGGGCGTCCGGAAGAGATTGCCATCGCCTAAAAGCTCGTCGGGCAGCTGAAGTCGCCCACGGCAGACAGGAAAAACGGATTCGGTTTCGTTCGGAGCGTAATTGTGAACGCAACCTGACGACCGCCGAGGGTTTCCCGGACAACGAATTTGTTGGGATCGGAACTGACCCGGTTGGACTGGATAAACCTGTAGAACGCCCAGTCCCCATGGATCTCCTGACGGGACCTGTATCCCGGCACTTCAGGCTGGATCACCAGAACCACACGTGGTGTCGCCGTGTTGCTCGGCCAGTCGAAACTGGCAGGCAACGGTTCGATCTCCGCGTTGAAGCCGGGCCCGCGTGTTACCAGAACGAGGTTGCCGTTGACCTCGAGACTGGCGGCATCCGCCTGTTGCGACAGCGCACGGGGCACGACCTGGAGGCCGATTGACGGGAAGGCATTACCCGTGGGGAAAAAGGCCTGTCTGATCAGATCGGCTCTTTCGAACTGACGCAGGGTGGCATTCGACAGACGGTCGGACTGCGCGACCCCGGCTTCCAGCTCCAGGGCTTCGTGGACGTATCGACGAGAGCCTTGAGATTTTCGTCAAAAAACCGCTGCATGATTCCGCTGGGTGAAAACAGCTTGGCGAATTCCGTCATCGGCACTTCCGAACGGCCGTTCGCGAACGGGTAGTTGCGCGCGACGATCCGCTGGCATTCACCGACCACCTGCGATTTCAGCTTCTCGTTGAGCTGCGTGATCGACGTTTCCTTGTACTCCTCGTCAAACTCCTTCGCCGCCTGCAGGATCAGATCGTCGAACGGATTGGGAAACCGTGTCGCGTTGCTCCGGAGGAGCGATGCCTGGATCTGAACATTGGAATTTGCCGTTTCGCTCTGCAGCGGGTTGTTGGCAACCACCAGCAAGTTGTCGAGAATGTTCTTGAAATTGACCAGAAGCGCGTCGATCTTGCGATTGTTTTCCCCCTCAACAAGCACGTGATAGGGCCGGAAATGGTCCTCGATGGCCTTGCCGGGAACGACCTGCGGGCCACCGCTGTCAGCGCTTCCGAGCGCTCCCGAAAGACCGTCCGGCGCCAGCGCCTTGAGACCTGCCTCCAGACCGATACGTTTCAGGCCGCCCGACGAGATCCAGCACATAGCGCTGGAAGACCTTCTGGGCCGCATCCGAGCCCGCATCCTGTGCGTTGCCCGAGGACACTGAATCGGACAGCTGGTCGCTGGTCAGATCCTGCGTCAGGAGCGTTTCGCGGCGAATGCTTTCCAGAAGCTGGACGACCGGCGAAGTCGGTGCGGAGACCGCCTGCAATGTCGTGTAAAGCGGCTTGTCGTCGCGCATGGACCGGAACTTGAGGTTTGAGAGCGCCTCCTCCCAGGCCTCGATGAAATCGCGGGTGTAAAGTTCAAGGATTTCCGAGGGCAGCGACTGGTACTGATCCGTGATCGCGTCGGCTTCGGCAATCTCGCCAAAGACCCATTTGTCACGCTCAAGCTCCTCCCGGATGCCGGCAAGATTGGGTAGAACGGACAGGTGGAAGCCCGAATACGTGAAGAACTTGTCGACGGTCACGGTGTCGAGCGTGTCGCCGTTCACTGTCTCGAAGACAGTCTCCATATCCGGACCGCCCCGCTGTTCCGCGATCCAGTTTTCACTCGCGAGACCTTTCGACCGGGATTTCAGAAGGGCGTATCCCCGTTCGGCGACACTGACCCTGGCGAGCTCCCGCTGGACCTCGGCAACCAGAACGCCGTCGAGCTGACTGGTCAGCACGTTGCCGCCGAAGTCGAGATCGAGCATCGCCTCGATGTGATTGTTCAGCTCGTTGCGCAGAATTTCGCCCTGTGGGCCGGGGAAGCTCTGCAGGAAGTCCGCCCTGAAGGAATTCTTGATCTGATCCTTGTCGATCTCCGGCGCGTCACCCGCAACCATGCGGTAGAGCTTGGCAAGATTGTACAGCGTATCGATATCCTGGCCACCCGGTCCCGTCCGGTTGTCAAGCACGTCTGTCATCTGCTCCTCGATCCTGAGAAGCAGGCGCGGTCGAAGCAGGCGCTCCAGTCCGCTGCGATAGGACGTGACACCCGCGGCTTCCAGGCGTTCGCGCTGGCTGAGACCGAATTGCTCGGTCAGCGGAGTCGGGTTGTTGCGGCTGTCATATCCGGCCGGCAAGCCCCTCAGCAGCGACAGGATGTAAGCTGCATCGCGCAGGCTGTCATCGCGTACGATCCGCTGATCCAGGACACCCTCGCCCTCGGCGCTGACAGCCGCGACGGCTTTGGCCGTTTCGTCGATCAGGGCCCTGTTGTTGAGATAGCTGATCGTCCACAAACTGCCGAGGCCAATGGCAACGAGCGCAATGGCGGCATAGGCTCCCATGCGCGCGGCCGTGGCCATCCTGACGACCTGTCGGTTGTGCGTGACCCAACCGGCTTCCCCTATGATCACCTTGTTCAAAAGGTCCCTGAGGAAATAGCTCTTGCCCTGGCCTGACAGCGCGGCCGCCTGATAGGCGGTGCCGAAGGCCTGGCTCATGGAGCCGATCACCCGGTCGATGGCGGTTCCGGTCTGCGTGCCGGAGGTGAAATAGAAGCCGCGCAGGACGGCGTTGGGATAATAGCGGCTCGGCTCGAAGACCGCGTTCAGAAAGCCGGTGATCCGGCTCCTGAGGGCCGCGACCTGGGTCGGAAAGCCGTAGAGCATCAACCGGGCACGCGGGTCCGGTTCTTCCTGCAGCCGGTCCGCCATCTCCTCGTTGAGACGCTCAACGAGGAGGTCGAACTCGGCGGGCGCCTCGGCGACCATGTTCTTGGTCTTCTCGCGGGTCTGGAACGTCGCGCCCCAGACAAGATTGCGCCGGCTTTCCGGATAGGAGCCGAAGAATTCCATGAACCCGGCGACGGTGTCCGCCTTGGTGAAGATGACATAGACCGGGAAATCGATCTTCAGGGTTTTGTAGAGTTCGATCAGGCGGGCCCTGATCGCGTCGGTGTGCAGTTTCAGGTCCGCGTCCGACAGCGTCATCAGGTCTTCCAGGCTGATCGACACCATCACCCCGTTGACCGGCTGGCGCGGCCGGGCCTTGCGCAGGATCTTCAGGAAACCCAGCCAGGCTTCCCGGTCCTGTTCGGCATCTGAATCATGCGTCGTGTAGCGTCCGGCCGTATCGATCAGGACGGCATTTTCCGCAAACCACCAGTCGCAGTAGCGCGTACCGCCGAGGCCTTCAATCTTCTGCGCTTCGCCCTTGCCGCGGGAATTGGCGAATTTCAGGCCCGAGTGCATCAGAGCCGTGGTCTTGCCCGCACCCGGCGGGCCGATCATCAGATACCAGGGAAGATCGTAAAGATAGGTGCGCGTGTTGCCGCTGGCGGACTTCAGTGTCTTGAGCGCGTCTTTCATGCGCTCCGACATGATCTGAAGATCCTCATCGCTGGCCTTCGGCTGCATGATTTCCCGCTCGAGCGCACGGTTTGCAGCGACGCGCTTGTATATGCGGTAGACCTGCCAGCCACCGATGGTCAGGAGGAAAAACAACGCCAGGAGCAATCGCACCCAGAGCGGCTCGAACGGACGCACGCCGGCAATCGCCAGGAAGGGGCCGCCAAACCAGATCAGAGCGATCAGGGCAAGAATGCCTATCGCGATTGCCGTTATTCCGAGCCAGAATTTCATAGATAAAGCCTTGTACTGCGGTTGCCCCGGAGTTGACCCTAGTTGTTAATCACCAGCCCTTCGGACGCCGGCTTCAGAAAGACTTCCACCCGGCGGTTCAGCGCCTTGCCTTCCCGGCTCGTGTTTGGCGCGATCGGCTCATCCGCTCCGCGCCCTTCCACCTCGACCCGGTCGGGTTCGCGCAGGATCGACTGCATGACACCGGCCACCGACTTCGCCCTTTCAACCGACAGGTGCCAGTTGGTCGGGAAGCGCGGGTTGTTGCGGATCGGGTCGCTGTCCGTGTGGCCGACCACGAGGATCTCGCCGCCCACCTCGTCAAGCGTCTGCGCAACCTGTTCCACCAGAAGCTGGAACTCCGGCCGCAGGGTTGCCGCGGCGACGTCGAACTGGGCGCGCATGCGCAACATGATCGCGGGACCAGCCTGCGAAATTTCCAGGCCTTCCAGCCCGGCCAGCTGTGCGGTGACCTGGTCGATGGGCGCGTTGTCCGGCTGTGGCGGTGCCGGGGGCGGTTTCGGCTGATACCCCTCGCGCGCCAATTCGACCGGTCCGGTCGGGTAAAGAGCCGCGGCACGGCTGGCAATCACCTCGCTGCCGCTTGAAAGCAGCAGCATCAGCGTGACGTAGCCGCCAAGCAGCAAGGCGCCCGCAACCGCGGCAACGGACCAGATGGGAACGGAAAAGCCCGTGCGCTTCTGAGACAGCTCCAGTCCGCGCCAATGCGGGGAAAGATCATCTCCCGGACGCGGGCGAACCCGCCTCAGGATCTCGTGCAGGTCCCGGCGCTCCCGCTCCAGCCCCTGCTGCCCGCCCTGGATGGCGCGGTACTTGCCGTAGAAGCCGAGCGACAGGCAGGCATGCATGACTTCGAGAACGCCATAGTTCCGGCCGGGGTCCTGCTTCGCCTTTTCCAGCAGCTGGAAAAACTCGACGCCGCCGGTTGCCTGTCCGAAGAACTGGGTCAGCATGGAATACTGCGTCCACTGATGCCGGCCGGCCGTGGGAAGGTTCTGGACGATATCGTCGGATGTGGCGCAAAGCGCATAGGCGGCCGAGCGGATCTGGTCGTCGGTAATGCCGGCGTTGCGCAGCTCCTTCTCGAAGGTCTTGATGGAATTGTAGACGTCCCGCATCAATGCATCGAACTGCTCGGCGGTCATCGTCAGGTGCAACCGGCCCAGAAGCAGCAGGAGCGGGGCGGCCGCGCGGGAAATCGGATTCCGGTTGGCCACGCGGATCTGGTTGATGTCCGGCGTCTGCGCCAGCTGTCCCGTCCCTCGAGGCGTAGACGCCTGGGGGCCCGGAGCCGCTTGCTGTGGCGGTGGCGCCGACTGGTAGGCAGGCGGCGGCCTTCGCAGGTCCGGCGCCTCCTGCTGGCCGTACTCATATCCCGCCGGCGTGGGAGCATAGGGGTCTTGGCCCGACCCGCTTCCGCTCTGCCACGGATCCGGCGCGCTGGCCGGGCGCGATGGCTGGGGCGCCTGTCCGGGCGCAGCATGGGGCGGCGCGGGAGGATAGGCAGGCTGTTGCGGCGCTCCGCCAGGCTGCGTTTCGCTCCAACGGCCGCCCGGATTTGGCCGGACGATCGTTTTGCCCTTGCGCTTGGAGACGCCAAAGGGATCGTCATTTTCGGCCATCAGCGGCCCTCCCGGATAGCATAGAATTCAAGCTGCAGATCCGGCCAGTTGCCGGAAAACTGCAGACCGATCGCCGAATCCTGGCTGAACTCGCGCCAGAGCGGCGTCGTCTTGTCGAGCCTGAAATAGACGCGATCCGTCAAGGCACGGATCTGTGCCGGCGGGACAGGCATGTGGATCAGAGGAATGCCCGGCAGGTTGGAATAGACGATCTGGCGCATCTGGCTGAACGGCCCGACCTTGAAGAGGCGCGGAAACTCCGTCTGGATCTCCGTCAGCGGCCTGCGGGCGGCAACTTCGATCACGAAGCTGGCCTGGGAGAACAGGTTGCGATCGACAATCGTCGATTTGAAAGCGTTCGGAGCAAGCTGCTCCAGCGGCAGCCGGATCGCCCGCCGGTCGTAGCCTGCGGACAGGAAAGCCTGGATGTCTGCCAACAAGGGTTTGAAGATGTCGTGCAGCTTGTCGTGGTCGTACACCGGATAGTTCCGCGCCCGGCGTTCATCGGTCGCGAAGGTCGCCAGTTCGCCGGCCAGCTGCAGAAATTCCGAATAGACCCGTTCGGGATGCACATAAGCGGATTTGCGCAGGTGCATCAGCAGCGGATGGGTGCGGTTGAGCAACTGCAAGGTCAGGTAATCGAAATTCTGCAGGCCGCCGCCGGCCGATGTGTCCGCCGCATAGCGCGCCAATTCACTGAGCTTGCGCTCCACCCAGCCGATGACGGAGTCGATCCAGCCGGTCACCACCGGGTGCACATGGCAGGCCAGAACCGGCGGTGCGAAAGTGCCGTCCGTGATGACGATCCGGTCCTTGATCTCCGTGATGCGGGCAACCGGCAGACATACATGCCCGGGATGCGGCGTCGAGCGGATCGAGTACATGAGGCGCGGATGGGCGACGTCGATTTCCTCCTCCTGCCGGATCGAAGAGGTCGAATCGATGATCGTCTCGCGGCCCTGAAGATAGCGCGTGGCCGCATCGTCGCGCCCGTTGGCCACCTCAACCGCATTGACGGTGGTCTCGGGAATGCCCAGCCAGACGATCTGGCCCGCAGCATCTTCCGGAACGTCGATCGCCGGAGGCGGCGTGCCGTCCGCGGGGAAGTTGAACACGGTGCCATCGGGAAAGATGCCGCGGCCGTGGCGCAGTGCGAAGCGGCATTGCTGACCGACATCCTTGTCGATCGCGAAATCGGCAAAGCCCCAGGGATAGGGAGAGGCAAGCCTTACCCTTTCATCCAGCAGGTGCTCCAGATAGCGGTCGCTTTGCTGGAGGTGATGCGGCCGCAAAAACAGGCCCTCGGTCCATGCAACCTTGCTATACCACGACATTAAGGCACTGCTCCCTTACTCGTAAGCGCTCGCGCGCCCGTCAAATCTCAAAACGTTTCAATCAATGCGCCCGGAATTGCCGGCCCCGGAGCCCATCTCCGGATCTTCTCCGGTCAATTCCTCGTAGCTTTCGGTAAAGTATTGGGTGAAAACACCGACAAGCCCGTCGTCATAAGCCCCGGACAGGGAAGTCCAGCGTTCCTGCAGCCGGTCCCAGTTTTTGGCCTTCTGGTTGCCGAACGTGCTCTTTGCCCCCTGCCCTTCGCGTTCTATCGCTTTCGGAGAAAGCGTCTCATCAAATCGCGCGGCTGCCTTCTGCATCGCCGCATAGGTCCACACGTGATGCTTCTGGATGTCCTTGAACGCATTGCGCATGGCCTTGTCGATCGGCAGATAGCCGTTGGCTTCCGCGCTTTGCGAAAGCATCGTCTGCAAAGCCATTTGCGGGGTCGGCGAGAATTTCAGCGCGTTGTTGCCGCTCCGGCTGATCAATGTCCGGTTGGCATTGCGCGTCATCGCCTTCACCTGGCTGCGCGCCTGCAAGAGGCCCATCAGATCACCTGTGATACCTTGGAGGATCGTACCGAGCTCACGAGCAAATTCCTCCTGATCGCGATCAGCCAGAACATTCTCCGGGATGCCTGCTCCCGCCGCAAACGCCTTGATGAAATCGATGCTGGTCGCCGGTGACTGAGCTGCGACGTCGGGCTGGGTGGCGGGCGGTGGTGGTGTTTCCTGCGCGAAGCCGGAAGACGCTGCGGAAGGCGGGGCTTCTGCCGGAGACGCCGGTCCGGGCTGGCTGGCGGCCTGAACCGGCTCCGCAGGTGTGGGCTGCACCGGGGCTGGTTGCGATGGGGCCGGTTGCGCTGGTGGTGACGCATCGGGAAACGGCGATTTTTCCTCCTGCACCGGTGGCCCGGCCTCCGCCCAGGGCGCTTCGGCGCCAGGTGCCGCCTCCCCTGACGGTCCAAGATCAGGCATGCCAAACAGCGGTTGCTCCTGTCCAGGCTCGCCCGATGATTGTGAAAATGGCGATGCCGGCCCCTGGTCCTGCGGTGCGTAGGCAGGCGCGGCCGGTTCTTCCCGGCGTTCCAGATCGGGCTGGACCGCCAGGTGGTCCATCGGATCGGCCTGAGACGGCCTGCCGGCTTCGCGGTCGGGATATTGCGCATTCGGGTCATAGAGAGACGGATCGGCGCTTCCCCAGCCGTGCCCTTGCTGGCTCCAGACGTCGTCCGCCGGAGTTCCGACACCCGGGGCCGACGAGGGCGGCGCATGACGTCCTTCCATGCCCGACGACGGGGTCGCCCACGGACCGCCCGGTTCGTGATGCGGATAAGGTGATTGTTGCTGTGACGGCGGGGCGGCAGGCCACGAAGGTTCGGGTGTGGCCGGGGCCACCGGCTGCGGCGTTTGCCATGGCGCGCTGCCGGAAGAAGACATCGCCCCCGAGGACAACCCGCCCATTCCACTCCCGACACTCTCTCCCGCCTCCAGTGCGACCGAGATGACATAGTCGCCGATCATCAGCCGGTCGCCGGACCGCAGCACATGGGCCTGGTCCATGCGGTTGGGGCTGCCATTCAAGAAGGTGCCGTTGGTGGAGATGTCATAGAGGACAAACTGCCCGCCTTCAAAACGCACTTCGCAATGCTTGCCGGACACGACCCGGTGCGGATCGGGCAGGCTCCAGTCGAGATGCTCATGCCGGCCGATATCGAAGCCGCGGTCGGCACAGCTATAAGATACCTGGCCACCGGTCTCGAGCCGATCGACATTCTCGATCTGCAGCGTAATTCGCATTCCAGCAAGTCCCCCAACAAACTTACGGCAAGGCCGGAGCCTGCCCTTTCACGGTCACAATGGGCATCGCGCCCCCTGCGGCGAAGGACAGACCAGCGGACAGGCACGACTTCAGCGCTTCCTGCCGTTTGCCTGCTTCCACATTGCCGAGCGCAATCACGACCGCGGTATTTACCGCTTTCGCGGTCAAATCGTCCGGCATTTCCACACGGTAATCCGGATTGGGCGACAGCGACCCACCCGACCAGCCGGCCGCCAGGCCGAGCCAAACGGCCGCACTGTCGGCTTTTTCCGCTTCAGCGGCAGCGCGGACCGCTGCACGGGCATCTTCGTCACCTTCACGCACCCAGGTTTCGCTGAGAGCCAGGATCCGGCGGTCCGTCTCGCTCCGGGCCCCCTGGAGGCCGACAACGCATTTCACTCCCCACCATACCGCTTCGCGCTTGGGCAGCATATGAGCGAAATAGGCAAGCGCCGTTAGCGGGGCATCGCCGTCCTGAAGCTCCAGAGCATAGTCTTCCGGCGTGACGTCAGAGGACGGTTCGCTGACCGTCTCGGACAGTTCAGGATAGGTTTCAAAAACCTGTTTGGCCTTGGTAAAGCGGATACGCGATCCCATCAGCTCCACTCCGTTGGTCCGATACCGCGTTGTCAGACACGGGTATCAATTGATCAGTACGAGGCCGCCTTTCAGCGTCAATATCGCATTGCCGGTGACACTGGTCATGGTGCCCTTGGCGGATAGTGTACCCGTTGCCGCAACATCGATAATCGTCGACTCGATCTTGATGGAAGCCGGTGTCATGGTGATCTTGCTGGCACCACATTCGAATTGGATCATCGTGCCGGCCTTCACCTTCCAGACCATGCCGATGTCTTCGGTCACGTTCTTGCCGACCTTTTCGGTGCGGTTCACGTCGATCTTGGTATCACGGTTGTTTTTGACATGCAGCGTCTCGTCGTTTTCGATAACCGTATTCATGTCCTTTTGAGCGTGTACGCCGATTTCTTCCTGGCCTTTTGTATCGTCCAGAACAAACTCGTTGTAGCCGCCGCCGCCCGTCGTGGAGTCGGACTTTATCCCAGCCTTGTTTTTCTCACCCGGCAAGCTGTAGGGCGGCATGTTTTCCGCATTATACACGGTTCCGATAACAATTGGATTGTCCGGATCTCCTTCCAGGAACTGGACGATCACTTCCTGACCGACGCGCGGGATGTAGATACCGCCCCATTTTTTGCCAGACCACACCTGAGCCACACGCACGCGCCTGGATTGGGTCTTGTCACGGTCCCAGTGGAATTCGACCATGATCTGACCGTACTCGTCCACATCGATTTCGCCTTGCCCGACCACCTTTGCAGTCTGAGGGCCCGGAATGCGGGGCTTGCGGGTCGATGCCGGCGTCCTGAAGGGAATGTCGGTCGACAGTACATCATAGGTTCCGGTATAGGCCTCCCCTGAGGCCCCGCGCTGCCGCTTCTGTACTGTTCGGTGATGAGCCGGTGGCTTGCACGGACAACAAGATATTCCTTGTTTTGCGGTCCGTGTGGGTGGTCCTTCAGGGTGAACAGCCCGCCTGCATAGATGCGGGGAACTTCACCCGACGTTTCGATGCGCTTGTCCTCGGCCTGTTCCGCCTGCAACCGGATGTCGCTGAATTTCGTGCCCTTGTCCTTCTCGACGTAGCGGCCCGGATAGTCGTAGTTTTCAAGAGAACCGGCCCTGTATTTGGAACCGGCATCCTTTTCGGCTTCGAGCGATGCACTCGGCTTCTCGAAGTCATAATCGTTATACGCGAACTTTCCCGTCCTGAATTTCCGGCTCGGTACCCAGTGAGAGAGGTGCTCCTCGTCCCGCTGGCTATCGCCGCCCAGGGGAATGAACGGTATCGTCGAATTGCCGGTGATCGGAGTATAGGAAGACTTGGCGTCGGCCAGGATCATTGTGTGCTTGCCGTCCTGGTGCTCGAAGCAATAGGAAATCCCGAACTCTTCCATCAGCCGGCAGCAGAAGTCGTAATCCGATTCCCGGTACTGAACGCAATAGTGGATCGGATCATAGCTTTCGGTCAGCTTGTTGCGAAAATCGGCGAAGTCATGCTCGCCCAGCACCTGGGAGATGATGTCCGGAGCCGATTTGTCCTTGAAAATCCGGCAATTGGAGTTCTTGGTCAGCAGCCAGAACCAGGGGCGCATGGTCAGCCTGTAAACGTAATAAGCGCCCTGGTGACCAAGCCACTTCGCATCCGTCAGGAGGCCGTCAAAATAACGGGTGTCACCATTGTTGGTGACCACCTTGACGGTCATATGAGTGGCAATCGCCTTGTCGAAATCCAGGTCTTCCTGTTGGCTCACGACCTCCAGCCGGATCTCGAAATCCTCGCTCAGTCCTTCGTCACACTCGACAGTGACAACGGAGAGCTCATCCTTCCCGAAGACCGAAGTCAGTTCGGCCATCCGGTTTGCTTGTTTGAGTTGACCTTGGGCCACGAAGTTCTCCTCGGAAATACTGCGGTTCCTGACTTTGGCAGCGCATGAACTGCCATTCATTCAGTCTCCTATGTCGTTTCCGGCAAAAAATATGTGCTCAATAACACAGTTGTTGCAATTGCTTTGAACGCCTCCCCCAAAGCCTACGGCAAATTGGGATCCGCATTACGCAGCTGACCACAAAATTCGGCGCTATCGTTTGTAGATTCTTAACCGTGCCAGCAACGTCATGCCCCACCCTATTCCCTTGCTTCTTGGTGACGATACGACATACTGGTATCAAAGCGAAGTTTAGTGACATTCGCCACATTAATTTTTTGCAGATATGGCACGATGCATTTCGAACCCGTTGCGGCAACCCATTGAACACTCCACAAGGGAGGACTGAAATCGTGACCTCACAGACCATCCTATTTGACCGGACCAAATCCCGTCATTTCGCGCCTGCCCGCCTTCTGATGGCGGCAGCACTTTCGCTTTCGCTTACCGGCATCAGCGCCGGCTATCAGGCAGCATCGGCACAGGATGCCACCTATTCGGCCGACGAAGTCAGCAAGCATTTCAAACAGCTGAAGACCCGCTCCCTGAAAACCACAGGCGCAACCCGGGCACTGTGCATCGGCACAAGGGACGAATGCAATCCCGAAGCGGCCAGTGGCAGCGACGGCCAGGTGGGCGTCAAAACCGAGAAGACCGCGGATACGCTGGTGGTCGATCCGGAAACCAAGGCAATCGATGAAGGTTTCGACCTGCTGGTCTCCTTCGAATATGCTTCCGCCCGCCTCAGCCCGACAGCCAAGGCCAACCTGCAGGAATTTGCAAAGGGCATCGACGTGCCGGACCTTGAAGGCGCCACCTTCGTCATCGAGGGACACACAGACGGCGTCGGATCGGCGACCTATAACCAGCGCCTTTCGGAAGACCGGGCCAAGGCCGTGACCGAGTATCTCGTGTCGCTCGGCGTCGGCCGGGACCGCCTGAAGACCGTCGGCTACGGCAAAACCAGACCGATGGTCGCCGACATAAACGATCCGGCTAACCGCCGCGTGGAAAGCAAGCTGGTTTTCGAATAAGCGGTTACGCAGGTATTCGCCAGCCGGTGGCAAGCCGGCTGGCCCAAGCCGGGCTGGGGGCTGGTATGAATTTTGATCCGGACATCTATGGCACGGAGGTGTCGCCCGGCGGAGGCTGCGGGCCTGATCTTTACGATACGGAACCCGCCTTCGCCGCGCTCATGGATCTCGTGCGAGGAACTGCTGCCGGAGCGTTTCAGCGAGTTTGACCGGACCGAAGTCGATTTCACCGATCTGTTCAAGCAGATGGACGGTTTCCTGAAGCAGTCGAGAGACCTGAGACTGCTCGTGCTTCTCGCCCAGCTCGGCCTTCTGAACGGCCAGCTTCATATATTTGCAAATTCTGTACGAATCATCCGCAGGCTCCTGGAGAACCACTGGAACGAGGTTCATCCGGCCGATGCCGATTTCGGCCATATGGAACGCGTCGGCGCCCTCGAATCACTCAACAACCGTCCAACCGTCATCCTGCCGCTTGAAGCTGCACCGCTGTTCAAAACGCGCAGAAGCGGCCCCATAAGCTACCGCGCAATCCAGATCGCCGCGGGCGAAGCCACGGCGCGCCCGGACGAGCACACGATTTCCCTGGGCGCCATCGAAGCTGCGCTGACATCCGGCGAGCTGGAGCCGGAACTCATCAACGAAATCCTGACGGACCTCGCCGAGCTGCCCGACGAACTGCAGGAAATTTCCCGCATTTGCAGCGAGAAGCTGAAGGAAAACGGCGCCAAGGCCGCTCCGCCGAACTATGAAGTGCTCACGACGCTCGTCAGGGATATGGGCAGAGAACTGAATATCCGTCTCGGGCGCCTCACCGACGAAGCGGAAGGAGCGGTCCCCGAAGAGGGCGGCGCAGAGGAAGGCGCCGATGCCTCTGCCAATGGAGCCGCTTCGCAATCCGACATCAAGAATTCGGCTCAGGCGAAACTTATTCTGGATGCCGTCGAAGATTATTTCGCCACCCGCGAACCGTCGCACCCGGCCCTGTTTCTCGTGCGTGAAGCGCGTGGCCTCGTCGGAAAATCTTACCTGGACGCCTTGAAGATCCTCATGCCAAGCAGATTCGACGACGTGTCGCTGATCCTTGGCACGAGCGGACTGCAACTGTCCAACAACAGGCTCGTCGATCTCAATGAAGGCACCGACCCCGAGCTTGGTGATATCGATGGCTTTGCGGTTATGGTGATTGAGAACCGGAGCGACGCCATGAAGGGAATCGCCGCAGTCAAGGGCTACTATTCCGCCAATGAGCCGACCAGCCCGATACCTCTTCTGCTGGAAGAAGCTCAGAATATGAGTTCAGGTTCCTTCACGGGGCTGCTCAACCTTTTCCTGCGCCCCGAAGATGATTGACAGGGAGACAGATTCGATCTCGACCCGTTCCCTAGCGTTTCCGCGCTTCTTTCTTGACACGGGAAGCCAACGGGTCCTCAATATTCCGATCCAAGATATTTCTTAAGAAAAATACTAAAGCGGCGATCTTGTGACTGTGATCACTTTCCAATCCGGGCAATCCAGTTAAATAGACACCAACGAGACAAAACGCAGAACGAAAACAAACGCAAACACAAGTCGCTCTGCATGATCATATTATCAAATTTGACCTTGACTTCACCAAAGTCATGATAGTGAAAGGCAAGTACAATGGCATCGAATAGCGGGCAAAGCTTCATCAAACGTAACAGACCTCCTCGTGTTCACATTTTCTACGAGGACCCGTTCGACGCGGAGCAGAAAGTCGAGCTGCCCTTCGTCATGGGCATTATGGCAGACCTTTCGGGCGACAGTCCCGGCGCCGAAAAGCCGGACATCGACGAGCGCAAGCTCCTCGATATCGACATGGACAACTTCAGCAAGCGAATGGAAGCCATCCAGCCTGGCACTTCGTTCAACGTGAAGGACAAACTGTCCGGCGAGGAAAACACCAAGATGAGTGTCCAGCTCCGTTTCAAGAGCATGGACGATTTCACACCGGGCAAGGTGGCCGAACAGGTTCCGGCCCTGAAGAAACTTCTTGATGCACGCCGCAGTCTCGCAGCTCTGCGGACAATGATGGACGGACGCGTTCAGGCCATCAGCCAGCTTGAGGAGCTGACCCGGGATCCGGCCTTGATGCAGGCCCTTGCGCAGCAAATCGAAGCCGAAAAAGCGCAGCCCGATGGCGGCGCGGACAAAGGCAGCGGTACGGAGGAGGCGTAAATGACCAACACGGATACAAGCGCTCAAACAAGTGGCGCACCAGCCGGCGAAGTGACGGGGGAACGGAGCCCTGAGGAATTCGCCTCGATCCTGAAACAGAACTTTCGCATCAAGAGCGAAAACGATACGGCCAACCAGTTGGTTGACAGTGCCATGTCCACGTTCCTGGCGGAAGCATTGTCCGACCAGGCGCTCATCAAGGACGACGTGTACGACACGATCGACGAGATGATCGCGAAGCTTGACGAAAAGCTGACGGCACAGGTGAACGAGATCATCCATGCCCCGGAGTTCCAGAAGCTGGAAAGCGCCTGGCGCGGTCTGGACTACCTGGTCCACCAGTCGGAAACCGATGCTTCGCTGAAGCTGCAGTTCCTCAACATTTCGAAGAGCGAACTTGCCGGCGTCTTCAAGAGCTATCGCGGCGCCAAGTGGGATCAGAGCCCGCTGTTCAAGCAGATCTACGAAGCTGAATTCGGCCAGCTTGGCGGCCAGCCTTACGGCTGTCTGGTCGGTGATTACGAGTTCTCCTATGACCCGCAGGACATCACCATTCTGCGCGGCATGGCGAAAATCTCGGCGGCATCACATGCGCCGTTCCTGGCAGCTGCCGATCCGCAGCTGATGCAGATGGAGAGCTGGACGGAGCTTCCGGCCAAGCGCGATCTGTCCAAGATCTTCGACACGGAGATCCATGCACAGTGGCGGACCTTGCGGGAATCCGAAGATGCACGCTATCTGGGCCTGACCCTGCCGCGCGTGCTCGCCCGCCAGCCCTATGGCGCCAAGTCGGACCCGGTCGAGGAATTCGCCTTCGAAGAGGAATTCGGCGATAACAGCCACGACAAATACGGCTGGATGAACTCCGCCTATGCCATGGCCGCAAACATCAATCGGGCCTACAAGGAATACGGCTGGACGGTGCGGATCCGCGGCGTTGAAAGCGGCGGGTTGGTCGAGAATCTGCCGACCCACGTGTTTGAGACCGATGATGGCGGCGTCGATCAGAAATGCCCTGCAGAGATTGCCATCTCCGACCGCCGGGAGCACGAAATCTCCCGTCTGGGCCTGATCCCGCTGATCCACCGCAAGAACACGGACCAGGCCGCTTTCCTTGGCGCGCAATCCGTCTTCAAGCCGAGGCAGTTCTCCGGACCGGACGGCAAGGATGCAACCGCATCCGACAACCTGTCGGCCCGCCTGCCCTACATGTTCGCGGTCACCCGGTTTGCCCATTACCTGAAAGTGATGGTGCGCAACAAGATCGGTTCGACCAAGGAAACGGCGCAGCTGCAGCGGTGGCTGAACGACTGGATCATGGACTATGTGGACGGCGATCCGGACAACTCGACCGAGGAAACCAAGGCGCGCAAGCCGCTTCGGGAAGCCAAGGTCACCATTGTCCCCGACGAGGAAAACCCCGGCTATTACCGGGCCCAGTTCTTCCTCCGTCCGCATTACCAGCTGGAAGGCATGGATATCGGCATGAGCCTTGCCTCCCGCATTCCGCAGGACGGAAACTGATTTCACGAATTGCCTGGCGGGCGGCAGTCCGCCCGCCAGGCAGGCATCCCGAACGGATGCAGCCCGGCAATTCCGGGCGGAGGTACAAACAAGACGCAGTCGCGTCCAGGGGTTTGGACCGCGAGGTCCGAGGTAGTTGTTTAGAGATAGTAGAGACCGTGCCAGGCAAGAGGTCCTGGCCGTCAGCAACCAAAAGGATCTATTGAAATGGCTGTCGATGTTTATCTGGAACTTGAGGGCATCAAGGGTGAAGCTCAGGACAAAACGCACAAGGACAAGATTGACGTCCTGTCCTGGTCCTGGGGTGCATCCCAGTCCGGCACCACCCACATGGGCGGCGGTTCCGGCTCAGGCAAGGCGCATTTTCAGGACCTGAGCATCACCAAGTTTGTCGACAAATCGACCCCGGTTCTGCTTCAGCACCTGTCTACCGGCAAACATATCGCCAAAGGGACCCTGCTGGTCCGCAAGGCCGCCGGAGACTCCCCGCTGGAATACATCAAGATCGAAATGAAGGACATTATCGTCACCAACCTTTCGACCGGCGGCAGCGGTTCCGACGACCGCATCACGGAAAGCTGCACGCTGAACTTCGGTGAGTACAAGTACATCTACACCGAACAGAAGCCGGACGGCTCCAAAGGCGCGGCTCCGGAGTTCGCCTGGGACATCGCGGCGAACGAAAAGAAATAACGCCTTTTTGCGTGAATGGCTGCCGCGTTCCAACGCGGCAGCCAATGCTTTTCCATGGACAACCTGGCGACGCGGGCAGCAAGGACCGGCCCGCCCCCGCCGGGAACCAGTGCAAATCGATCATGAGGCGGCAGTCAGCGTGGGCATAGCCAATGGCTAAATCAACTATGAAGATGCACTCCCCGCTCATGTGGGCTTTCCGGGCCGTGGACGATCCGGACTACAAGGCTGCCCGGGCTCGCCAGAACGAATTGAAGGACGGGCAGAAACTCAAGTCCGGACGCCGGCTTTCCCGTGCCTATGGCCTCTCAGAACACGCGCTTCTCGCTGAGGTTCGCCGCGACCTTCAGTCCCTTCTGAACACGGTGAACCTGAATTCGGCTCAGGATCTGTCCGATTTCCCCGAAGTGGCCACGTCCGTTCTCAATTACGGTCTGCCGGATCTTTCCGTGCATGTGGTCGATACGGCCCGGATCGACAGCCTCGCCGACGACATCCGCGAGGCGCTCGTTCGCTTCGAACCGCGAATGGATCCGCGTACACTCCAGGTGACCAGAGATGACAACACCGACAGCGACACCTTCAAGGTGCGGTTTGTGATCAAGGCCGAGATCCGCTGTGATCCGGTACGGGTCGGAAGCGAATTCATTGCCGACGTCGATCCGGCATATGGCAGGATCAAGATTATCGGGGCGACTGCATGAACCGGGAATTTCTGGACCTTTACAATCAGGAGCTGACCTACTTGCGGGAACAGGGCGCGGCATTTGCCGACGCCTATCCGGGCGTGGCCGAGCGCCTGGGCGGACTGCTGGAAGACCGGTCGGACCCTATGCTGTCCGGCCTTCTGGAAGGCGCGGCCTTTCTGGCGGCGCGCGTCCAGCTCAAGATGAAGCACGAGTTTTCCGAGTTCACGTCCAACCTGTTCGAGCAACTCTATCCGTCCGCCCTCGCGCCCATTCCCTCCATGGTGCTTGCCCGCGTCACGCCCAAATACGGCGATGCCAACCTGCGCAACGGCATCAAGATAAGCCGGCACGCGCCCATGGAGGCCGTTTTCCGCGAACGGCGGGGAGAAGTGCGCTGCAGGTTCACGCTTGCCGCCCCGATCGTCATGACGCCCCTGGAGCTCACCGGAGCGCGGTATCTGAGTTCGGCCGCGCAGATTTCCGGCCTTGGTGCTGAAATGGCCGAGGACCGGCGCGCAAGAGCCGGTCTGTCGATCACGCTCACCCATCGAATGGCCGAAGACCCGGAGAACGAAGTCTCCGCCAAGGAGGCACTCAAGAAACCGGAATACCAGGTGGCGGGCTGCCGGATCAACGAGTTGCCCATCCGGCTGATCGGCCCGATTGAACTGGCCGCGAAGGTCTATGAGCAGATCTTTGGCCACACCATCGCTCTCTACCTCCGGACCGAAGATGCATACGGCCAGTCTTCGCTGCAAAGAATGCCTGTAAGCGCCATCGAGCAGCTTGGCTTCGATGAGGAAGACGCCCTCTTGCGCAATGACCGCAGGATGTTCATGGGCTTCGACTACCTGCGGGACTATTTCAATTTCCCCCGCAGCTTTCTCGGCCTGCGCCTTACGGGTCTGCGTCGCTATCTCGACCAGGTCAAGGCAAAGTCCTTCGAGCTGATTTTCGTCTTCGATGAGGCCGAACCCCGTTTGCCCTCTCATGTGGAAGCGAAGATCTTCGCCCTGCATGCCGCTCCGGCCGTCAACCTGTTCGAACGCCAGACCGACAGGGTGCCGATCAAGAAGGGGCAACATGAATTTGCCGTCATCACCGACCGCACCCGCCCGATCGACTACGAAGTCCACTCCGTTACGGAGGTCAACGCGCATTTCTCCGGCGGGGAAAAACGGTCCGTCGAGCCGCTCTACAGCGTAGCCCCGGACACGGAAAAGGCCGGCCATGAGTGGTTCTACACGGTTCGCCGCCTGCCCCGCCGCCAGTCATCTTCCGAAGTGCGGCGCATGCAGCCCAGCCCGTATGTCGGTACGGAAACCTTCATCTCGATTTCAAGCGGCGCTCACGCGGCCGCACTGCTGCAGAGCGGCGACAAGCAGCTTGCCGAACTTTCCCTCAAAGTGATGGCATCCAACCGGGCGGTGGCGGCCGATCTTCCGGTCGGCAGCAATTCGGATCTCGTCCGATATCGGCGATTTCCGCATTCTCGAGGACATCGGCCTCAAGGTCGATTGCGTGGCCGGCCCGACTTCGCCGAGAGCGCCGCTTCTTTCCTATAACGAAAGGCTCGGCGAGGAGGGTCACACAGGGGCGATTGCCTGGCGGCTGATCAATATCCTGGCCCTCAATCACACCGGGCTGCTTCATGACGCTGCCGGCAGGGACGGCGGCTCGTTCCGGGATATCCTGAGCGTCTTTGCCCCGCTGTCCGACAATACGGCCGACCGGCAGGCGCAGGCCGTCCGCTCCGTGTCGACCCGTCCGGTGGTGCGAAGGCTTCAGCAGAAATCCGGCACAGGCGTTGCCCGTGGCCTGGAGATCACCATCACGCTCGACGACAAGGCCTTCGAGGGCGCAAGCGCCTTCCTGATGGGAGCGGTTCTGGACCGGTTCCTGGCCGAATATGCCTCGATCAATCATTTCACCCAGTGCGTGATCGCCACCACCGAACGGGGAACCATCATGAAGTGGCCGCCAAGGATCGGCGCCAAAGGGGTTATATGAGCCGCGCAGACGACAGCGACGAAACGGTTCAATCGGGCACGCCCGAACGCGGGTCCGCGCGGGACAAGACCGTCCTGCGGTTTGCCGGTTCGAAGACGGCTGTCCGGCCGGCGCAGGACGCAAGCGGCTCTGAAGGCAAAGACGAGGCATCGGGCGCCGCCGATCCGTGGCCGGAGTCTGCCCCCGACGCCTCCCCGACTTCCGACGAGACGCCCCCCGGCGAGGCGACCGAATCGCACACGATACAATCGCAGTCTCCAACCTCTGATGAGGCCTCTGACGACGCCCCCGTCGAGGACAAGGCTTCGCCTGACGAAGGAGAGCCGGCGCCACCAGTACAGTTGGAAGAGGATGACGCGCCGAGTTCAACCGAACCTGCGACAGAAGATCCGGACGGCGGGCATGTGCCGCCCGCCGAGCAGAGGATCGAGGTTCCCGTCCAGCAGCAATATGCCTCGCTCCTGGCGGCGCTGAGCGCCCGGCTCGAGACGCACCCGGGCGGTCATGACCTCCTGTCCGTGTTGCGCATGCTGGAAGGGCAGACGGCGCCCGGCGCTGTACCGTCAGGCGTTGCCGGGCCGAAAAACCCGACGAGCCGGCTCCGCCGCGCATTGGCAAGAGCCGCCGGCTGATGGAAGACATCGTGCGTTTCGGGCAGGATCCTTCAGCCGAATTTGCAGGATCGACGATAGAACGCGCCACACGCGACCGCCGCGGCGACCTGGTGCTGCTGGAACGGTTTCTCGGCCTTCTCGGGCCTCAGGGCGCCTTGCCGTCGGCTTACACGGACGAAGCCATCATGTGGGGGCTTCGCGGCGAGGACAGCTTTCCCCGCTTCCTCGATCTCTTCAACAACCGCTTCATCCAGCTTTTCTTCCGTGCCTGGGCCGATGCACGCCCCATCGTTCAGCATGACCGCCCGGATGACGACCGGTTCCTGACCTATCTTGGCTCGGCCATCGGCATTGGCTCGCCGATCTACCGCGACCTCGACCGGATCGATGACAGGCTGAAGCTGCTTTACGGCGGGTTGATGTCGCCGAAGGCAAAGAGCGCGGCCCGGTTGCAATCGCTGATCGCCGGAGTGTTCGGTGTCAAGGTGGAAATCGACCAATGCGTCGGGAACTGGCTGCATCTGGACAAGGACGACCAGCTCAGCCTCGGCACGCTCGGCCCCGGAGGCGCCGGCCAGCTCGGTCTCGACACGATCGTCGGAGCCAAGGTCTACAGCGTCAGCGACAAGATCCGCATCCGTATCTTCACCCGCTCGCTGGACGAATACCGCAAGTTTCTGCCGCCCACCCGGACGAAGCCCAATCCGTGGACCGAGAAGCTCTTTGACCTCATCGACTTCTACCTGGGTCTGGAGATCGAGTATGAAATCGAACTCGCCCTCCCCGCACGCTGTGCTTCCGCGGTCCACATGGACCGGAACAACTCCGCCACGCTCGGTCATATCGGCTGGCTGAAAACGGCGAGTATCGACGACGAAGATACCGAAGCCGGGGATGAGGACGAGGTAATGCTGACCGATACCCGCTTCCGCCCCGTGCGCCGCCACACGACCGTCTATCAATAGGTCTCAAGTCTGAAAGGCCGACACCATGAGTGACATTCTGGTTGAAACAGTTGCCAACAAGCTCACTACGGTGAGCTACGAGTGCCTGGAAAGGGCGATGCGGCTGACCAAGAGCTCCGGGCACCGGAATCTGGAGATCCTGCAGTGGCTCTACTATCTGGCGCGCGACGAAAACACCGATTTCGTCCACGTCTTGCGCCATTTCGGCATCGATGTGGCAGAGGTCCATACCGACCTGCAGAAGGCGATCTCCGAGCTCAAGATCAATCAGACGGAACTGCCCTCCATGGCCGCCCCGTTCCAGGAAGCGCTGGAGCGCGCCTGGTTTGAGGGTACCCTGCGGTATGGCGACTACAAGATCCGCTCCGCCTATGTGCTGATTGCCATGCTGGGCGAGCGGACGACCGCGCGCCAGCTGCGCAGCTATTCCTCCGCGCTCGACAAGCTCAACCGCGATATTATCGTTCGCGACCTGGACAAGATTGCCGGAACTTCCGGCGAAGCCGGGGCACGTCCCGTTGACGGATCCGGCCCGAAAGCCGCCGCGCCGGCCGGCGCCAAGGGGGAAGTTCGGAGGCAGCCGTCGGGAGCGGCGCCGGCGAGGATGCGCTGGCCCAGTTCACGGTCGACTTCACCGCCCGCGCAAGGGCCGAGGAGTTCGATCCGATCGTCGGCCGGGACGACGAAATCCGCCAGGTCATCGACGTCCTGATGCGCAGGCGCCAGAACAACCCGATCCTTACCGGGGAAGCCGGTGTCGGCAAGACGGCCATCGTGGAAGGCTTTGCACAGAAGATCGTGTCCGGCGACGTTCCGCCTGCCCTTCTCGGCACGCGTCTGTGCGCCCTCGATCTCGGCCTCCTTCAGGCAGGCGCCTCGATGAAGGGTGAATTCGAAAAGCGGCTGCGCGCCGTGATCGACGCGGTTCACGCCTCCATCGTGCCGACGATCCTCTTCATCGACGAAGCCCACACCCTGATCGGCGCCGGTGGCGCAGCCGGGACCGGCGATGCGGCGAACCTTCTGAAACCGGCCCTTGCACGCGGCACGCTGCGCACGGTCGCGGCCACCACATGGTCGGAATACCGTCAGCATTTCGAGAAGGACCCGGCGCTGACCCGCCGCTTCCAGCCGGTGCAGGTGGACGAGCCGGACGAGGAGAAATGCTTTGCCATGGTGCGCGGTCTTCTCGGCCCCATGGAAGAGCACCACCAGGTCCGCATTCTCGACAGCGCCGTGAAGGCGGCCGTGTCGCTTTCCCACCGCTATATCCCCGCCCGCCAGTTGCCCGACAAGGCCGTCAGCGTGCTCGACACGGCCTCGGCGCGGGTGAACATCTCGCAGGCCGCCTATCCGGCAAAGCTTTCCGACCTCATTGCGAAAAAGGGCTTCCTGGAAGCGGAAAGGCTGGCTCTTTCCAACGATACCGAACTCGGCATGGAACATGAGGAGCAGCTCGCGGCGCTCGATGCAGCCCTTGAGGAAACTGAAACCGCGATTGAAACCGTGCGCGCGGACTGGGAACGCGAACGCAAGCTCGTCGCGGAAATCCGCAGGCTCAACTCTGCCCTTAGCCGGCTGCGGGGCGGCGAGCCGGCGCCCCATCCGGAAAGCGCGGACATCGAGGATCCCGAGCATGAAGGCTCGGCCCTGGTCGGGATCGACGAGATCGAACTGGATCTCGATATCGACCTGGAAGACGAAGAGGCGATCCGCACCGCCCTGGGCGAAAAGCGGGCTGAACTGTCCGCCATCCCCGAGGACGAGCGCATGGTCTACGCTTATGTGGATGACGAGGCGGTCGCCAGCATCATTTCCGACTGGACCGGAATTCCGATCGGCCGGATGGTGCAGGACGAAATGCAGACGATCCTCAACCTCACGGACAGCCTCAACAAGCGTGTCATCGGCCAGGCGCACGGCCTCGGCATGATCGCCAAGCGCATCGAGACCAGCCGCGCCCAGCTCGGCAATCCGGACAAGCCGATCGGTGTCTTCATGTTGTGCGGACCGTCCGGGGTCGGCAAGACCGAAACTGCCCTCGCACTGGCCGAAACACTCTATGGCGGCGAAGACAGCCTGATCACCATCAACATGTCCGAGTTCCAGGAGGCTCATTCCGTCTCGGGTCTCAAGGGCGCCCCCCCGGGCTATGTCGGCTACGGCGAAGGCGGACGGCTGACGGAGGCCGTCCGGCGCAAGCCCTACTCGGTCGTGCTGCTGGACGAGGTGGAAAAAGCCCATCCGGATGTCCACGAAATCTTCTTCCAGGTGTTCGACAAAGGCTGGATGGAAGACGGCATGGGCCGCAAGATCGATTTCCGCAATACCTTGATCCTGCTGACTTCCAATGTGGGCACGGATATCATCATGCATGCCGCCAGCCACATGCTGGACGCGCCGGTCTCCGACGATCCGGCCCAGGCCGCGGCCGACCCGAACGCCCCGGATCCGGAAAAACTGGGCGAAGCCCTGCGCCCGGCATTGCTCGACGTGTTTCCGCCGGCTCTGCTCGGCCGAATCGTCACCATTCCGTATTACCCGCTGTCGCCGTCGATGCTCGGCTTTATCGTCCGCCTGCAGCTCAACAGGATCGTCAAGCGGGTCAAGGAAAACAGGGACGCGGAGCTTGCCTATGGCGAAGATGTCGTCACGCACATCGTTTCGCTCTGCCGCGACCCGGACAGCGGCGGGCGCATGATCGACAACATCCTGACCAACGATCTGCTGCCCAAACTCTCCCGGGCTTTCCTGACGGCGCAAATGAATGGCGAGGATCTGTCCAAGGTCACGCTGACGGCCGGCGAGACGGGAATTGAAATTCAGACCGCCGCGTAGGCGGACCTGAGAAAATTCCGCGCCGCCGGCATGGCGGCGCGGCATTGTCCGGGATGTCTTGGGGCGGGTCTACCGGATCCCGGTGTTGCTGATGAAGCGACAAACGGGATGGTAGGCTGATGCTGCCGCGCTGAGGCGGACGCTCGTCACTGAACGCTCAAGATATCCGCGATAACAACCCGGTACTCCTCGAGATCGCTGCCTGCCACCGACTGCGACGCATCCGCGCCGGTTTCCATTTCAAAGGCCAGCGGGTCGGTCGGCTCGCCGCGCTGGCGGATCTCGAAATGCAGATGCGGCCCTGTCGACAGGCCTGTCGTGCCCACATAGCCGATCAGGTCGCCGGCCTGGACGACAGATCCCATTTGAATGCCGTCGCCATATTCGTGCATGTGCGCATAGCGGCTGGAGATGCCGTCCTTGTGGGTCAACTCGATAAAATTGCCGTACCCGCCCCTGACGTCGCGATAAGTGACCTTGCCGGAGAATGCAGCGCGGATCGGTGTCCCTGTCGGAGCGGCCCAGTCGACACCGGCATGGAGCCGCTGGGTCTTCTTGATCGGGTGGAAACGCATGCCGAACTTCGATGTCAGAACGCCCTTGACCGGAACCAGCATTGCCCCGGACAGGCTGACCTTGCCGCCCTCGCTGACACAGGCGAAACCGCGGTTCCCCGGCGCCTTCAAGACATAGCAGCGGACGGACCATTCATCGCCTCTGCGCACTCCCGCAAAGAGCACCCTGCCCCCGCCCCGCTTCTCGTCCCGGGGAACGTCGGTGAAGACGAGGGTGAACCGTTCGTCGGGTTTGATCGCACGCTTCAGATCCGTCGTCGGCGCCAGATAGGCAATCGCCTCGCCCACGATCGACGCAGGAACGGCATTGCGGACCGCGGTCGCGTAGAGCCCGTCGATCAGGCGGTGGCTCTTGGACGACGCTGTGTCCGAACCGGACGCGGCATCATCTGACGCGATCTTATCCTGCGCGATGGTTTTTCCGAACCAGGGATCAGCGCCGTGCACGTAGGCCGGCCCGTCCCGCGACAGGGAAAAGGCGGCGGTTCCGGCGTAACCTTCACTGGAATAGAACGACACCTGAACCGGCCGGTAATAGTCGCCGATGCGGCCGACCTTGTTGGGCATCCTGATGCCGCGCACCGCGATCTTGTCGCCCGCAACAAGATCGCCTTTCTGGAACTCGCTTTCGGCAAATTCGAGCAACGGTTTGAGCACGTCCTCGTCGAAGCCGGCTTCCTTCAGAAACGTTTCAAGCGTCTGCGCCTCGGTGATCTCGGTCCGGACTTCGATGCGGCTTGGACCCTGGCCGATCGGGCGTTCGGACAAAAAGAGGTTCAGCGTATCTGTCGGCGGCTTCAGAAAAACCGGAAGGTCGGGCGACTGACCCTGCGACGCCTCGCTGTCTTCTTCAACCACGATGCCGTCCGCATCCTCGCCGCCGCCGAAATTGCCGAACTGGAAGTCCGCCTCGCTGCCGGGAGCACGGATCACCAGGTCACCGCTGTCGTCCAGCATCTGGCTGTCCAGGACATAGGCGTTGGCTGCCGGCAGGACCGCGGCGTCGTTCGTTCCCGTGGATGCGGGCACCGGACGTTCGGACAGTTCTATCCGCCGGGCCGCGGCACCGGCGCTCAGCAGAACCGGATCGCCGGCGAGCGGGATGACCGCCGAGACCGCCATGTCGTAAAACGGGTCGGCGGGAATATCGAGTTCTTCGTCATTGACAAGTTCGGCAGTGTTTTCGAGCGGATCAGCGGGTGCCTGCGTCTCCGCTTCCTCTTGCTGCTCCGCCTCGCGCGGAGGGCCTTCCGGCTCCCCGGTCAATTGGGCGCTCTGGTCTCCGGCAAGCTCTTGGGGTGGAGACAGCGAGATCGCGCCGGACAGGATCAGATGGGCAACGCCGCCGACGCCGGCGCCCAGGACGAGGCAACCGGCAGCCAGGGCGGCATAAAGAACCACTGGAGAGCGCTTCTTCCCGGGAGTCCGGGCAGGTTTCGACGGCTGGTCCGGACGCTTCTTGCCGCCGCCTTCCGACGAACCGGGCTTTTGACCGGACGGCCGGATGACAGTCCGGTCAAATTCAGGGCGATGTGCACCGGGATTTTGATTGTCAGGCCACTGAGCCATCATGACACCTTGGCTGGGCGCTTTCAGCCTGCGCCGGTCGCATGATCATGCCGGATGAAACACGAAGATGCAAAACCGGATCATAGAGTTTTTCCGTGAGCCATGTCTGTTCCACTTCCCCAAGGACTCCGGTCTCCCGCGTCTGTTCCGAACCGCCCGCTTCATGAGCACTGACTGCTAGCGCGGAAAGTTCAAGAGCTTTCCCGATCCGCTCTTGGAGCTTCCATCCGGCGCTGCTTCGGTATTTTCCATATACATCTCGGGAACGTCCAGCGTGAACACGGTCAGATCGGTGCTGAGGCCCCGTAACTGGCCCGTCCAGATTTCCTTGATGGGATAAGAGCGGGGAAGCCTGTCGGCGACGGACTGGCTGACGGCCAGCCGGACCTTCTTGTCCTTTGCAACGGCTTCGATCCGGCTGGCGGTATTGACGGTGGTACCCATGACGGTGAACGACCGGCGGTGTTCGCCGCCGATATCTCCGACAAGCACCGGCCCGGCATTGAGCGCAACGCGCAGGTCGAGAGACTTCTGGCCGGTAATCGATCTCATGTGATCCAGAAGGTCGACGATCTCGCGGGCACTGTCCACCGCCGCCTGCTCCGGGTTTTCGACCGTGTTTGGCGCATTCCAGACGGCCATGACCGCATCGCCGATATATTTGTCGATGTAGCCCTGATGCCTGGTGATCACCTGGCCGATGGCGTCGAAACAGGAATTCACCACGCGGACCACATCCCGATCCGCCAGGGTCTCGGACATCTTGGTGAAGCCGACGATATCGATGAAGGCGACGACGACCTGCCGCGTGTCGCCGCCGAGTTCAGGCAGTTGCTCCGACTGAGCCATGCGCTTGATGACATCCGGCGCCAGATAGTGACCGAAGAGGCGCACGAGCGAACGCTGCCGGCGCTGGAGAATGCCGACCTTGCCGACGCCAGCGGCAACCATTGCGCTAACGCATGCAACCGGCGCCACGCCCGGCGCGAGCAGCAGCCCGTAGTCGAGGCCTGCCAGAGAGAGGCCGAGACCGAGCGCAACGCCGCCCGCGGCCACCAACGGCATGGCAAACAGCGGCAGGAACAGCGCGGCGAGCGCCCCGGCTGCGGCAAATCCGAAGGCCAGGACCTGAATGACGCCAGGTGGCGGTGCGACCGCCATTCTGCCGGACAGTGCCGAGCCGACGAGATCTGCAAGAATGAAGACGCCGGCGGTTTCGGACTGAACCCAGGGCCGGCCGCTCTCGCCGGTTTCGGACATTTCCAGCGGAAAATGCGGCAGGAACCGATCGGAATAGAGATGCTCGTCCTCGTATGGCAACAGACCCCCGAAAAGCACAATTCGCCCTTCGACAAAGCGTCTCAGCTTTTCCTTGCCCGCCTCGGTTTCCTTCATGTTCAGAACGTCGAGCAGAGACATGTAGGGAACGGAGGTCGCAAGTCTCCAGGAGGGAACCGCGGTGTATTCCTGCGAAACCTCGGCGCCCGTCATTGCGATCAGGGCATCGATGAGTGCGGGCGATTGCGAAAGAGGTGGATGGGGAAGATGGCGGCGCACCACCCCGTCGTTTTCCGACGAGATCGTTACCGACCTGACACCGCCGGCGCCCGCAGCCGCCGTAAAGGAGCGGTGCGGCACACCGATTTCGGTGTGTGCAATGAATACCTTGCCCCTGTTCTGATAGAGGAACCGCTGAAATGGCTGGTCAAAACCCTTCAGGCGCGCTTCGCCCGTTACGGGATCGACAAAGGCGTCCGCGCTATATGCAAAAACAAAGTCGTAGCCGAGTGCGGTAGCGCCGGCGTCGAGAACCGCCTGGCCGGCTTCGGCGAAGACCGGGGCCATGAGGACGCGGGGCACCGGTGCGAGCCGTTCGGAGTCCAGTGCCGTCCGGTCCAGACCGATCACCGCCACCGGCGCAGGAACGGTGTCCTGCGGATCCCTCATAAGGGCCCGGATCTGAAACAGGCGGTCTATGACCCAGCCTTCCCAGATGGCCCCTTGCGCGGACAATCCGATAGCGATGCCGGCACTGACCGCGACAGATGCGATGACGGCTAAAAGCGTCTTCCGGCCAAAGGCTGCATCCGCAAACCGGCCGCCGAATGTCATTTCACGATGACAACTGCGGTTTTCCGGCCGACCTGGTCCGGATCGATGGTGAACTTGCGCATGACCACGCCATAGTCCGGGGCCTTTCCTTGCAGAAACAGCTCGACATCGACCGCTTCATCTTCCGTTTCCCGTTCCGGCATGTCGGTCAGGATATTGTCCAGGACGTCAAAACGTTTTGGCTCACCGCCTTCAAAGGACACGAAGACAGTGTCGTATTCCTCCCGGAGCTTGTCGTCGAAGCGCAGCATCAGCGAAGCCGCCTTCTTGTTGTCGAGCGTCAGGCCGCGCAGTGTGACCGTCAGGCCCTTGTCCGCTTCTTGTGAAGCCGACCCGCTCTCTGCCTGAAGACAGTTGCCGTCCCTGAGAACTTCCTGCTCGCCCCCCTCCAGTTCAAAACCGGAAGACGACACGGAGAGAACCCCCGATTTGACGCGAACCTCCTGGCAAGCGGCATAGTCGAGAAGATCGATATGGCCGGATGATCCCAGGTCCACCACGTCGCCCGGCATCAATTCCGCAAACGCGGACACGTCGATGTTTTCGGATTTGTCCAGAACCAGTGCAATCGGGCCGGCGAGCGCTGAGCCGGGCATCAGGGCTGCACCCATTGCAAGGGCCGCCGCTACTCCGCCGAACTGCAAACTTCGTGGGACACGGTGGCGTTTAAGCGAATGTATCATGGCTTACTCCCAAGCTTTTGATCCGGTCACCGTGCGATCCTTCGTCGGATCTCGCCCCGGTGTTTCATGATCCGTTTATACCAGAGAAACGCTATGCCAGTGTGGTTATGGTCACATAAAAGAGTTTTGGACAGCAACAGGATAAGCGCTTCCCGCGCCTCATCCGGCAGGCTGCGTGTAGACCGCGGCAATGCCGACAGCATCGGCGGATTCCTCGATCAGGTCCAGCACACCTGGCAGGAGTTCGGCGCCCAGCCGTTTCCCGTCGAGTGCGGACAGAACACCGACAAGCTGCGGCATGGGGCCGGCCGAGCGCACCATGACGATATGATCGGCTCCAAACGGCAGCGCAGCCCTCAGGTTGAGAACGTAGGGCTCACCCGCTTCGACCGACGTGTCCTTGCCGAGCGGGTCCGCCTTGCGGTTTGGGGCAAGCAGGCGCAAGGTGCCGTCCGCTTCCAGTCCGAAGACGGCCATGTAACCGCCTTGGTCGGATGTAAGGCCGACCTTGAACGGCGAGCCTTCCGGGATGTGTCCGACGGAAGGCTGCAGCTTCCCTTCTATGGGCTTCAGGTTCAGGGAGAGAGCGTAGAGATCCGAGAGAAAGACCCATTTGGTGACCACATCGGCAAAGCCGTCGGCATTGTTTGCGCCGTTCCTGAGCACCACGTCGCCGAACTTGGTCAGCACATCCCCTTCTTCGACGTCCCAATAAAGATCCGCGCTCCCGTCGTCTGTGACTTCCAGACGTTCCCTGTGCTGCCGGGACAGCTTTTCGAGAATCGGACCGGCCGTGCTGGTGCTTGCGGCAAGTGTCAGCACGTTGCCGTCGCGTTGCAGGATGTCGTCCTTCACCCTTGGAAGCACGGCCGCGCGCGTTTCCCCGCCGATGGTGAGGCTCGGCGACTGCCGCCCTTCCGTCGCCACCCGGACGGTTTCGCGCAGGAAGACGCCCAGTTCCTCCATGGAGATACCACCGTCCTTGTCCAGGTCGGCACGGCCCTCAACCCCGCGCGCAAAGGCCCAGCTCAGGGCGCCGCGCGGCTGTCCGGCGATAACAAGTTCGGGAATCACCTGGCCGTCGATCGTCGCGCCCGCATAGATCACATTGGGCAGTTCCTGCAGGTCCTCGCCGGTCCCTTCCGAATTTGCCAGAACCGGGTGCAGCGGCTGCGAGCGCAGCACGTCGTTTTCAAAGGGCGGCAGGCTCACCAGCCGGGTACCGAGCCGCGTGATCCGAGGATCTATGGACCTGGTCATCGTGCCGGAATGGCAGCTGTCGGCAAGAACGAGCACGCTGCGCCCTTCGGCTGCCTGTAACATGGCCGCCATGTCGTCATCCCGGAGCCTTTCCCCGTTCCCCGGAGCCGTGACGTCGAAACCGGCGAGCAGAAAGACCTCGTCCAGTCCGTCCTCTTCCGATCCCTCCGCCCATTCGGCTTCCTGCGCCCCGTGTCCGGCATAGGACAAAACGAGAATATCGTCTTCGGCAGATCTGGAAACGAGCTCCTGCCAGGAAGACAGGACGGCGGCGCGCGAGGCATCACCATCGAGAAGCATGGTGAGGTCGCTGACGCCTGCAGCCCTCAGCGTTTGCGCAATGTCCTGCGCGTCATTGACCGCGCCCTTGAGCGGCGACACGTGCTCATAGGCATCGATGCCGATAACCAGCGCGCGCCATTCTCCGGCCATGGAGGAGACAGAAAGGGGCAGCAGGCAAAGGCCGCCGAGGGTCGCCATCGCGATCCAGCGTCGCCCCCTGGTCCAGGACTTGTGGTACATGAATGTCTCTTCAACTCTGGATGCTGCTCAGCCCCATCCGCTGTCACTGCCACCGCCTGGGCCACCACCACCGCCGCCACCGCCGCTACCGCCACTGTCATTGTCACGAAGGGACGGATCGTTGATGGGATCGTATACGGGTGCTGTTGTGGTTGTTTTCGCTTTTGTCTTGGCCGGCGCGACATAAGGCTTCGTGGTAACCGGCTGAATATTGCGTGGTTGCTGTAGCTGGCAGCCCGTCATCAACAATGTGGTCAGGCCCGCAACGGGAATCACATAAAATAGCGAACGCATGATAACTCTCTCCCTAGAATAGATCGTAGCGCGGACGGTCTAGTTCCCATTGGTGTTTGACCAACGCGATCATAGCCTCGTCCCCTTCAACCGGTTTGTGTCCAGTGGTTTCGAAGAACTCCGACAGGGCCTCCCGGGTCTTCCGGCCGGGCTGCCCGTCTATCGGCCCCGGTTCATAGCCGAGGTCGGTAAGAGCCTGCTGCAGAACCTTGCCCTTGAGCCTTCGGTCCGCCTTGCCGAGGGCATCCCTGCCCTGTTCGGCAGCCGGAGAGGACGGGTCGACGGCCACAGCCATGGCCAGCATCCTGATCCGGTCGCGGCCCGCGGCTTCCCCTGATTTCTGGCCCAGCATGAAGGCCGTGTTAAAGGCCCCCCAGGCATCGCCGCGCTGAGCGCTTTCGCGGAACCATCTGGTTGCCTCTTCAGGATCTTTCTCAACGCCCTGGCCGTTGTAGTAGAGCAGCCCGATCGCCGTTCCGGCGGCTGGGTGTCCGCCTTCATGGGCCTTCTTGAACCAGCCCAGTGCGGCCTCGTAGTCCTGCGGCACGCCTTTGCCGTCGCGATAGAGCGTGCCGACATTCAGATAGCCGTAAATGTCGTCGCGGGCCGCCGACCGGTTGAAGTAATAGACGGCGCGATCGACATTCTCGCCGACATGCTCACCACCAAGGTAAAAGCCGCCAATGGCGTTATACGAGAAGGTGTGTCCGGCCTCGACGGATTGCAGCAGCTTTTCCAGGCCCGCCTTTTCATTCTGGGGCGTGCCTTCGCCCCTGATTTCGGCCATGCCAAGGGAATGGAGCGCATATGGATCTCCGCGTTCGGCGGCCTTGCGGTAAAGCTCCACCGCCTTTTCCCGGTCGCGGTCAATGCCCGCGCCGAGATAATACATGCGGCCGAGCACCTGTCCGGCGCGGACATGACCCATCTGGTAGGCCTGTTCGAAATAGGCGCTGGCCTGCTCGAGGTCGCCGGCTGCAAAAGCCCCGCGTCCGCGCTGGAACACGAAACGGCCGATTTCCGGATAAGCGGCGTTAGCCTCGGCGCAGGCCTTTTCGACCGCCTGCGGGTCCAGGTCGTTCGCCAGCCGGCCTTCGGTCACCGCCTGAAGATCGAACGGCTGCGTTGCCAGTTGATCGCATTGGGTCACGCGCGGCTGCACGATCTGTGTAATCGTCCCGGCGGCGCCGGCCTCGCCCGGCAGTTCAAGCTCGAACTGTCCGGCTTCCCTCTCGCTGCCGATCTGCGGGCGGACGGTAAGCGAAGCAAGTGCTGAAACCGGGAAACGGTCTCCGGCCTGAAGCAGACGCCCTTCCGACGACAGCTGCAGATCGCTGTCGGCGGAAACCACCTTCAGCCAGTTGCTGGTTGCTGCCACGCCTTCGGCGGGCACATCGGGATAGACCGGAACCGGTCCGACGCCGATATCCGCTTCCACGGCACCGGCCACCGACTTCTCCCTCAGCCAGGCGAGCAGAGCTTCCAGGCGCTGGTCCTGATCTTCAGTCTTCGCGTCCTCTTCTGCCGGAGCGTCGGCCTGGGCAACGGTAATGGATGCAATTGCCGAAACGGTGCCGCCCCACTGATCCTGCGCTTCATAACCGATCAGCTCAACATCCCCCGCGCCGGCGCCGGTCGGCACGAATTCCAGGCTGGCGAGTTCCGACGCCTGGAGCACATCGCCTTCAGCCACGGTCCTGCCGCCGGGCAAGCGCAACTCACCCTTTCCCGGTGTCAGGGTCAGCCTGGCCTCGACAGACCCGCCTTCCGGCTGGACCGGCTCGGGGATGTTGAGCGCTACCGCTTCACCGGTTGCCGGGACGCTGACGCGGTGATGGGCGACCACGATCGGCTTGGGCTTGGGAGGAACAAAATAGAAGTTGGTGACAAGCGTGGAGTCCTCGTACGGGATCTGCTGGCCGCCCGTCTTGCGTACCACCTCTTCACGCACCTTGGTCATCAGGTCCTTGATCTCGAGCGCGGGATCAAGGGCGTTTCCGACGACGGACGAGGTGAACGGGCTCATGGGACCGTCGCCATCATAGGCAACCTGGCCCGGCCGGGTGGCATAGGAAATGAAAGACCCCAGCTTGTTCGGGATCCGCCGCAGCCCTCTCGTCTTGCCGAGGGAGTATTCCTCTTCTCCCCAGAACAGGCTGGCAATCTCGAAGGGGTTGTCGCGGCAGGAATCCAGCATGACGATCTGCAGGCTGGACGCGGCCTTCATGTAATCGAGCAGATGGGAAACCTTGAGGCTCTCGAATTCAAGATCGTACTGGGATGCCAGCTTGGCATCGACAGGCAGGATGAAATTCGAGTCCCCCACCTGCAGGGCGTGGCCTGAATAATAGAACAGAGCCGTGTCGCCGTCATCGAGCTCACGAAGGAAGCGGCGGACCACCTCCTCAAGCTCCTTCTTGTCGAGGTTGATCCCGAGCGTGACTTCAAAGTCGGCTTCTCGAAGGACCCTTGCGATTTCCTTGGTATCGTTCAGCGGATTTACCAGGGGCTCGACAAACTGGTAATCCTGATTACCGATCACGAGAGCGACCCTGCGCCCCTCGTCCGTGGCGGCGACTGCATTCGCAGCGACCAGAACAAGGCCGAGTGGCAGTGCGATCAGACAAGTCCGAACAGCCCGGCGCAGACCGGCCGTTGGTCCTGAAAGCGCTTTGCCGGCCAACCGCATATTACCTGATAGACAAAACCATTCCTGCATGACGTCCTCGTGGCATTCAACCGCACGACACTTTCACGCTTAAGCAGCAGACAGTCTGTGACGAAGCTCACACTCAAACCGATCCGGCTCAAACACCGACGGTGCCCCCCGTGTCAAACTGACTTGAAGTAAAGAGATGCACACTTGTGGCACCGACGCAAGCAGCACCCGGAATATAACAAACATAAGTCCATCCCGCCTCAAACTTCCGCTGACGGGCGGATTTCAATTCCATGCGAGGTATTTTACGCTGCCAGGGAATGTTTTTAAAGAGACCGATTTCCCGGAGACAAGATGTCAGCAGTTCTCAAGATCCGCCCCTTGCAACAGAACGAAATGCAGATCGCACTGGATATGGCGAAGGACGAAGGCTGGAACCCGGGCCTTGAGGACGGACCTGCCTTCTACGCCGCCGATCCGGACGGCTTTTTCGCGGGCGAAATCGACGGCGAACTCGTCAATGTGATTTCGGCGATCCGCTACGGCGACGATTTCGGCTTCATCGGGCTTTACATCTGCAAGAAGGAACACCGGGCACAGGGCTACGGCCATCAGATCTGGGACCATGCCATGGCCTATCTCGGCTCCCGGCTGACAGGTCTCGACGCCGTCAAGGAACAGACGGCAAGCTATGCGGAGCACGGGTTCAAGCCGGCCTACCGCAACATCCGCCAGGCAGGCATGTCGGTGTGCGACACACCCATGGATCCGAGGATCGCACCTCTCGGCCAGGGGATCTTTCCATCGATCCGCGACTATGACCAACGCTTCTTCCCGGCCCCGCGAGAAAAATTCCTGAGGCTCTGGACCGCGCCGATGTTCGAAACCCGCCGCGGATTTGCCTTTGCCGAAAACGGCGAGGTAAAAGGCTACGGCGTCATCCGGCAATGCGATGACGGCTTCAAGATCGGACCGCTTTTTGCCGATACGCCCGACGTCGCCGATACGCTGTTCCGGGCGCTCGCCGGGCAGGTGAAGGGCCGGACGGTGATCCTGGACACGCCCGAACCCAATGCAGCCGCTCTTCTGCTTGCCGAGAAATACGAACTTTCACCGGAGTTCGAAACCTTCCGCATGTATCGCGGGCCGGCACCCGACCTGCCGCTCGACCAGACGTTCGGGATCACCACCTTCGAACTGGGTTAGCCGCACTGAACGGGTCTTGCGTTCAGCGCTTCACATTGTTGTAGGCGAGGATAGCGCCTGCCAGATCCTCCAGGGCCGCGCCGACGGACTTGAACATGGTGATGGACTCATCGGACTGGCGGCCCGGATGGTCCGCGCGGCAAAGCTCATAGAGATCCGCCTTGATATCCTCAGGCGAAATCAACCCCGCCTGGAGCGGCTGGACGATATCGCCGCCCTCGGACAGGCAGCCTTCGCGGGTATCGACATAGATTTCCGCCCGTTTGACGAGATCGTCATCGCTTTCACGCATGTTGGGTTTGAAAGCTCCGACCAGATCCACATGAGTGCCGGCCTTCAAGGCAGCGCCCCTGATCAGTGGGTCCACGGACAAGGTGGCCGCGCTGACGATATCCGCCTTGCCGAGCGACTCCGTCAGGTCTTCAGCCACCTCGATCCTTGCCGGAAACTGTTCCCTCAGTTTGCGCACGAGTTTCTCGGTCTTTTCCCCGGACCTGCCCCAGATCGTGACTTCCTCGATCGAACGGACTGCCATATGGGCGGCAATCAGATTGGGAGCGAGCCGTCCGGTTCCCACCACGAGCAAATGCCTGGCATCGGAGCGCGCCAGATAGCTGGCCGCCAGAGCGGAGGCCGCCGCCGTGCGCCGGGCGGTCAACTCACCGCCGTCGATCAGCGCCAGCATTTGCCCCGTGCGCGCATCGGAAAGCAGGTACTGCGCGGAAACGGCGGGAAGATTGCGCCCGGAGTTACCGGGCACCACGTTGGCAACCTTCACGCCGGCGTATCCGCCGGGCACCCAGGCGGGCATCAGAAGCATGGTCCCGTCCGGTTCACCTGGGATCTCCATGTCGTGGTGGTGGCGCTTTGGCATGACGCAACCGGAGCGGAAGATCTCCGCCAGGGCGTCGATCAGATCCGGGAAAGGCAGGGCATCGCGGGTTTGTTCTTCGGACAGGAGCAGCATCAGGAACCAATCGGTATCGGGTGGGACATACCGGGCAACAAACCACATTCGTCCGGTCAATCCAAGTAACGGCGATGACCGGCAGCATCCGATGCATTTTTGAAAAAAAGACCGGCGCAGAGCGCCGGCCGTGCAAAGTCGTGGTGGGATTATTCCTGGCTTAGATTGCCAGGTATTCCTGGCGCAGCTGCGCGTTGTCGAGAACTTCCTGCGCCGAACCGTCAAACACCACCTCGCCCATGTCGAGGATCACTGCGCGGCTGGCCAGATGGAGTGCCGCAATGGCGTTCTGTTCGACGATGATCGTGGTGATGCCGAGTTCCTTGACCCCTTCGAGAATGCGCTCGATTTCCTGCACGATCACGGGTGCCAGACCCTCATAGGGTTCGTCCAGCAGCAGCAGCCTGATGTCGCGCGCCAGAATACGTGCGACGGCCAGCATTTGCTGCTCTCCCCCGACAACGTCACGGCTTCCTGTTGCCGGCGCTCGGCGAGACGCGGGAAGTGCTCGTAAATCCGCTCGATCGACCAGCCTTTCGGCTCGGCGATCTGGGACAGCTCGAGGTTTTCCTGAACGGTCAGTCCCTGGATGATGCGCCGGTCCTCAGGCACCAGCCCGACACCCTTGCGAGCTGCCTGGTAGCTCTTCATCTGGTGCAGAGGCTGGTTGTCCAGCCACACTTCGCCCTTTGTCAAATTGGGATTATCCATGCGGGCGATGGTCCGCAAGGTCGAGGTCTTGCCCGCGCCGTTGCGGCCGAGCAGTGCCAGGATCTCACCCTCCCGCACGTCGAAACTGACGCCCTGCACGATATAGCTCTCGCCATAATAGGCGTGCAGGTCCCGGGCGGAGAAGAATGCCGGCTCTGTGCTTTCGGCCTTCGGCGGCTGAGTGCCCGAAGCCGGTGTTCCGGAGAATTGGTTTTCATGTACGCTCACAGGTGCGCTCCTCCCAGATAGGCTTCCTGCACGCGCGGGTCGCCCTTGATCTCTTCCGGTTTGCCTTCGCAGATCACGGTGCCCTGCGCGAGTACGCTGATCTTGTCCGCCAGCGAGAATACCACATGCATGTCGTGTTCGATCACGACCTTGGTGATCCCACGGTCGCCGAGGCGCTTCAAGAGATCGATCGTGTTGTTGGTATCGGCCCGGGACATGCCTGCGGTCGGCTCGTCAAGCAGAAGCAGTTTGGGGTCCTGAACCAGGCACATGGCGAGTTCCAGGCGGCGCTTGTCGCCGCGCGAAAGCGATGCCGCGACAACGTCCCGCTTTTCCACCAGGCCAACATCCTCCAGCATGTGGAGCGCCTTGTCCCGGATCTCGGTATCACTGTCGAGACGCCTGAACGCATGGAGCGCAAACACTCCGTCGCGCTTTGCCATGGTGGGGATCATGACGTTTTCCAGGATCGTCAGGTCGGCGAAGATTTCCGGGGTCTGGAACACCCGCGATACTCCCGCCTGGTTGATCTGGTGGGCTTTCAATCCGATCAGCGAAACATCGCCGAACATCACGGTTCCGGTATCCGGGATCAGGCGGCCGACGAAACAGTTCAGCAAGGTCGACTTGCCGGCCCCGTTCGGACCGATGATGGCGTGAACCGTACCTTCCTCGACTGCAAGATTCACGTCATTGAGGGCTCTGAGGCCGCCGAAGGCCTTGTTAACGCCCGAGACTTTGAGAATTTCCATCAAACTGTTCCTTACTCGGCTGGCGCGGTGGCGCCGCTCGGTTCACCCTTGTCGGGCGAGCGCCTGAACAAGCGCCCGATCCGGGTAAAGCCTTCCATCAGGCCGCCAGGCAGGAAGATCACGATCAGCATGAACAGGACCCCCAGGGTCAAATGCCAGCCCTCCCCGACGAACAGGCCGGAGACCGCAACGACGGGCGCTTGCAGGAAGTCCGGGAGGAAGCTGAAAATATCGTTCAGCGTGTGTTCGTTGAAGGCCGAGAAGATGTTCTCGAAGTATTTGATCAACACGGCACCGAAGATCGGTCCGAGCAAAGTGCCCGCCCCGCCCAGGATGGTCATCAGAACAACCTCGCCCGATGCGGTCCACTGCATGCGCTCCGCTCCGGCCAGCGGGTCGGTGATGCACAGCAGCGCACCGGCCAGACCGGCATACATGCCGGAGATCACGAATGCGGCCAGCGTATAGGGACGCGGGTTCAGCCCGGTGTAGTTCATCCGGTTCTGGTTGGTCTTGACCGCACGCAGCATGATGCCGAAGGGCGAGCGGAAGATGCGTTGCGCGATGAAGAAGCCGATCAGCATCACGACCGCACAGAAGTAGAAGCCGGGATAGCCGATCATGTCGATGCCGAAAAGGTTCGCGATCAGCGGACCGTCGGCACCGCCATTGCCATCGAACAGACGCGGGTCGGAGCGCAGAACACGCAGTCCCGTCTCGCCATTGGTGATCGGCGTCAGAACCGAATAGGCAAGATTGTACGACATCTGCGCGAAGGCCAGCGTCAGGATCGAGAAGTAGATGCCCGAGCGGCGCAGCGACACATAACCGATCAACAGTGCGAAGACCCCCGATGCAAGGATCGCCATGACCGCCGCCGGAAGCGGGTTCATGCCGAGGAGCTTGAAGGTCCACACGGCGGTATAGGAGCCCACGCCCAGGAAGGCCGCATGGCCGAAGGACAGGTATCCGGTCAGGCCGAACAGGATGTTGAAGCCAGTGGCGAACAGTCCGTAGATGGCGAATTTCTGCAGGAGGTCCGGATAACCGGCGCCGACCGGCGCCAGCCAGTACGGCATTGTAAGCACAGCGGCAGCAAAGATTCCAAAGTAAATCAGATCGCGCGCAGGAGATGATTTGGTGACCATTTTATTAGTTCTCCATGACGCCTTTGCGGCCTAACAGCCCGCGCGGACGCACGAGAAGGATGACCACTGCAACGAGATAGATGATGATTTGGTCGATGCCCGGGAGGATGGCTTTCACTTCGTTCATTGAAGCGAAGGATTGCAGGATGCCGAGCAGGAAGCCGGCAGCAACGGCACCGGGCAGAGAGCCCATGCCCCCGACGACGACGACGACGAAGCTGAGCACGAGGAAGTCCATGCCCATGTGATAGTCCGGCGGAAGTATCGGCGTGTACATCACCCCGGCGAGACCGGCGACGACGGCCGCGATCGCGAAGACGACCGTAAAGCGGCGTTCGATGTGGATGCCGAGCAGTCCTACCGTATCCCGGTCCGCCATGCCGGCCCGAACGACCATGCCGAATGTGGTGAACTGCAGAAAGGCGAAGACGGCGGCGATCACGGCAGCGGCAAAGCCGAGATAGACCATTCGCCAGTAGGGGTAGACGATCACGCCGGGATCGAACCCGAACACGGCCCCGATATCAGCCGCGCCGCGCACTGCATCCGGTGCAGGCTGCGGGATCGGGTTGGCGCCGAAGATCGACTTGATGATCTCCTGCAGAACGATGGCCAGACCGAAGGTCACCAGGATCTGGTCCGCATGCGGCCGCTTGTAGAAATGCTTGATCAGGCCCCGTTCCATCACGAAGCCGACCAGGAGCATGACCGGAATGGCCAGCAGGATCGACACGGGAACCGAGTAATTGACGACCCAGGCGCCGATGTCGCCCAGATAGGCTTCGACGTAGCGCGTGCGGATCTCCAGCGGCGTGCCCCAGGCCGTGGTCCGTTCAGGATCCGTCGTAATGACTTCCAGGCTAAGAAACTTGTTGAAGGCGACCGCGCAGAACGCGCCGAGCATGAAGAGTGCCCCATGGGCGAAGTTGACGACCCCGAGGGTGCCGAAGATCAGCGTCAGTCCAAGGGCGATCAGCGCATAAGCGCCGCCCTTGTCGAGGCCGTTCAGCAATTGAAGAAGAAAGACATCCATTGTTTTGCCGCTAGTTGCTTGACTTTGCGCCCCAAAAGTAGAGCAGCCGCCGGCAGTCACTCGCCGGCGGCCACTCTTTTCAAGGCATCATACGCCGTTGTTGCACGCACCCAGTTCGCCGCCGAGCATGTCGGCCGGATACTCGACCTGGGCCCGCGGGGTCACTTCCACGACTTCGAGAAGGTCGAACTGTGAGGTCGGGTTATCCTTACCCTTCACGACCAGAACGTCCTTGAAGCACTGGTGGTCTTCAGCGCGATAGAGGGTGGGGCCGTTGCCCATCCCGTCGAACTCGAAGCCTTCCAGGGCCGCTGCAATCGCGCAGGGCTCAAAGGTTCCTGCCCGCTGCGCAGCATCCGCATAAAGCAGCGCCTGGACGTAGCAGGTGTGCGCGGCCTGGCTCGGCGGGAAGCCGTATTCCTGGCCGAAGGACTTCACGAAAGCCTTGGAGCCTTCGTCCTGCAGCGACCAGTGCCAGTTGGTGGATCCGAAAATGCCCTTCACGTTCTCGCCGGCACCCTGAGCCATCAGGCGTGAATAGAGCGGAACGACGATGGTGAATTCCTTGCCGTTGACCTGCTTGTCGCGCAGTCCGAACTGGACCGCCTGGGTCAGCGAGTTCACCATGTCCTTGCCGTAGTGGTTCAGAACCAGAACGTCGGCACCGGAGTTCAGAACCGGGGTGAGGTACTGCGAGAAGTCGCCTGCACCGAGCGGCGTGCGGACGGCAGCAACCGTCTCCCAGCCCATGTCTTCGGTGTATTTCTTGATCGATTCTTCCTGCGACCAGCCCCAGGTGTAGTCAGCGGTCAGGTGGTAGGCCTTGCGGTCGGTGCCGTAGTTGTTCTTCAGCACGGGAGCCAGGGCCGAACCGGTCATTTCCGTGTTGAAGAAGTGACGGAAACCGTTCTTGCGCTTGTCCTTGCCGGTTGTGTCGTTCGAGTGGGTGAGACCGGCCATGAAGATGACGCCGGCTTCCTGGCAGAGCGACTGCACCGCGACTGCCACACCGGAGGACGAACCGCCGGTGATCATGATGGCGCCGTCCTTTTCGATCATGCGCTTTGCGGATGCGCGGGCGGCATCGGACTTGGTTTGCGTGTCACCGGTGACGAAGGCAACTTTCTTGCCGTTCACGCCGTTGCCCTGCAGTTCCTTGGACGAGAACGTGTTGAGAAGACCGCCGTCTCCTTCGCCGTTCAGGTGCTTGACGGCCAACTGGTAAGCGCGCAGTTCGTCTGCACCTTCGTCCGCATAGGCACCGGTTTGCGGAACGTTAAAACCGAAAACAACATCAGACCCTGTCGGCTCGTTCAGATAGCCCTGCGACCATGCGCGGCTGGTGATGATGGTCGGCGTTGCCAAGGCAACACCACCCATTGCGCCAGCACGCAGAATAGAACGGCGATTAAGGGGTTTACGAATAAAGCTCATACTTTCCTCCCAGAAAGGCGCGGCGGGTCCACCTCGGCCCCACCTGCTATATCTGTCCAGCCGCAAGCAGTTCTGGTCCGTTCTTTGTCCGGATCTCCGGCACTCCAAAAGCCAAAACTGCAAGCTTCGATGACTGTAGAAAAATCAAACACTAAACAGCAATACGACTATCGACGCGCACGCTGCCTCCCCCTATTAGACTTTGGAAGTAAACATTTCGGAATCGCGTGAACTCGCAATTACATCTATTGCATTGCAGCATCGCAATTTTTACAGCTTTACATTAACTTAGCTCAAGACAATATTGCAGCGCGAAATTCCTTTGACGTAATAGTCAATTACGGACAAGCTTCAATGGCTTAGACCAAAGTTTTATGTGGGCACAAGAAGCCTGATCCGGCAGTAAAATTGACGCTGGATCGCCAATGCAGGTATTGTCCGGGCTCTCGTTTTTCTTTTGAATTTTCCGGCAACCGGACCGATTCTCATGACCATTCTGTCTTCCCTGGACGCACTTCACGCGCATTACGGCATGGCCGGCGAAGCCTCGCTCATCAAGGAAATCGGCCATTTAAGTCCGGCTTATCGGGACATTGTCGAAGCCTCGTCCTTCTGTGCCCTTGCGACTTGCGGTCCGGAAGGACTGGACTGCTCTCCCAGAGGAGATGACGGCATGGTGGTCCGGATCCGGGACGACAAGACCTTGCTGATGCCGGACCGGCGCGGAAACAACAGGATCGATTCCCTGCGCAACATTGTCCGCGATCCGCGCGTCTCCCTGATGTTCATGGTCCCCGGCTGGAACAATGTTCTGAGAATCAACGGTCAGGCGGCCATTTCCGTGGAGCCGGACCTGCTCGCCTCCTTTGAGAAGGACGGGAACCCGCCCCGGTCGGTCATCGTCGTCACGATCGAAAGGATTTACTTCCAATGCGCGCGGGCCATCATGCGCGCCGGCCTTTGGAATCCGGATGTCCGGATCGGCAAGGGAGATCTGCCGACGCCGGGACGCATCCTGCAGGAAATCAAGGAAGGCTTCGACGGCGAAACCTACGATAAAGAATGGCCGGAGCGCGCCGCCAAAAGCATGTGGTAAGACCCCGCAGGCGGCGAGGCCTTCCGGCGACTTGCCGGATGCGCCTTGCCGCTGCAATCAGGCTCTTGGAAGCTGGCGAAAGACGCTCCATATCTGACCAACGCCCAATTCAACTCTTTCCCGAGGATTCCATGACCGCCAATCCGCTGCTCGCCGACTGGACCACACCGTTCCAACTGCCGCCATTTTCGGAAATCGAACCAGCCCATTTCGAAAGCGCTTTCAAAACAGCGATGGCGGAAGCGCGCAGGGAGATCGACGAGATTGCCGGGCAGGACGGCGAGCCGACTTTCGAGAACACCGTCGTCGCCCTGGAAAAATCCGGCAGGCAGCTGACGAGGGTCGCCCGCGTGTTTTTCAACCTGACCGGCGCCCACACCAACGAGGCACTGCAGAAAATCGAACGCGACATCGCGCCGAAACTGGCCAGGCATTCGTCGGACACGCTGTTGAACACAAGGCTTTACGATCGGATCGCATCCCTTTGGGAACAGCGCGAAAGCCTGGGCCTCAATGAAGAAGATGCCATGGTACTGGAGCGGTACCAGAAAATGTTTCAGCGTGCCGGCGCCGGTCTCGACGAGACGGGAAAGGCCCGCATCGCGGAAATCTCCCAGCGGCTGGCGACGCTCGGCACCCAGTTCTCCCAGAACGTCCTGAAGGACGAGTCGGACTTTCAACTGGTCCTCGAGACGGCTGAAGACCGGGCCGGGCTGCCCGATTTCCTGCTGACCGCGGCGGCCGAGGCGGCCGCGGAGCGCGGGCTGGAAGGCAAGCATGTGATCACCCTCTCCCGCTCGTCGATCGTGCCGTTCCTGCAGTTTTCCACCAACCGGAGCCTGCGGGAAGAGGCCTTCAAGGGCTGGACAGCCCGCGGGGAAAACGGCGGCGGGACCGATAACAGCGAGATCATCACCGAAACGCTCGCGCTGCGCGCCGAAAAAGCCGCCCTGCTCGGCTTCGAGAACTTTGCCGCCTACAAACTCGACGACACGATGGCCAAGACGCCCGACAATGTCCGGGGGCTCCTGACAAGGGTCTGGGAACCGGCTGTGATGCAGGCGCGCGAGGAGGAAGCCAAGCTCGCGGAGATGGCGCGCAGCCGCGGAGAGAATCACGAGATCGAAGCGTGGGACTGGCGGTTCTATTCCGAGAAGGTTCGTAACGCCGAGCACGATCTCGATGAGGCGGAGCTGAAGCCCTATCTGCAGCTCGACAACATCATTCAGGCCGCATTCGACACCGCCGGCCGCCTCTTCGGCCTTTCCTTCGAGGAAATCAAGGGACTGCCGGTGTATCACCCGGACGTACGTGCGTTTGAGGTGAAGGACCGGCACGGCAGGCATGTCGGTCTTTTCCTGGGAGACTACTACGCCCGCTCCTCAAAGCGCTCCGGTGCCTGGATGAGCGCCTTCCGTTCTCAGCACAGGCTGGACGGCGAAGTTACCCCCATCATCGTCAACGTGATGAACTTCTCCAAAGGCGCTCGCGGCGAGGCAACGCTGCTCACCTTCGACGATGCCCGCACGCTGTTCCACGAATTCGGCCACGGCCTGCACGGATTGTTGTCGAATGTGACCTACCCGATCATCTCAGGAACGGGAGTCGCCCGCGATTTCGTCGAGCTTCCGTCCCAGCTTTACGAGCACTGGCTGTCGGAACCGGAGGTTCTTTCGCGGTTCGCCGTTCACTACAGAACCGGCGAACCGATGCCGAAGCCCCTCCTCGACAAACTGCTGGCCGCAGCCAACTTCAACAAGGGGTTCGAAACGGTCGAATACACCGCGTCCGCCCTTGTTGATCTGGAGCTGCATCTTATTGGCGATCCGGCGCAGTTGGACATCGCGGAATTCGAGCGTCGGGAGCTTGCCAGGATCGGCATGCCCAAGGCGATCACGCTGCGTCACCGCATACCGCATTTTCAGCATGTGTTTTCCGGCGACGGGTATTCGGCCGGTTACTACAGCTACATGTGGTCGGAGGTGATGGATGCGGATGCCTATGGAGCCTTTGAGGAAACGAGCGACCCCTTCGACCCGGCGACGGCGGAAAGGCTCCTGACCTGCATCTATTCCGCGGGAGGGCGGCAGGATCCGGAAGAAGCGTATATCGCCTTCAGGGGACGCGCACCGAAGATCGACGCCCTTCTCAGGAAACGCGGCTTTGCCGCATAGTGGACACCGGCCACAGCGGATCAACAGGTTCTGACCCCATGCCCCACCCATCGGCACACAGCTCTGGTTTCTTGCGGATCTGCCTTGTTCTCTCCGGCCTGACGGGTGCGCTTGGCGTCGCCAGCCTCGCCCTCTCCGCGCATGCAACCGCCTCGCCGCTCCTTGCGACCGCGGCCCAGATGCTGCTGTTCCATGCGCCCGTCTTCCTCGGGCTCGGCGCAGTGTCACAGACACGCAGGCTGCCTCTTCTGCCGGCTGTTCCCATCCTGCTGTCGCTGGGACTGATCCTTTTCTGCAGCGACCTGTATTCCCGCGTCGTATTGGAGCACAGGCTTTTTGCAATGGCGGCGCCGACAGGCGGCATGCTGGTCATATCGAGCTGGATGGCGCTCGCACTCAGCGCCGTGCGCATCTTGCCCAGATAGACAAGACAGCCTGTCGGGCGGCCCCAGGCTACGTCCGCACCCTACGGCCGGTTTACGTTCAGCCGTTCGGCATGCCAGGCCACATGGTCCCGTGCGAAGGTCGACACGAAATAGTAGGAATGGTCGTAGCCTTTCTGCAGCCGGTATTCATGCGCCGTCCTTGTTTCCACGAGCGCGGCCACCAGAGACTCAGGTCTCAGGAGATCGTAAAACTGGTCGTCTGCGCCCTGATCGATCAGAACATCGCCGCTCCAGCCCTTGTCCCTCAGCACCAGGGAAGCATCGTGAGCGGTCCACAGGCTTTCATCGCTCCCCAGATAGGCGCCCAGTTGCTTGCGGCCCCAGTCCGACCCGGTGGGGTTGGCGATGGGCGAAAAGGCGGAGAGCGACTGATAGTGGCCGGGATATTTCATGGCCAGCGTCAGCGCACCATGGCCCCCCATGGAATGGCCCGTTATGCCGTGGTGAACGGAGACTTCGAATTTCTCGGTCACCAGATCCCGCAATTCGCTGGCGACATAGGTTTCCATCTGGAAATTCGATTTCCACGGTGCCTCGGTCGCATTCACGTAGAACCCGGCGCCCTGCCCCAGATCGTAGGCCTCGTCATCGGCAACGCCCTGGCCGCGAGGGCTTGTATCGGGAAAGACAATCGCGATTCCGAACTCGGACGCATGAGCCTGAAGCCCCGCTTTCACCATGGCATTTTCGTGGGTGCAGGTCAGGCCGGAAAGGTACCAGAGGCAGGGCACAGGTTCGTTCCACGCCTGCCGCGGCATGTAGACGGCGAAAGTCATCTCGCAGTCGCAAACCTCCGACATGTGAGTGTAGACACCCTGAACGCCACCGAAAGACCTGTTTTCCGAAACTGTTTTCATGAATTCCTCACCCAGCAAAAAATAGCCATTTAAAGGCGCGGCCGCCTATGGGCCGCGCCAACTTCCATGTCAGTCAGCAGAACTGGTTGCCGGTGTCATGGCAAATGGCACCGAGACAGGATCAAGGTCCTGCAATGGCGCCATGATAGCATGGCCGGCAGCCGGATCAGTAGAGCACGACCGATCGGATCGATTCACCGGCATGCATCAGGTCGAAGCCCTTGTTGATGTCCTCGAGCGGCATGGTGTGGGTGATCATGGGATCGATCTCGATCTTGCCGTCCATGTACCAGTCCACGATCCTCGGCACATCCGTGCGGCCCCTTGCGCCGCCGAACGCCGTACCCCGCCAGCTGCGGCCCGTGACGAGCTGGAACGGACGGGTGGAAATTTCAGCGCCCGCCGGTGCGACGCCGATGATGATGCTTTCGCCCCACCCCTTGTGAGCCGATTCCAGCGCCGTGCGCATGACGTTCACATTGCCCGTCGCGTCGAATGTGTAGTCGGCGCCGCCCTTGGTGAGGTTGACCAGATACGGCACCAGGTCGCCTTCGACCTCGCTCGGGTTGACGAAATCGGTCATGCCGAAGCGTTCGGCCATTTCCTTTTTCGCCGGGTTGAGATCCACGCCGACGATCTGGTCGGCGCCGGCAAGGCGCAGGCCCTGAATGACGTTGAGGCCGATCCCGCCGAGCCCGAAGACGATCGCGCGCGAGCCGATTTCCACCTTGGCGGTGTTGATGACGGCGCCGATGCCGGTGGTCACGCCGCAGCCGATGTAGCAGACCTTTTCGAACGGCGCGTCGGGGCGGATCTTCGCCAGCGCGATTTCCGGCACGACCGTGTAGTTGGCGAAGGTCGACGTGCCCATGTAGTGCAGGATCGGATCACCGTCGAGGGTCGAGAAACGGGAGCTGCCATCGGGCATCAGCCCCTGCCCCTGTGTCGAGCGGATCGCCTGGCACAGGTTGGTCTTGGGGTTCAGGCAGTATTCGCAGCTGCGACATTCGGGAGTGTAGAGCGGGATGACATGATCGCCGGGTTTGAGCGACGTGACGCCGGGGCCGACTTCCACAACGACACCCGCACCCTCATGGCCGAGAATGGCGGGAAAAATGCCCTCAGGATCCGCGCCGGACCGGGTGAACTCGTCCGTATGGCACAAACCCGTGGCTTTTATTTCGACCAGAACTTCGAAAGCGCGCGGTCCCTCCAGCTTTACGGTCGTGACTTCGAGGGGTTTTCCGGCGCCGAGGGCGACAGCTGCACGAACTTCCATGAACAAGTCTCCTGATCAGATGTTCGGGAAAGAGTTACCGTCCCTCGCATTTATTGCAAGGTCTCAAACGACATCTGATGTCCGTAATGCGCAATCGTGACCGGTCAGGAACCGCGTTGTGCCGGGTGTCCGGCTCCCGGGAGCCGCCGCAATTTGCGGACTGCGGGTGGAACCCAAGGCACAGGCGGACTTTGAGCCAACGCGCCTGATCATGACCGCATTGACGTGTTTGCCTCAAGTGCGGTTAGAGTGTTTTGTACTGCTTGCCCGGCATGCATGGCCGCGCTTGGGGATGCACGTGCCGGCGAGGCGCAGGGTGCCACGAAAGGGCCGGAACCGATCGCAGTCGGTATCAGCAATGGGAGCCGCAGTTTCATGAGGCGCTATTCCTTTCTCGAACTGGCGAAGAACGCCTTTTCCGCGCACCGTAACTGGGGCCGCCAGTGGCGGGCTCCGGAACCCAAGCCCGCGTATGACGTGGTGATTGTCGGCGTCGGCGGTCACGGGCTTGCAACGGCCTATTACCTTGCCAGGGAGCACGGCATCCGGCGTGTGGCAGTCGTGGAGAAAGGTTGGCTCGGCGGCGGCAACACCGGCCGGAATACCACGATCGTGCGATCCAACTATCTCTGGGAAGAAAGCGCCGCGCTCTACAATCACGCCATGGGCATGTGGCAGACCCTGTCGCAGGATTTGAATTACAACGTCATGTACTCGGCGCGCGGCGTTATGATGCTGGCGCACACCGTTCAGGACCTTCAAGTGACACAGCGGCATATCCATGCCAACCGCCTGGCCGGAGTTCAGAACGAGTGGCTGACGCCCGAACAGGCCAAGGAATACTGCCCGCCCCTCAACATCTCCAAAGACATCCGCTATCCGGTGATCGGCGCCGCGCTGCAGCGGGTCGGTGGCACGGCGCGCCACGATGCGGTGGCATGGGGCTACGCCCGCGCCGCCGATGCCCTGGGCGTCGATATCATCCAGAACTGCGCCGTCACCGGCATACGCCGAGGGCAGAACGGAGCGGTGGAAGGGGTTGATACGTCGAGCGGTTTCATCAGGACAAAAAGGTCGGCGTGGTGGCGGCAGGCCACACATCCGTTATCATGGACATGGCCGGTGTCCGTTTGCCGCTGAAATCCTTCCCCCTGCAGGCGCTCGTCTCCGAGCCGGTGAAACCGGCCTTCCCGTGCGTGGTCATGTCCAACACGATCCACGCCTATATTTCCCAATCGGACAAGGGAGAGCTGGTGATCGGCTCCGGCACCGACCAGTTCATCTCCTATTCCCAGGCGGGCGGCCTCCACATCACCAACCATACGATCGAGGCGATTTGCGAACTCTTCCCGCACTTCCGCCGCATGCGCATGCTGCGCAACTGGGGCGGCATCGTCGACGTGACGCCCGACCGTTCGCCGATCGTCGCCAAGACACCCGTCAAGGGCCTCTATGTGAATTGCGGCTGGGGCACCGGCGGGTTCAAGGCGACACCGGGATCGGGCCATGTCTTTGCCCATACGATCGCCAGGGACGAGCCGCATCCCATCAACGCACCGTTCACGATAGACCGCTTCCGCACCGGGCGCCTAATCGATGAAGCCGCCGCCGCCGCTGTGGCGCATTAGGGGAGAATTCGTCAATGCTGCTGGTTTACTGCCCCTATTGCGGCACGGAGCGTGCGGAGACCGAGTTCGCCTGCCGCGGCGAAGCGCATGTCGCCCGCCCCGCCGATCCGACCGACACGACGGACGAGGACTGGGCCGTCTATCTCTACATGCGCAGCAACACGAAGGGTCTATACGCCGAACGCTGGCGCCACATCCACGGATGCGGCCGTAACTTCAATGCCGTGCGCGACACGGTCAGCGACAGGTTCCTGAAATTCTACAAGGTCGGCGAACCGATGCCGGATCTTGATGCGCTCGTCAGGGATGCCAGCAAATGAGCCAGCCGTTTAGGACTGCAAAAGGCGGGCGGATCGACCGCAAGGTGGAACTTACCTTCACCTTCGATGGCGAGGAGATGCACGGCCACCCGGGCGACACTCTCGCTTCCGCCCTCATCGCCAACGGTGTGCACCTGGTCGGCCGGTCGTTCAAATACCACCGCCCGCGCGGCATCCTCACCGCCGGCTCGGAGGAGCCGAATGCACTCGTCGGCGTCTACCGGCGCGGAGATCAGACGCCGAACCTCAGGGCCACCCAGCTTGAGCTGTACCAGGGGCTGACGGCGATCTCGCAGAACCGCTTTCCCGCACGCGGTTTCGATGTCGGCGCGATCAGTGATCTGCTGTCGCCGCTTTTCCCGGCGGGCTTTTACTACAAGACTTTCATGTGGCCGCAGTCTTTCTGGCACAAGGTCTATGAACCCGTCATCCGGGCCGCTGCCGGTCTCGGCAGGCCGCCGAAAAACCCGGACCACGATTCCTACGCCAATCTCTACGCTCATTGCGATGTCCTGGTAGTCGGCTCCGGGCCGTCGGGGCTGGCGGCGGCGCAAGCGGCCGCCGAGACGGGCGCGAGGGTCATCGTGTGCGACGAACAGGCCGAGTTCGGCGGATCATTGCTGTCGGACAGCAGCGCAAGCGTCGACGGCAAGGACGGGGCGACCTGGGCAGCCGAGAGCGTCGGCAGACTTGCTGCGATGGACAATGTCACGCTTTTGCGGCGTACAACGGCTTTCGGCTATTTTGCGCATAACTACATCGCGCTGGCGGAACGGATCACCGACCATCTTGCCGATCCGGACCCCAAGTTACCGCGCGAACGCTTGTGGCAGGTGCGCGCGAAGGAGGTGGTGATTGCTGCAGGCGCCGTCGAACGGCCGATGGTTTTCCCGGAAAACGACCGCCCCGGCATCCTGCTCGCCGAAGCCGGCCGGACCTATCTGAACCGGTACGGGGTCAAGGTCGGGCAAAGGGTTCTGGTGGCAACGGCCTGTGACACGGCGTGGCAGGCGGCCTTCGATCTTGCCGATCATGGCGTCGAGGTCGTGGCGATCGTCGATCTTCGGGAGACCCTTTCGGAGAACCTCGTTTCCATCGCCAGTGCCCGCGGCATCCGGGTCGAGGCCGGCTGCGTTGTTACCGGAACGCTCGGGCGCAAGCGTATCAAGGCGGCTCTCCTTGGCCGGCTCATGACATCCGGCCAAGTAGCATCCGGCGGACAGGTCGCATGCGATGCACTCTTGATGTCCGCCGGTTGGACGCCGAGCGTCAGCCTCTACTCCCAGTCGCGCGGAAAAGTGGTCTGGGAGGAAGAAAATGGCGCATATGTCCCCGGCAAGTCTGTTCAGAGGGAACGTTCCGCCGGCGCGGCCAGAGGCCTTTACGGCCTCCAGGCCACGTTGGATGACGGCTATGCGGCAGGCGAACAAGCGGCCAAAGCGGCAACCTGCAAATCCGCAACAACCACGCGAGCCGTGGCCACGGGCGGCGAGGCCGGCAGCGGCGGCACGCTCGGCGCGTTGCCCCACGACCGCAACGCTTCCCGCGTCAAGGCCTTCGTCGACTATCAGAACGACGTCACCGCAAAGGACGTGAAGCTCGCCGTGCGCGAGGGCATGCAGTCGATCGAACACATCAAGCGCTATACGACCACGGGCATGGCGACCGACCAGGGTCGTCTGTCGAACATGAACGCGCTCCGCATTGCCTCTGGCGCACTGGAGCGGCCCATGACGGATGTCGGCCTGACCACGTTCCGCCAACCGTTCACTCCGACCACGTTTGGCGTCTTCGCGACTGTTTCCCGCGGGGACTTTTTCGATCCTGTCCGCAAGACGCCGTCCCACGAGTGGGCCGTGAAACAGGGAGGCGTGTTCGAAAACGTCGGCCAGTGGAAGCGCACATGGTACTTCCCAAAATCCGGTGAAGACATGCACGCAGCCGTCGCGCGGGAATGCCGGACGGTTCGCGAAAGCGTCGGCCTGTTCGATGCATCCACGCTCGGAAAGATCGAGGTGGTCGGTCCGGACGCGGCCGAATTCCTGGAGCGAATGTACACCAATCCGTGGCAGAAGCTGGCGCCGGGCCGCTGCCGGTATGGTCTTTTGCTGAACGATGCAGGCTTCATCACCGATGACGGCGTCATCGGCCGTCTCGCACAGGACCGCTTCCACGTGACGACGACCACCGGCGGTGCGCCGCGCGTGTTTGCGGCCATGGAAGACTACCTTCAGACCGAATGGCCGGACCTGGACGTCTGGATCACGTCGACGACGGAGCAATATGCGGTTGCCGCCGTCCAGGGCCCGAAGGCGCGCGACGTGATCGCGCCGTTCATCGAGGGGCTCGACATTTCCGCAAACGCCTTCCCGCATATGAGTGTCGGGCAAGCGACATTCAGCGGGATTCCCTGCCGCCTCTTCCGCATATCCTTCACAGGTGAGCTCGGCTTTGAAATCAACGTGCCGCGCCGCCACGGCAAGACGATGTGGGAGACGCTGTCGAAGGAAATCGAAAAGCACGGCGGAACGGTCTACGGCACGGAAACCATGCACGTGCTGCGCGCCGAAAAGGGCTACATCATCGTTGGCCATGACACGGACGGCACGGTGACGCCATATGACGCCGGCATGGGCTGGGCGATCGGCAAGAACAAAGTCGACTTCGTCGGCAAGCGCGGCCTGGAGCGGCCGGACCTGACGGCAGAAAATCGCAAACAATTCGTCGGTCTCCTGACAGAGGACCCGAAGGTGAAGCTGGAAGAAGGCGCGCAGATCACCAGCGTCGCCTCGCCTGCCACCGGCACGCCGGCGGAAGGTCACGTGACGTCGGCCTATTACAGCCCGGCTCTGGAGCGAACGATCGCCCTGGCGCTTGTGAAGAACGGACACGCATTGGAAGGCAAAACCTTCTACGTGCCCATGCCCGAGAACAGCATTCCGGTCAAGGTGACCGGCACGGTGTTCTACGACAAGGAAGGAGCACGGCTCAATGCCTGATCCCCTGGCAAGCGACCTGATTTCCCCGGACGCCGGCGAAGCGCCCCTGCTCAACTTCGCCAGCGTGTCGATCCTGAAGGCGGCACCGCTGACCCGCCTGTCCTTCCGGGCGCGCGGCGCGGCTCTGGAAAAAGCCGGCGAAGGCCTCGGCGTTCCCCTTCCGGACACGCCGCTGTCGTCACAAACGGCGGACAAGCGGGCTGCCCTCTGGATGGGACCGGACGAATGGACGCTTCTGGCGCCGGAAGACGACGTACATGCCGTCGTCGAGGCCATTGAGGGCAAGCTTGGCGGCGAGCCGCATGCGTTGGTCGACATTTCCGACCGATCGGAGGCGGTCATCGTCAGCGGAGAGAAGGCCGTCTGGCTGCTCAACACCGGAGTTTTCGTTGATTTCGCTCCGGAGGCTTTTCCGGTCGGAAATGTGACGCGCACGGTGTTTCACAAATCTCCGGTAATGATCTGGCGTACCGGTCCGGACAGCTTTGTCGTGGAAGCATGGGTATCTTTCATGGATTATGTCACGGGGCTTCTGGTGCACTCGGCCCGGGAACTGGAGGCGTGGCCCCTCTCGACCGGCAATTGATGTCGGAGCTCACGTCACAGAAGATAACTCATGGCTGTATAAACAATGGCATAAAGTCCCAAGCCGCAATTCCCCGACTTCCAATTGACACCAAAGGCCGCCAAGCTGTCTGCCATGCTCAAGATCGGTTCCTACAATATTCAAAAATCCATCGGCGTCGACGCCCGCCGCCGTCCGGAGCGGACCCTCAGGGTAATCCGCGAACTGGAATGCGACATCCTGGCCCTGCAGGAAGCGGACAGACGTTTCGGTCCGCGCGCGAGCACTCTGGACCGCGAGATCATTCTGGCAGAAACCGACTATCAGGCGGTGCCGTTTGCGACCTCCGTCAAGAGCCTTGGCTGGCACGGCAATGCCATTCTGGTGCGCAAGGCGTATGAGATCCTGGACTACCGGCGGATCGAGCTGCCCACGCTGGAGCCGCGCGGCGCCGTGGCGGCGGACCTGAACATTGCCGGCGAAAAGATCCGGGTCGCGGCGATGCATCTGAGCCTGATAGGTCATTTCCGCAAGAAGCAGATCACATCGCTGATGCATCAACTACACGAGCATCTCGACTATCTGCCGACCGTGCTGATCGGTGACCTGAATGAATGGCGCGGCACTGCAGGCAGTATCCGACTCTTTGAAGAGCGCTACGCGGTGACGACACCGGGACGGAGTTATCCAAGCCTCATGCCCGTCGGCAGCCTCGACAGAATCATTACCAGTCCGGAATTCACGGTGGAAAAGGCGGGCGTTCACAAGTCGAAGACGGCGCGGATCGCATCCGATCACCTGCCCGTCTGGGCAAGGCTTTCGCTTGAACCAGCCGGGCACCTGCCGGGATAGACGTTCCCTGTCAGGCGATCAGCTTCACGATGACGAAATAGAGCGCGCCCGACAGGGCCGCGGCGGCAGGGACAGTTACGATCCAAGCGGCGATGATCGTCATGAAATGGGCACGGCGCACCAGATGACGCCGCGCCTGCTCCTCGCGATTGCGGACGGGCCGGACTTCATTGCCGCTGGAATTCGGCTGCTTGTTCACGTATTCGAGCCGGCGCTTCGAGCGCTCCGTGTACCACTCCCGGAAAAACCCGACGCCGAAGACGGCGCCGACGGCAATGTGCGTGGAACTGACGGGCAAGCCGAGGCCGGAGGCGATGATGACCGTGATAGCGGCAGACAGCGACACGCAATAGGCCCGCATCGGATTGAGCTTGGTGATCTGCTGGCCAACCATGTGGATGATCTTCGGGCCGAACAACAGCAGACCGAAGGAAATGCCGAAAGCGCCGACTGCCATGACCCAGAGCGGGATGCTGACCTTCGAGACGACCTCGCCAAGCTCGGCCGTATGGACGATCGCGGCAAGCGGACCAACAGCATTGGCGACATCGTTGGCGCCGTGCGCAAAGGACAGCAGGGCCGCCGAGCATACAAGTGGCATGGCAAACAGCGTCCGCAGGGACTGGTTCCGGTTCTCCAGCCCTGCGGACTGACGCCTGATGATCGGACGAACCACCAACCAGACGATCAGCCCTGCGGCCACACCGATCAGCAGGGATGTCGGCATGTCGATCTTGACGAGCTTCTTCAGCCCCTTGAGCGCAAGATAGCTTGCAAAGGCTCCCGCCATGACACCGATGAGGACGGGAACCCACCGGCGCGCTGCCGCGATCTTGTCCTCACGGTAGATGATGAAGGTCTTGATGAAGGCGAGAAACAGGGCTGCGATGGCCCCTCCCAGGAACGGCGAAATCACCCAGCTTGCGGCAATGCTGCCCATGGTCGGCCAGTTGACCGCGCCAAATCCCGCAGCGGCGATACCCGCGCCCATCACACCGCCGACGATGGCGTGTGTTGTCGAAACCGGCGCTCCGACCCAGGTTGCCAGATTGATCCACAAAGCGGAGGAAACCAGCGCCGCCATCATGGCGGCCATGAACACCGTGGGTGTCGCCACCGCACCGGGGTCGATAATGCCCTTCGAAATCGTTCCAACCACGTCGCCGCCTGCAATCAGCGCACCGGCACTTTCAAAGACGGCCGCGATAATCAGCGCCGTCATCAACGTCATGGCTCTCGAACCGACAGCAGGGCCGACATTGTTGGCAACGTCGTTTGCACCGATGTTGAGCGCCATATAGGCCCCCACCGCGGCGGCGGCGACGATGAGAACAGTGCTCGGCGCATCGGACATCGTTGCGCCTGCTGCCAGGGCGCACAGGACGATGAAGACAAGAGCGATACCTGGAGCGATAAGACCGCGTCCCAGCGTGCCCGCCGCTTCTTCCACGTAGCTCAGTTTGTCGAGATCTTTGTCGAGTGTCGGCTTTTTCAAATTAGGCATGAGAGTCTCAGGGCCGGCATGTTTGTCGAGGTTGCCGCCCGGTTCAGGCAGGCACATCACGAGGCTTGCCTTAAACATTCACCGGCAAAGGTCAACCTTTTTGGCGCCGCCTCAACGAATATATTATCCGGCTAATCTGTCCAGCTTGCGGAGAACGTCAACCAGCCCGGGATCGTCGGCCAGCCTGATTGCCTCGTCGATCGGGACCCAGCGAACGTCCCGCTCACCGCGATCGCGGTAATCTTCCGTGGTGCTTTCAACATCGACCAGAAAGACAAGGACTTCGGTCCGGATCCGGAAGCCCGCCCTGCCGCCTTTGTGTGAGCTGAAGCTGGCAAACGGTTCTTCATGCGCCTTTCCGACAACGCCGGCTTCTTCGAACGCTTCGATCGCCGCCGTACGGTGCGCTTCCATGGACAGATCCGGCCAGCCTTTCGGCAGGATCCACCGGTGTGTGGTCTTGGTCGTGATCAGCAGGACCTCACGCTTTCCGTTGCGCTCGCGGTGGCACAGCGCGGCCACCTGCAGCCTGGCGGGACGGCGGAACAACAGTGTGATGCTCTGCCACCAGGACGCTCGATCATGGGGTTGCAGATTCGAAAGTGCCATCGGATCCTCCGTCCTTGAACCCGGCCGCAAAGCTCTCCGCTTCGCTTTCGCCGGCACGTGCCTTCGGACAATGAAACCATAGCGCCCCAAGTTCCATCGTTCCAGCCGGGTTGCTACGCCAGTATCAGTTCGAGAATTTTATAGAGCGCTGCGGCCAGCAGCGCGGACGCGGGAACGGTTACCGTCCATGCGGCGATGATGGTCAGCAGATTGGCCCGGCGGACCAGGAGCCGGCGCCTGCGTTCTTCGCGGTTGAGCCACTTGCGCGGTTTCATGCGGCCCTGATCGGCCACATAGCGGTTACGGTACCATTCGCGGTAAAATCCGACACCAAAGACAGCGCCAACGGCCGTGTGTGTCGAGGACACGGGCAATCCGAAGCCCGACGCCGCCAGCACCGTGGCTGCGGCTGCCAGCGTGATGCAAAAGGCGCGAACGGGGCTCAGCTTGGTGATCTTCTTGCCGACGACGGTCACGATGCGGCGGCCGAACAGCAGCAACCCGGCCGAGATGCCGAAGGCACCGACCGCCCTCACCCAGAGCGGAATGTCCGAATTGGCCCCGCCCAGATACCAGAAGCTCAGATCGGCGACCTCACTGGACCGGCTGAGGACAATTGCCGCCAGCGGGCCAATTGCGTTGGCCACGTCATTGGCCCCATGGGCGAAGGACAACATTCCCGCGGTGATCATCAGCGGAACCGCAAACAGAATCCGCATGGCGCCAGTCGGGTTTTCCAGCGCATCAATCTGCTTCACGACAACGCCGCGATAGAACCACCAGAGCCCTGACCCGGTCAGAACTGACAGGCTGACTGCCAGCCAATCAGGAACATGCCAGATGTGGTCCATTGCCTTGAGTGCCACATAGCCGACAAAGATGGCCCCCATGACACCCAGGAGGACCGGCAGCCAGAACCGGGCAGCGTCCAGTTTGTTTTCGTTGTAGATCACCCGCGCGTTCATGAAGGCCATCAGGGCAGCCGCGATCACGCCGCTCAGCACGGGGGAGAGAACCCAGGTGACCGCAATCGTCGAGATTGTGGTCCAGTTGATCACGGCGAACCCGCTGACGGCAATTCCGGCCCCGACGATCCCGCCAATGATCGAATGGGTGGTGGAGACCGGCGCGCCGACAAGGGTTGCGAGATTGATCCACAAAGCCGACGCGGCCAGCGCGGTCAGCATGGCCAGCGTGAATGCGAAATTGTCAGGCACGTCGCGGGGACTGAGAATATTCCCCGAAACGGTGGAAATGACCTCCGATCCGGCGAGCAGAGCACCGGCACTTTCACAGATGGCGGCAATGATCAGCGCGCCGGTGAGGCTGACGACGCGTGCACCTACTGCCGGCCCCACATTGTTGGCAACGTCATTCGCGCCGATATTCAGGGCCATGTAACCGCCGATCACGCTGGCGGCCAGCAGAAGCACGGTATCGGACAGGCCCGAGGAGCCGATCTGGGTGGCAGCAATGCCGGCACACAGGGCAAGAAACGTGATCGCAACAGCAGGCCCGCTCAACCTGCGGCCCATGGCTTCGGCTGCGTCGCTGAGGAATCCGATCTTGTCCAGATCCTTGTCTAGGGCCTTGGCTTTCAGGTCCTTGTGTGACAGCACGCAGCAAACCTCTTTCAAATGCTCATACGGAAGGCGCCGGCATCTCCCGTGCCCCTGATTGAACGCGGGACGAATCCGGCATCAGGCAGGTATGTCCTGCCCAGGCGGCGGCGCCGAAACACCGCCACGGATGCGACAGGATCTGAATTTATTCAACAGCGCGCGCCCGAATTCAGTTGATTTCGGACCTGTGTCGGCGAAGAAACCGCCTCAAGGACGGCTCATCGGCCTTTTCCATGGCTTCGGAAATCGGCAGCCAAAGCAATTCGCGCTGACCGACCTCCGGAAAATCCTCAAGCTGCTTTTCGAACCTGATCTTGAATACCAGTACCTTTGTCCGGATTTTCAATCCGTCGGCCAGGCCCTTGTAGGAACGGAACGACCCAATCGGCCGCGGATCCGCCTTGCCGATCACGCCCGCTTCTTCATATGCCTCGATGACGGCTGTTTCAAATGTGGGCTTGTCCTTTTCCGGCCAGCCTTTGGGCAGGATCAGGCGACCGGCGCCGCGCGTGGAAACGAAGAGGATTTCGGGTTCCGTATCTCCGGGCCGATAGCACAGGGCGGCGATCTGCAACCGGGCCGGTCTGATGAACAAACCGCTCAGCCCCTGCAGCCACGAAAAATCCTGTGCTGTTATCGACTTTGCGAATCCCATTTCCACACCTGAACAATCGGAATACGCTGTATATAAGGATTCTCGCAGCGCAGTCCATCGAATAAAGTGCACTTTGTGCGCATTTCCGCCCTGGCATCGGGCCCATCTTTCGGCAGGTCAACCCGCGGAAACCTTGACGTGATCCGCGGTCCATGCCCCCGGCCACACTTCTGCTTTACCGGATTTCAGAGCGCGCAATTCCTCTACGGGAACGGACGAGACCAGAAAAGGTTCGTCGCCGCTTGTGCCACCGGTCAGCGGAATCTCCGCAGCTACGCCGGAATATCCGAATTCCTCTTCACAAGGCAGATAAAGCGCTGCACCGGAGAAATTGGTATCGTTCTGCGTCGTCCCCTTCGAGGCGCCGACGACACCGCAAACGCCGACGGCGCACATGAGCTCGACGGCGCGCGCCTTGGCGCAGCCAAACACCCGGTGATAACCGGACGGCTTTTCGGTCATTGAGGGAACCAGCAACAGATCCAGATCCTGTCTGGCCAGAAGGCTGCTGAGGGCCGGCATTTCGACATCGAGGCAGACCAGGATCGCCATTTTCAGGCCGTCGAGTTCAAAAACCTTCAGTTCCGTGCCCGGGACCAATTGCCATGCTCCTGAACCCAGTTCGAAGGGAGTCAGGCAGAGTTTGTCCTGGCGGATCTCGCGGCCGTCGCTGGTGAGCAGAATGGCCGTGTTGGTTATGCCGCTGGCGGTTTTCACCGGCATCGTGCCGGCAAGCACGGAAACGCCGTGTTTCTCTGGCAAGGGCCCCAGCAAGGGCAGAAGATCCGCCCCGACATCCGCCAGAAACGACATCTCCTCTTCCGGAGGCAATCCGTCGGGTTTGAACGCCAGGCAGCACTCGATCAGATATTCAGGCAGAACGAGCAGTCTTGCACCTTCTGCGGCTGCCCGCTCGAGCCCTTCTTCGATCTGGCGCGCGAAAGCGAAGACCGAAGCAGGAGCGCGGCTCAGATTGAAAGACCAGAGTGCAACAGAATAATCAGCCATGAGCGCCCAATCGAAATGCCGTCATTGACGCAATGACATAGATGGCTGCCACGGGCGAAATCAAGCCGGATAACGGCGGAGTCTCGTTTCAGTTCAAAAACAGACCGGCAAATGCGGCAAGAACAACAAGAAAGCCCGTGCCGATGGCCAGCGCTTTCGGTTCTCTGGGCAGTGCAGTGAGCTTTGCCGTCCGGCGGACTTCACGAATCCCTTTCAGCGCACGGTCGGTACGCAGGTCAATTTCCGCAAAATACGGCGAAAGCTCATTCTGAGCGCGCATACCTGATCCTCACGATTCCTTCGTGAAGCCATGCTAAGGAAAGTCCCTTAGGGTTTGGTTAATCGCAGCGGACGCCATCCCTTCCTTGACCAACACAGATACTCTAGATCCGGCTTTTTCGCGGATCCGCCACATCCAGGATACGCAGCTGAACCCTGGGTGTACCCTGCCAGGTATCGACAGACAGCGTTCCGGCAACATGAAGCGAGCTGCCGCGGCCCTCGAGCAGCATCCTGCCATGCGGCTTGTCATCGGCCTTGAAACAAATCGCCTTGAGCTGTTTCCCGTCGCCCGCCGCAAGAGTGGCCCTGACGTGGCCTTTGCCAACGACATCGGCAAAGGAAATACGGTGCGCGGGAAATGCAAACACCGGTTCCGCATGTCCGGCGCCAAAGGGACCGGCTTTCTCCAGAAGATCCATGAGGTCCAGGGTGGCGCCGGTCGCCGTCAGGGCCGCATCGATCCTGACTTCCCTGTGCGCCGTCGCCGCCTCGACGTCGTCCTTCAGGACCTCGTTGAAGAAGCTTTCCAGATCGGCTGCCTTTTCCCGGCGGACCGTCAACCCGGCTGCCATGGCATGGCCGCCGCCCTTTTCCAGCAAGCCCTCGTCCACCGCCCTGCGTACCGCCTTGCCAAGGTCGACGCCGGCGATGGAACGGCCGGAGCCCGTCCCCTTGCCGGATCTCGTCATAGGCAATGGCAAAGGCAGGCCGCCTGTGCGCTTCCTTGAGACGGGACGCGATCAGGCCGACGATACCCGGATGCCAGCCGTCCGAACCGGTGAGAAGAACCGCGGGATTACGCGAATCAATCGCAAGGACCGCTTCCACGCCCGCCTGTTCCAGCATCGCGGCTTCCATCACCTGACGCTCCGAATTGAGCTGGTCGAGACGCTCGGCAATCGCCCGGGCCTCGTGGGGATCCTCGGTCGTCAGAAGTCTGGCGCCCAGTGCCGCGTCGCCGATCCGCCCGCCCGCATTGATGCGCGGGCCGATCAGGAAGCCAAGGTGATAAGGAGCCGGCTTGCCGCTTACCCGGGCGGCGTCTGAGAGCGCCGTCAGGCCGAAATTCCGTCTCTGATGCATGATGGCCAGGCCGCGCGTGACATAGGCACGGTTCAGCCCCTGCAGGGGAACCACGTCGCACACGGTTCCGAGCGCGACGAGATCCAGGAGCGCCATCAGGTCCGGCTGCGGCCGGCTCTGGAAGGCGCCCCGCCGGCGCAGTTCCCGGTTGAGACCCACCAGAAACAGGAAGGTCACCCCGACAGCGGCAAGATGCCCCTGCCCTGACAGATCGTCCTGCCGATTGGGGTTGACCAGGGCGCTGACGGCCGGAAGCGTTTCCCCAACCTGGTGGTGATCGATCACGACGACGTCGAGATCGAGTGTCCTGGCGGTCTCGAACGCCTCGAAGGACGTGCTGCCGCAATCGAGCGTTACCAGCAGCTCGGCGCCGCCTTGACGCAGGTGCTCGATGGCCGGGCCGTTGGGTCCATAGCCTTCGATGATCCGGTCCGGAATGTGAATGACCGGATCCAGACCGAGCCATTGAAGATACTTGGCAAAAATCGCCGAGGAGGTTGCACCGTCGACGTCATAGTCGCCAAAGATCGCGATCTTCCTGCCCGCCTGGACGGCATCGGCGACGCGGGCAACGGCAGCGTCCATGTCCACGAGCGTGGAGGGATCCGGCATCAGCGTCTTGAGCGACGGCTCCAGAAATTCCGGAGCCTGTTCGGCCAGAACGCCCCGGGCGGCCATGACCCGCGCCAGAACGTCCGGAAGTCCATGGGTCTGGCAGATGGCCATGGCTGCGCGGGAGTCGGCTGCGTTCAAACGCTCCCGCCAGGCATTGTCATTTGCGGATCGTGCGACCCCCAGAACGAGCCGCCTTTCTTCACCATCCCCGAAGTTTGCGATCATTCAATGCCGACTTAGTCCAGAAGGAATTTTTCGAGATCCGTGTGCTGGGCCTTGATGTAGCGGACGGTTCCGGTGGACGAACGCATGACCACGGTATGGGTCGTGATATGGTGCCGGCCGAACCGTACGCCCTGCAGAAAGTTGCCGTCCGTTACGCCGGTTGCGGCGAACAGAACGTCGGGACCCGCCATTTCCTCCAGCGTGTATTTCTTCTTGATGTCTTCGATGCCCATACGGTGGGCCCGCTCGACCTGTTCGTCGCGAGTGATGACGAGCCGGCTCTGCATCTGACCGCCGATGCAGCGCAGCGCGGCAGCCGCCAGAACGCCTTCCGGCGCCCCCCCGATGCCGGCATAAATGTCGATGCCGGTCTCGTCCGGGTCGGTTGTGTGAATGATCCCTGCAACATCGCCATCGCCGATCAGGCGGATGGCAGCACCTGTCGCGCGGATTTCCTCGATCAGGCGCGCATGACGTGGACGGTCGAGAACGCAGGCGGTGATTTCGCCGACCGTCACGCCCTTTGCCTTGGCGACGGCAGCGATATTGTCGGCGATCGATGCGTCAAGATCGATCAGGCCCTGGGGGTAGCCCGGGCCAATGGCGATCTTGTCCATGTAGCTGTCCGGCGCATTCAGCAGGTCGCCGTGCGGCGCCAGTGCGATAACGGCCAGGGAATTCGGCAGGTTCTTCGCGCATATGGTGGTGCCTTCAAGCGGGTCGAGAGCGATGTCGACCTTCGGTCCCTGCTTGGTGCCGACATTCTCGCCGATGTAAAGCATCGGCGCCTCGTCGCGCTCGCCCTCACCGATCACCACAGTGCCGTCGATCGGCAAGCGGTTCAGCTCCCTGCGCATCGCGTCCACCGCTGCCTGATCGGCCGCCATCTCGTCGCCATGGCCACGCAGACGCGCCGCTGATACAGCCGCTCTTTCGCTGACGCGCGCCAGCTCCAGGGTCAGAATGCGGTCCAGACCGCTCGACGGCTGATTTTCAGTATTGGACATCAACATCTCCAGTTCTCCCGCAAGACGCCTCTCGCTGTACTCTTTAGAACTCAACTCAGTTTCTCGATCCGGATCATTTGCGGCTTTTCGGAGACCACGCCCTTCGACATGACCACCTCTAGAGCCTCCTTGATCGCAACTTCCGTGGTTTCATACGTGATCAATATGACAGGCTGCGGCACGTCGGCATTATATTTGCCCGGCGCATGGTGGGTCGCATGACGCTTCTGAACGATGGACTCAAGCGATATGCCCGCCTCGCCCATGCAGCGGGCGATTTCGGCGAATGCGCCCGGACGGTCGTAGACACTCAGGCGGATGTAGTACCCGCCCTCGTGCATGCGCATGCGTGCCCGCTGGTATTCCTTCAGGTCCGCCGCCGGCATGCCGAGCACCGGGGTCTGGTCGCCGCGGGCGATATCGGCAATGTCGGCCACGACGGAGGAAGCCGTCGCATCGCCGCCCGCGCCAGGACCCACAAGGACGATTTCACCCACATAGTCGCCGTCCACGGCGACCGCATTCAGCACGCCGTCGATGCGCGCGATGGCGGAGGACTTCGGCACCATCGTCGGATGCACCCGCTGCTCGATCCCCGTTTCCGTGCGTTGAGCAACGCCGAGAAGCTTGATGCGGAATCCGAGTTCGTCGGCCGCCTCTATGTCCGCACTCGCGATGGAGGTGATCCCCTCCATATAGATGTCGTCGCTGGAGATCTTTGTCCCGAAGGCTAGGCTGGTCAGGATCGCGAGCTTGTGTGCCGTGTCGTTGCCTTCGATATCGAAGCTCGGGTCTGCTTCGGCATAACCAAGACGCTGTGCATCGGCCAGGCACTCCTCGAAACCGATGCCCTCAGCCTCCATGCGGGTCAGGATGTAGTTGCAGGTTCCGTTGAGGATGCCGTAGACGCGGCTGACGTCGTTTCCGGCCATGGATTCGCGCAGCGTCTTGACGATGGGGATACCGCCGGCAACGGCCGCTTCGTAGTTCAGGCAGGCATTGTTGGCTTCTGCGAGCCCTGCCAGGGACACACCGTGTTTGGCAAGCAGCGCCTTGTTAGCCGTGACGACGTGAATACCGCGCTGAAGAGCGGCGCGCACGCACTCTTCGGCCGCACCGTTGTCGCCGCCGATCAGCTCCACAAAGATGTCGACCTCCGCCTTTTCGGCCATTTCGACCGGATCAGAAAACCATTCCAGGCTTGAAACATCAAAGCCACGATCTTTGTTCCTGTCCCGTGCGCAAACCGCGGTCACGGTCACGGCACGGCCGGACTTTCGGGCAATCTGGCCCCCGTGCTTTGCAAGGAGTTGAACGACAGAGGCGCCTACGGTCCCAAGGCCTGCGACGCCCACTTTCAATGCTTCTGCCATGCGGAATTTAGTCCAGTTCTATTCAGCCTGAGGTCCCGAGCGGGATGACGTTGTGCAGCTTTTGCTCCGCAGTTTCAAGGAAGCGGCGGATATTTCTTGCCGCCTGGCGCAGCCGTTGTTCGTTTTCCACCAACCCGATGCGCACGTATTCATCGCCGTGCTCCCCGAAACCGAGCCCCGGCGCGACGGCCACTTCCGCCTTTTCCAGCAGAAGCTTTGAGAATTCCAGGCTGCCGAGAGAGCGGAACGGCTCGGGAATGGGCGCCCAGCAGAACATGCTGGCTTCGGGTGCGGGAATGTGCCAGCCGGCGCGGCCGAAACTGTCGACCACCACGTCCCGCCGCCGCCTGTAGACCTCGCGCGTCTCCCGGATGCAATCATCCGGGCCGTTGAGGGCCGCGGTGGCGGCAACCTGAATCGGAGTGAACGCGCCATAGTCGAGATAGGATTTGACGCGGGAGAGCGCGGAAATCAGCCTTTCGTTCCCCACCGCAAATCCCATGCGCCATCCGGGCATGGAGAAAGTCTTGGAGAGCGACGTGAATTCCGCGGTGACATCCATCGCGCCGGGAACCTGCAGAACCGAAGGCGGCGGCGTGTCGCCGAAATAGATTTCGGAATAGGCCAGATCCGACAGGATGAAGATATCGTGCTTGCGCGCAAAGGCGACGACATCCTTGTAAAAGTCCAGATCGGCGCAATAGGCGGTCGGGTTTGCCGGATAGCAGAGGATGATCGCGATCGGCTTCGGCACGGAGTGGATGATGGCCCGTTCCAGAGCATCGAAAAAGGCCGGTCCCGGCTCGGCGGGAATGTTGCGGATCGATGCACCGGCCATGAGAAAGCCGAAGGTGTGGATCGGATAACTGGGATTCGGGCTCAGGATCACGTCTCCCGGTGCGGAGATCGCCTGAGCCATATTGGCGAATCCTTCCTTGGACCCGAGAGTCGCGATGACCTGGGTGTCCGGATCGAGTTTCACGCCGAACCGGCGGCCATAGTAGGAAGCCTGGGCCTTGCGCAGACCGCCGATGCCCTTGGAGGCCGAGTATCGGTGCGTGCGCGGATCCTGTATCACCTCGGTCAGCTTGTCGACGATGTGCTTCGGCGTCGGCAGGTCGGGATTGCCCATTCCAAGATCGATGATATCCGCCCCCGCCGCACGCGCCTTCGCCTTCAAGCGGTTGACTTGTTCGAAGACATATGGCGGCAGCCGTTTGACCTTGTGGAATTCCTCCATGGCGCGGATCCTTGCGAGTTTGACGATATCAGCGCGCGGCACACCAGGCGCAGCGTGAGCGCGGCGGGGCCCTTTTAGCAGCCCCGCAAAATTTACGCACCCGTCTTTACGTCGCTGGCCGACTAAAAATAAGGCGAATGGTAGAACGCATTTCCAAGTGTATCACGGGCACGCTGAAAGAGGCGATTGCGGCGGCTTTTCATCGCCGCGGATCTCGCACGCCATGCTGCGTCTTTGCGAACCCTCCGCTTGGCCAATCCCGCGGCCGAATGCGGGACCGCGGCCGCTTACTCTGAAGCCAGAGATTCCAGATAGGCTTCGGTGGCTGCGCGTTGCTTCGGATTGATCAGTCCGGTCGACTCGGCCGGATAGACCGGAACTCCGTAACCGGTGGGCGGGGGCACGTTTGCACTTCCCCGCCCCGGCCTCATCTTCAAGGCATCCACAAGCGGCGTACCGGGTCCAACCGAGCAGGCCGACAGCGATAGCAGCAGCGCCAGGCTGCAAACCGGAACCAATACGCCACGCATCATGGACAACCTTTCCTCCCCAGTCTTGCACCTTGCTCCGCGGGATTGTTACATGGCAACGAGAGGCTCTCGATCCCATTGGAAACCAATCGACGGAACCAGAACGTTGTGTCATAAATATCTGATAGTTCAAAATACCAACGCAAATATAACAAGATAAGTCGTTTGAACGGATATGGGCCCAGGCCGTCCCAAGGCCGGACAGAGCAGCGAAAACCGGAGGGAAACCCCGCCTATGGCTGATGACCGCCAGCATCCGATGTTGCAGTATATAATCAATAATCCGGAAGCCTTTGCCCAAAACCTGGCCAAAACGCTGGAGCAGGCCGGAAAAGCTCTGGCCGCTTACATCGAGCCCCGCGAACAAGGCAAGATCCCCCGCGATTCGACCGACGAGCTGACGGGCGTCGTCAAGACACTCGCCCAGGTGGGTGAGTACTGGATGTCCGATCCCCAGCGGGCCGTCGAAGCCCAGTCCAGGCTGTGGAACGGCTACATCACCCTTTGGAATTCATCGCTCAAACGCATGATGGGCGAACCGGCGGAGCCAGCCGTCCAGACACCGGAAAAGGACCGACGCTTCGCGGATCCCGACTGGGAAGGCAATCAGTATTTCGACTTCATCAAGCAGCTCTATCTCATCACCAGCAAATGGGCCGAGGACATGGTCCTCGATGCCCAGGGGCTTGATGAGCATACCCGCCACAAGGCGGAATTCTACGTCAAGCAGATCGCCAATGCCGTTTCGCCTTCCAATTTCGTGCTCACCAATCCGGAACTGCTGCGCCTCACCCTGGAAAGCAATGGCGAAAACCTCGTCAAGGGAATGCAGCATCTGGCCGAAGACCTGAAAACGGGACAAGGCGAGTTGAAGATCCGGCAGACCGACCCGTCCAAATTCAAGCTCGGCGAAAACCTCGCCACCACGCCCGGCAAGGTGATCGCGCAGAATGATATCTGCCAGATCATCCAATACACGCCGACGACGGAAAAGGTGCTCAAGCGGCCGCTCCTGATCGTGCCGCCCTGGATCAACAAGTTCTACATTCTCGACCTCAATCCGGAGAAATCCTTCATCAAATGGGCCGTCGACCAGGGGCATACCGTGTTCATTATCTCCTGGGTCAATCCGGATAAGCGGCAGGCCCAGAAGAGCTTTGAGCATTACATGAAGGAGGGCATTCTCCACGCCCTCGACGTCATCAAGCGCGCCACCCGGCAGGAGGAAGTGAACACCATCGGCTATTGTGTCGGCGGAACGCTGCTGGCGGTGACGCTGGCTTATCTGGCCCGTATCGGCGACGAGCGGATCAAGACCGCGACCTTCTTCACCACCCAGGTCGACTTCACCCTCGCAGGCGATCTCAAGGTCTTCGTCGATGAAGATCAGATCGCCATTCTGGAAAAGCGGATGGCGGAGTACGGCTATCTCGATGGCTCGAAGATGTCTTCGGCCTTCAATATGCTCCGGTCGAACGACCTGATCTGGACCTATGTGATCAACAACTACCTCAAGGGCCAGGAACCGTTCCCCTTCGACCTGCTGTACTGGAATTCCGATTCCACCCGCATGCCGGCGGCGAACCACTCGTTCTATCTGCGCAACTGTTATCTGGATAACAAACTGTCCAAGGGCGAGATGGAGATTGCCGGTGAAACGCTGGACCTTTCCGAGGTGACGATCCCGATCTTCAATCTTGCCACCCGGGAAGACCATATTGCCCCGCCCAAGTCGGTTTTCCTCGGCTCGGGCTGTTTCGGCGGTCCGGTGGAATACGTCCTGTCCGGCTCAGGCCATATTGCCGGTGTTGTCAACCCGCCGGCAAAGAACAAGTACCAGTACTGGACCGGCAGGGAGCCCAAGGGCACACTTGAAAACTGGCTCAAGAATGCGGAAGAACATCCCGGCTCCTGGTGGCCATACTGGGATCAGTGGATCCGCTCCCAGGATGACACGCTGGCCAAGGCCCGCAAGCCCGGTGCGAACCGGGTGAAAATCCTCGAGGATGCGCCCGGCTCCTACGTGATGCAGAAGGTGTAGCGGTTCAAAGCGGCGAGACAGCTCGTTCGGACGGCAAAAGGCATAGACCGTTGAGCGGGTACAAGCCGCTACGAGACAGACCCGCGCTTAATAGCGCACGTCCAGCGGCTTTCGCGACATGCCGGGCAGTTCGCCGAACGTATCGGCGTCCATCGGGTAACCGAACTGATAGCCTTGCACGGTGTCGCAGCGGCAACTGGCAAGGAATGCCTGTTGTTCCGGCGTCTCCACGCCTTCGGCCACCACGTTGAGCCCGAGTTCCCGTCCGAGCGAAATGATCGCCCGGGCAATGCTGCGGTCGCTTTCATCAACGTGAAGATCGCGCACAAAGCTCCGGTCGATCTTCAATCGGGTCAGCGGGAAATTCTTGAGGGCTGCAAGACTTGAATAGCCGGTACCGAAATCGTCAATGGCAAGCTTTATCCCGATGCGGCGGAAGGCATCCATAAGCTCGACCGCCTGCTCCCTGTTTTGCACCAGCAGGCTTTCCGTCAGTTCAAGTTCCAGGAACTCAGCCGCCATGCCAGTATCTTCCAGGGCCGCACACACGTCCGAAATCAGGGCTGCGTCCCGGAATTGGCGGGCGGAAACATTCACGCTTATCGTGATCGGATTGCGCCCGGCATCCTGCCAGGCCCTGTTCTGCCGGCAGGCTTCCCGCAGCACCCAGCGTCCCAATGGAACGATCAATCCGCTTTCTTCCGCCAAGGCGATGAATTCGCCCGGCATCAACCGCCCCAGCTGGGGATGCTGCCATCTGACCAGCGCTTCCGCGCCGACAATCCGGCCGCTGGCGAGATCGTATTGCGGCTGGTAATCGAGAATGAACTCACCCGTCTCGATGCCGTTCCGCATTTCCTCGATGATCGTCAGCTTGTTGACCGATTTCACCGGCCTGATCTGCTGGTAGATCTTGTACCCGTCGCGGCCTGACGACTTGGCCTCGAACATTGCCGTGTCGGCGTTTTTCAAAAGTTCCGCAGCGTCTTCCGCATCCGCCGGATAGCAGGCCGCCCCGATGCTGCACGTCACGTGAAAGGACAAATCGCCGATGTTGATCGTCCTGGTGATTTCGTCCCGGAGACTGACCATCACATTCTCCAGCGTGCCACTCAGATCCGAGCCGCCTTCGATGATCAGAACGAACTCGTCGCCGCCGAAGCGGATAGCCTCATGCGCACCTCCGTCCACCGACTTGATCCGCTCCGCGATAATGCTGAGCACCTGGTCGCCCGTCGCGTGGCCGAAACTGTCGTTGACGAACTTGAAATTGTCGACATCGACGAAGACGACGGCCAGCGGCACACCGGTTATTTTGCTGTCTTCGACCTTCTCGTCCAGTTTCCGTTCAAACTCGTGCCGGTTGGGCAGTCCGGTCAGAACATCATGGTGGGCGAGATAGCGGATCCTGCCTTCTGCAAGGTCCCTTTCTACCGCGATTGATGCAAGGCGGGCTGCCTCGGTGGCCAGCTTGTGCTCATGCTCGGTCGGGTGACGGACCTCCTTTGAATAGAGCCCGAATGTCCCCAGCACTCTGGAGTCCTTGCTGAAAAACGGAACAGACCAGCAGGAGCGCATGTCGAACTGCTTGACGACTTCGCGGTAATCCGCCCAGAGCTCGTGGGTAAGGATATCGTCAACGAAAACGCATGAGCGTGTATGCACGGCGGTCCCGCAGGATCCTACTTTCGGGCCGACCGGAACACCATCGATCAGCGCCATGTATTCTGCCGGCAGATTGGGCGCGACGCTTGACAGGAGATGGGTGCCGCTTTGGTCAGTGAGCATGACCGATCCCATTACGCCATCCATCTGACTTTCAATCGTCAGAACAAGCGTATTCAGAACATCAAGGAGCGGCAGCCCGCTGGCGATTTCCTGCAGGACCCTGTTATGGCCCTGCTGGAGCATTTCGGCTCTCTTGCGCTCGGTGATATCGCGGCAGATCCCGACGAGACCGACAATCTCGTTGTTGCCATTCGTGACCGGGAATTTGGATGACGAAAACCATTTTCTCTTGCCGTTCGGCAAGATCACGAACTCCTCCAGGTCGATCTTCGCCACGCCCGTCGTCATGACCTCCGCCTCGACCGAGATAAAACCAGCGCTGACTTCCTGTGGGTGCAGTTCCAGGTCGGACTTGCCGAGCAACTCGGAGAAATCGTCAAGACCCATATCGATCGCGACCTGCCGGTTTGCCATGACAAACCTCGAATTGCGATCCTTGACAAAAATGTAGTCAGAGACCTCGTCGACGAGTGTTTGCAGCCAGTCACCGGTGAGACAAAGCTCGTCACCCGCGCGGAGCTGCGCGAGGTCATTCAGCCGGTCAAGTTCTGAGGCCAAAGATGTCCCGTCTTCCGGCGCGATAAGATCCTCTAAATTCCTGCTCCAACTCAAAACCATGCATTGATCCAATACGACAGATGCGACGCGCTTAGGATTATGAGTATCTTCGCGGCATTCTAGCTAAGAAAGCATAAACACAACGACAATAACATCGGACTACGTATCTTCTGCCGATGGCAGCTTACTAAAAACCTCTTATCAAGAAATCTTTATTCAATTTTTCTTTGTATTTGAAGTTTTTACAGCTGTATTTCTTTTCTGACCGACTTTTTCCTCGTCAATTGTGCCTAGTTGAATATGTCCAAAGGACAGGCGAAGACATTTGCCAAGTCACCTGATAGCCGGGTAAGATAGTACACGTCCGCCGGCCCGGGTCCGAACATGCAAAACGCTCAGCCACATTTGGTACAAAGAACGATTTCAAGGCAGAAAGGTGCCTTGGGTGCCAACACGCGCCTGTTGTTTGCAAGCGGTGGTGCCGGCAAACCGACAAAACCCGCAGCAACTTACACAAGGCTTATTGCGCCAGGCCTGCTTACGGCAGCCCTGTGGACGCATATCTGGCTCGGTGTAACCGGTTCGGTCCTGGTGACCATGGCAGCAGTGCTTGTCCTTGTGTCGATTTCCCGGCTTCCCGTGGCATCTGCGCACCGGAACGGCTGGGCTACACTCGTCGGATTCGGAGAACGGATCTGGCTGAACAGACTGGCCATTCCAATTCCGCCCCAGATCAACCACCGCCTGATCGTGCTTTATCTGGTGATCTGGACCGGAAACCTTGCCGCGCTCCTTGGCGCACTTACGGCTTTACCCCTCCTCTCGGCAACGGGCCTTCTGGTTGCGTATACCGCACAGAGCGTCAGCTATCAGACGCTCATTCAGCTCTATCGGGTCATGCAGGACAAGGATCCGCTTTACCGGTTCTGGACGGCACGCACGGCCAACGACAACAAGCCCGCCGGATCCGCACGCAAGCGAGCTTAGGTTCCCTATCCCTATCCCTGTCCCTACACCGTAGGACCCGTCAGCGCGACCTGATCCCGCAGGCTCACCGCCGCCCGTTTTTCGGCCAGCAGACCGATATAGGTCATGGCGACGCTTGCTCCGGCAATCGACGTGACGTCGGCGTGGTCATAAGCCGGGGCCACTTCGACCACGTCGCCACCGACAAAGTCGATCCCGCCCAGTCCGCGCAGAATGGAAAGCGCTTCCCGGGACGACAGCCCGCCGGCCACCGGTGTCCCCGTGCCGGGTGCGAATGCGGGGTCCAGGCAGTCGATGTCGAAGGTCATATAGGCCGGCCCCTCGCCGACCCGCCTCACGACCCTGTCGATGACGCCCTTGATGCCCAGTTCATCCATTTCTTGGCCGTAGATGATGTCGAGGCCGCAGGTTTCCGGGGCATGTGTGCGAATGCCGATCTGGATGGATCTTTCCGGGTCGATCAACCCTTCCCGAACCGCGCGGCCGGTGAAGGTGCCGTGGTCGATCCGGTCTCCCTGATCGTGCCAGGTGTCCTGATGGGCGTCGAATTGAACCAGGGCCACCGGTCCGTGTTTTGCCACATGAGCTCTCAGCAGCGCATAGGTGACGAAATGGTCGCCGCCTATGGAAAAAAGGTGCACGTCGCTGGCCAGGATTTCGGCCGCCTGGCCCTCGATGAGGCCCGGAACGTCCGAATTACGGCCGTAGTCGAAGACGCAGTCGCCGTAGTCCACACAGGCGAGCACCTCGAACGGATCCCTGTGGAACGGGTATTGCGGGTCGCCGTCAAAGATCGCGGAGGCCCGCCGGACACCTTGCGGGCCGAACCGGGCGCCCGGACGGTTGGAGACGGAGGCATCGAAGGGAATGCCCCAGATCGCCATATCGATCCCGTTGAGGTCGCGGCTGTAGCGCCGGCGCATGAAGGACAGGGCTCCGCCGTATGTCGGTTCATGTGAGCCACCTTTTATGGATTTTCCCAGAAAGGCGTTGTCGGTCGGGCGCGGCAGATCTGCTGACATGACGTTATTCCTGGCTCAATGGTGGTGTGTGTGCCCGGAAAGCGGCGCTCAGGTCTCGCCCCAGTTACGCAACCACCGTCACATTGGTTCCGGTTTTATCAGCCGCCCCGTGTTCCTGCCAAGCCATAGCAAGCCTGCGGATTTCTTCGCCCTCACTTGTCACCGGCGACCAACCACCTAAGCTACGGAGTTGACACCGTCCAGAACACAGGCCCAGCAACGACAGACTTTGCGGCCGTGACCGCAGCGCCGCAACAGGGAAGCTCATCGCTCATGAAACAGACCGGGCAGCACAATCACTCTCACGACCACGGCCATGACCACACGCCCGAGGTGACGGACGAGAATGCGCGCGCCGTCGCCCGGGCGGGACTGCTGATTGCCGGGTTCATGTTTGTCGAGCTGATCGGCGGATGGCTGGCAGGCTCCCTGGCGCTTATGGCGGATGCCGTTCACATGGTGACGGACGCCGCTTCCCTCGGTCTCGCGTGGTGGGCCTTTCAGCAGGCCAGGAAACCGGCTGATGCGCGCCTGACCTACGGCCGCGACCGGCTGCCTGTCCTGATCGCCTTTGCGAACGCCATCTTCCTGCTTGTCGTGACCATCTGGATCTGTGTCGAGGCGGCCGGCCGGTTTCTGGAGCCGGAAACCGTGCATTCCGGACCGATGTTCGTCATTGCGGTGCTGGGTCTGCTTGTCAATATCGGGGCCTTCCTGATGCTGCGGCGCGGCGGCGGCGAGTCGCTCAACATTCGATCCGCCATGCTGCATGTTCTGGGGGATCTTCTCGGCTCGGTGGCGGCAATCGCTGCGGCCATCGTCATCTATTTCACCAACTGGTATCCGATCGATCCCATCCTGTCGGTTTTCGTCGCGCTGCTGATTGCCCGCTCCGCAATCTCGATCATTCGCCAGTCGGCTCATATCCTGCTGGAAGGAGCTCCGCAGGACATCGACAGGAACGCACTGAAAGCAGACCTGATGTCCGAAATTCCGGGCCTTCTGGATGTCTATCACGTCCATCTCTGGTTACTCGCCGAGGGCAAGGTGAACGCCACCATGCATGCCGCTGTCGACAGCGAGGACCAGTCCGATGCCGTCCTGGAGAACATGCGCAAGCGGCTCAAGGACGTGCATGGCATCGGCCACGTGACCATTGAAATGACGACCCGGCAGCCCGCGGAGTGACTTTCACAGTTCGAGCAGGATAGCCGGGGGAAAGCGCTTTGGGCGCGACCTCCCGCAAGTCCGATCGCGATCAGGAGGGTTACAGAACCCGGCAACTGGTATAAAACCCGCCAGCCATCAATCGGCTCGCAAACGACCGCAGCAAGGACTTCATTCCGTGGCAGATCAGAGAACGAAAATCCTGCGCGGCAGGCTGCTCACATTCCACTATGCCCCTCTAGGACCGGACGACACCGCCAGCTATTCCTACGAAGAAGACGGTGCGCTGCTGATTGAGGGCGGAACAATCGCAGCCAGGGGGCCGTTCTCCGGAATCGAGAAATCCGCACCGGACGACGTGGAAGTCATCGATCACCGGCCGCATCTGATCCTGCCTGGCTTTATCGACACGCATATCCATTTTCCGCAGGCGGAGGTGATCGCGTCCTGGGCCGATCAGCTTCTCGACTGGCTGAACGACTACACGTTTCCTGCGGAAATGAAGTTTGCCGACAAGGCGCACGGAAAACGCATTGCACGGGCTTTCTACGACGCCCTGCTCTCCCATGGCACGACGACTGCGTCCGCCTACTGTTCGAGCCATCCCAATTCGGTCGACGCCTATTTCGAAGAAGCGGAAGCGCGCGGCATGCTGATGCTTGGCGGCAAGACCATGATGGACCGCAACGCGCCCGCAGGTCTGTGCGACACCGCGCAAAGCTCTTACGATGACAGCAAGGCGCTTCTGGAAAAGTGGCATGGCCGAGGGCGGGCGCATTACGTCATCACGCCGCGCTTTGCCATTACATCATCGCCGGGACAGCTCGAGGCGGCAGGAACCCTATTGAAGGCGTATCCGCACTGCCATCTGCAGACCCATATCAACGAGAACCACAACGAGATCGCCTTTACCAGGGAACTCTTTCCGGAGGCGGCGGACTATCTCGGGGTCTATGAAGGCTTTGGCCTGCTCGGGGCCAAAACGCTGCTCGGCCACTGCATCCACATGAACGCACGCGAGCTCTCCGTCATGCAGGAGACCGGTTCCGTCGCCGTCTTCTGCCCGACATCCAACCTGTTCCTCGGCAGCGGTCTCTATGACAAGAAGGGTCTGGAGGCCGCCGGCATCAGGACGGCGATCGCAACGGATGTGGGCGGCGGCACCAACTATTCGATGCTGCGCACGCTGGACGAGGGCTACAAGATCCTGCAACTCCAGCGCCAGCGCATGCATCCGCTCATCAGTTTCTACTGGATCACGCTCGGCAATGCCAAAGCGCTCTCCCTGGCGGACAGGATCGGCACCCTTGAACCCGGCACCGATGCCGATCTGATCGTGCTGGACGCCCGGGCAACCCCGCCGATGGCGCTGCGCATGGAAACGGTCGAGTCGCTTTCCGAAGAGCTTTTTGTCCTTCAGACGCTCGGCGACGATCGGGCCGTCGTCGAGGCCTATGCCGCTGGGGAAAAGCGGAAGCCCGCTCCAGGATAACGGCCCTCGGGTCACCTATTACCCCGCTTCGCCCTGCCTGTACTGGCGCACCAGAGCAGGCGCGATCGAAGCTGCCGCGAGGAAAAGCAGCGCCAGGGCCGTTCCCAGGTAGACGGCGGCAAAGCCGAATGCCTGGATGAGGGGTGTCAGCACAAGCGGTGATACCACCTGCCCCAGGAACATGGACGTCGCCACGATCCCCGAAACACTGCCGCGGCGGTCCGCGGGTGCGATCTGCAGAGCAAGCAGCAGAAACGCGGGCTGAACCAGTGCATAGCCGGCGCCGACCAGCGCCGCGCCTATCAGGATGAAGCCCCAGCTTGCCTCAAACGCCAAAGCCGCGAAACCGCCGCACATCAGCAGGAACCCCAGGGCGAAGGTTGCTGCCAGGCCAAGGCGCTCGCTGAACCGCCGGAACGTCATCGCGACGAAGCCGGCTGTCAGCGTCAGCGCGCCCAACCCGATGGCGGTGGCGGAAGCGCTGTCGAAGCCGTTTTGATCCAGGTAGAACGGCAATTGGCTGGGCATGAGAAAGAACAGCATGACGGTGACCATGGTCAGGCCCCCAACGAGGGCCGCAGGCTTCACCCAGTGGCGCGCCGAGAGCGGAGCGTCCTGCAAATCTGCTTGTGGCAGTGCGGCCGCGGCGCGCCGCTCGCCTTGCAGGATCAGAACGAGCATCGGCAGCAGAAGCACCGGAAAGGCGTAGATCAGGAACGGCAATCGCGGCGAGACGCCCGCCAGGTATCCGGCCAGTCCGATGAAGAGAAAGCCGCTGAAATTGATCGCCGCGGTCTGCCAGCCCATGAAGGCACTGCGCCGGGCCCCTGCAAACATGTCTCCCACCAGAGCCACCTGGGCCGTCATGGTCATGGCGACGGCAACGCCAAGCAGCAAGCGGCTGATCAGGATCGAATAGAGATCCGGCAGATATGCCCCGGCGGTTCCGGACAGCACAAACAGCAGCACGCCCGCCAACAGCATCGGCCCTCGCCCGATGCGATCGGCGGCCATGCCGGCAAATGGGGCGATCAGGACGACCGACAGCGATGGCGCGGAAACCAGGAACCGCGTCAGCGTGGCGGCCCCGGGGTCTCCCGAAAAGCTTGCCTCCAGGGCTGGAAGCGCCGGGCTGATGGTGGCGTTTGCCATGATTTTAAGCGTTGCGGTCATCAGCAGCCCGATGGCGGCCACGTCCAGCCAGAGCGGACGCTGCCGATTTGATTTGGTGGCGGACACATTATTTTCCTTGCCTTTTGGAGTACGGAAGGCCAGGCTACTACTTAAAGTCGACTTTAGGTCAATAGATGAAATTTCTGGATATTTCCGAAATCTCGAAGCAAACCGGCATTGCGGCATCAGCCATCCGGTACTACGAGGAAAAAGGGCTGATCACGTCGATCGGGCGCAGGGGCCTGAAGCGTCTTTTCGGCCCGGAGGTTCTGGATCAATTGGCGCTCATAACGCTTGGAAGATCCGCCGGATTTTCACTGGACGAGATTGGAAGCATGTTCGGACCGGACGGGCGCCCTGCCCTTTCCCGCCCGATGCTGCACGGCAAGGCGGGTGATCTGGACCGGCAGATCGAGCGCCTGTCAGCCCTGCGCGACATGATCCGCCACGTCGCGGAATGCCCTGCACCTTCTCACATGGAATGTCCAAAGTTTCAGCAGTTGATCCGACTGAGCGGCAAGAGGAAACGCGACCGCTCACGGCGACCAGTACCAGGCGTCGCATGATTGGCTGAATAGCCGCAGTTCCGGCGTGTCGGAGAGGATCAGCGGTCGAGCGCCAGCGCCGAACCGGGCCTGCTCCCTATTCCACTTGCTCGACGCGACATGGAGTGTGGAATCGGCCAAACTGCCCATGGAAATTGAAGAAGCCGGGTCAAACAAAAAACCCGCCGGATCGCTCCGGCGGGTCTTGTCTCAAACCAGATCCAGCGATTAACGCTTGGAGAACTGGAACGACCGGCGGGCCTTGCGCTTACCGAACTTCTTACGTTCGACAACGCGGCTATCACGGGTCAGGAAGCCGTTCTTCTTCAGAACTGCGCGCAGTTCCGGCTCATAGTAGGTCAGAGCCTTGGACACGCCATGACGCACGGCACCGGCCTGACCGGACAGGCCGCCACCGGTGACGGTTGCGATGATGTCATACTGGCCGGTACGATTGGTCAGCATGACCGGCTGACGAAGAATCATCTGAAGAACCGGACGAGCGAAATACTCGGTGTAGTCCTTCTTGTTGACGACGATCTTGCCGGTGCCCGGCTTGATCCACACGCGGGCAACCGCGTCCTTACGTTTTCCGGTTGCGTAGGCCCGGCCCTGGGAGTCCAGTTTCTGGACATGGACCGGAGCTTCGGGGGCTGCGGTTTCGACCGCGCCGCCCAGTTCTTCCAGGGATTGCAGCTCAGCCATTGTTAAGCCCTCTTGCCGTCATTCTTGGGATTGAGGCCCTTCACGTCGACGGTGACCGGCGACTGAGCTTCATGCGGATGGTTCGGACCAGCGTAAACCTTGAGGTTCTTCAGCTGCTTGTTGGACAGCGGGCCGCCCGGCATCATGCGTTGCACGGCTTTTTCCAGGACACGTTCCGGGAAACGGCCTTCCAGGATCGCACGCGCGGTGCGCTCCTTGATGCCGCCCGGGTGGCCGGTGTGCCAGTAGTACTTCTTGTTGTCGTATTTGCGGCCGGTGAGCACAACCTTGTCAGCATTGATGACGATGATGTTGTCACCGGTATCAACGTGAGGCGTAAAGGTCGGCAGATGCTTGCCGCGCAGGTGACTGGCGATGAAAGCGGCCAAGCGGCCGACGACCATGCCTTCTGCGTCGATCAAGATCCACTTTTTCTCGACCTCAGCCGGCTTGGCAGAGAAGGTCTTCATGAGTTTGATCCGTACTGGTCAGTTAAAGAGAAAGGCCCGCGCGGCTTGAACTTGAGCCAGCGAACGGACCTTGAATACGTTCGGGTGAGCTTATACGCCGCGGCCAAAACACCGTCAAGAGCGATCTTTGCAGCATCGATTAAATTTCCTGTTAAAAATCAATTAGTTGAAAAAACGGTATCATATTACCTCATGATTCAGCTGCCAAATCCGTCAATCCTCGATGTCTTCCCGGCCCGAAAGCCGAGAAAACTATCGCGGCGGGACGGAATAGGTCGCCGTTGCATGGGCCACCAGGTCCTCGTCTCGCTCCCCCGCGATGGCACAGTCAACGACCGCAAGGCGCTTGCCGAGCTTCAGCAGACGGCAGGTGCAAAGCAGATCGCCCGGCCCGGGCTTGCGCAGGAAGTTGATGTTCAAATTGGTGGTGACCGCCAGCGCGACCGGACCGATGTGAGCCAGGATCACCACATAGGCTGCCAAGTCCGCCAGTGCCATCATCGACGGTCCGGATACCGTTCCCCCCGGCCGCAAATGCAACTCGCTCGCCGTCAGACGCACAACGGCTTCACCAGGCGATACGCTGCTGATGGAATATACCTTGCCTCCGGCATGGATCTGCGGGAATTCCCTGTCCAGCATCTCCATGATTTCCCCAGCAGTCATGACCGGCTGCATTGCGCCTCCCCCATACCGTTCCACAAACGCCGTTTTCCGGCCTTGTCTTACGTAAACGTCAAAACGCGGAGGATGCAAGGCCCATGCGCTGCCAGAGTGCCTCAGTGTGTCTCAGTGCGTCGGTCTAACTCCGCCTGCGCCCGCGGCGGCGGCCTGCGCCGTCTCCCTCCGCACGTGCGGCATCCGCTTCCCTGTTGGGCGGCGACACCAAGGGCCCGATGTCCGTTATCACTTCGTCAAGCGTCGGCCGCCTGCCGGCGTGGTGCGTGTCGAGTGCCTCACGCATGGCCGTCAGGTGAACCGGCGAGGTGCCGCAGCAGCCGCCGATGATCCTGGCGCCGGCATCAAGAGCGATATGGGTGTATTTCGCCATCAGGTCCGGCGTGCCGGTGTAGACGACCTCGTCGCCCCTGATCTGCGGAATGCCGCAATTGGCCTTGGCGACGACGATCGCGTCGGGATGGGCTTCGGTAATATCCATGATCGCGGCCAGCAGGTCGGATGCGCCGACGCCGCAGTTGGAACCGATAGCAACCGGCCTGCAGGCAAACTGTGACTGAAGATCCCCCAGCCCCTTTGGCGCAAGACCCATCATGGTCTTGCCCGCCGTATCGAAGCTGGCAGTAATCACCAGCGGCACATCGAGGCCCTTTGCCGCTTCCGCGGCGGCCTTCATTTCCTCGACAGCCGACATGGTTTCGACCCACAGAATGTCGACACCGCCTTCGACCAGGGCCTCCATCTGTTCCCTGAAGGCTGCAACAGCATCTTCGTAGCTGAGCGCGCCCAGGGGCTGGAAGAGCTCACCGGTCGGCCCGATGGAACCGCCGATAAGGACGTCGCGATCCACACAGTCGGCGACTTCCCGGGCAAGCCTGACCGCGGCGATGTTCAATTCGCTCACGCGGTCTTGGGCGTTGTGGAGTTTCAGCCGGTGCCGGTTGCAGCCGAACGTGTTGGTTAGGATGATGTCGGCGCCGGCATCGACGAAGGACTGGTGCAGGGCCTTGATTTTTTCCGGTTCTTCAACGTTCCAAAGCTCCGGCGCGTCGCCTGAAACGAGACCCATATCGAAGAGATTCGTTCCCGTTGCCCCATCGGCCAGGAGCGCTCCCTTGCGGGCCAGAAGATCTTCCAGCTTGGACATGCAACAACCCTTCGTCGTTTTTTACTCGTGGCCCGTTCGGCCGCGCCCTGCAATAGCAGACACGCCGTCATTTGCTCCATACTCGCAATTGCAAAGTCAACGATTTTCCCGATAGGACCACTCAACAAAGCCACATGACGCATTTAAGGTACTGCGCGACGTATCCAGAGCGGACTTGCAAACCATCTGGTCAATTCTACGCTAAACAAAATACCACCTTGGGAGCCCAATATGTCAGACGCCGCCCAATCAGGCCGCCGTGGAAGAAATGCCCGCCGGGAACGCAGGCAATCCGGACCAGGCGGGCAGGCTGTCCCCTACATTTCCAGAAATATTCCGCTCTATGACGTGCTCAGCGATGAAGGCGCGGAGCAGATCGAAGCGAACGCCGAGCGGATTCTGGCGGAAATCGGCCTCGAATTCCGCGAAGATCCTGAAGTCATAGGCATCTGGAAGGCCGCGGGCGCGGAAATTGACGGCGAGCGCGTGCGCTTTCCCAAAGGCATGCTTCAGGAAATCCTCAAAACCGCCCCTTCGCAGTTCACCCAGCATGCCCGCAATCCGGCGCGGAATGTCGAGATCGGCGGCAACAACCTGGTGTTTGCACCGGTTTACGGACCTCCCTTCGTCACGGATCTCGATCAGGGCCGTCGCTACGGCACCATCGAGGATTTCCGCAATTTCGTGAAACTGGCCTACATGTCGCCCTGGATGCACCATTCGGGAGGCACCGTTTGCGAACCGGTGGACCAGCCGGTGAACAAGCGCCATTTCGACATGGTCTACTCGCACATCAAGTATTCCGACAAGCCGTTCATGGGCTCGGTCACCGCGCCGGAGCGGGCCGAAGATTCCGTGAAGATGGCTCAGATCACGTTCGGCGAAGACTTCGTCGACCAGAACTGCGTCATGATCCAGTTGATCAACGCCAACTCACCGCTGGTGTTCGATTCGACCATGCTTGGTGCGCTGAAGGTCTATGCCCGCCACAATCAGGCCTGCATCGTCTCCCCCTTCATCCTGGCCGGTGCAATGAGCCCGGTGACGGTTGCCGGAACGCTGTCGCAGATCCTTGCCGAAGCCATGGCCGGATGTGCCCTCACGCAGCTGATCCGCCCGGGTGCGCCCGTGGTTTTCGGCGCCTTCGTCAGCTCCATTTCCATGCAGTCCGGAGCTCCCACATTCGGCAGCCCGGAAGGCTCTCTCCTCCTGAACGGCGCGGCAAAGCTAGCGCGGCGGCTCAAACTGCCCTTCCGCTCGGGCGGATCTTTCACCGCGTCCAAGGTTCCGGACGCGCAATCGGCGCAGGAGTCGGCCCAGACCATTCTTGCCACCGTTCAGTCCGGCGTGAACTTTGCCCTCCACTCGGCCGGCTGGCTGGAAGGCGGCCTGTGTTCTTCCTACGAGAAGTTCGTCATGGATGCGGACCAGCTGGGCATGATGCATGTCCTGGCGCAGGGCATCGAGGTTAACGAAGAAACGCTGGCCATGGATGCCTTGAAGGAAGTGGGCCCAGGCGGTCACTTCCTGGGCGCCTCCCACACGCAGCGCAACTTCGAAAGCGCCTTCTACCGGTCCTCGATCGCGGACAACAACTCGTATGAGCAATGGCTGGCGGACGGACAGCAGGATGCCGCCCGGCGCGCGAATGTACGCTGGAAGGAGCTGCTCAGGGGCTATACGGGACCGGAACTCGATCCGGGCATCGATGAAGCCCTGCAGGCCTTCATGCAGGAGCGGAAGGCATCTTTCCCGGACAGCAACATCTGAAGCCGTCCAGGGCGGAAAGACGACAAACAATGTGCGAAACGCCCTGCTCCGCCAGGGCGTTTCTGCTTTCAGGCACGCTGTTGCGCCTGGCTGGCAGCGCCAGAGGACGGTTGCACTTTCGACATTCTGGAACGATCTTGGCTGCAATGACTTGACGGGTTATCCCGCCACCAAGCCATCATTCTCAACGGACCCGAGGGTCAGGACGAGGTACCCGATGACCGCCACAGACCAGACCGCCGACATCAAGACCGTGATGCAACTCTCCGACGAACTAACGACCTGGCTGCTGGAAAAGGCCCTTCCGGTGTGGTCGACGGTGGGTGCAAACCACAAGGCGGGTGAGTGTTACGAGGCGATAAGCCTGGACGATACCAAGGCGATCACCTCCCCGCGCCGCGCCCGCGTCGTTCCCCGCCAGATCTATTCCTTCCTGGAGGGCGCCAACCTCGGCTGGGGCGGGCCGGCAAGGGACCTGGCCAAAGGGCTTTTCGACTGGCACGTGGACAGGTTCCTCACCGACGACGGCTATTTTGCCGCCGCGGTGGATATGGACAACCGGATCACGGATCGCTCGTTCGATCTCTACAATCAGGCCTTCGCATTGTTCGCCTTCGCCCAGATCGCGGCGCATGTTCCAGAGTGCCGAATCGCGGCCGTCGACCAGGCCGCAAATCTCGTGAACCATCTGTTCGACAACTACCGCCATCCGGAGGGCGGCTTCCGGGAGGCCAACCCGGACAAGGCGCCGCTCTGCTCGAATCCGCACATGCACCTTTTCGAGGCCTGTCTTGCCTGGGAAGAGGTGTCCGACGACCCGGCCTGGCAAGAGCTATCGGACGAAATCGCTGAGCTTGCGCTGACGCGGTTCATCGATCCGGTGAATGGCGGCCTGCGGGAGTTCTTCGACCTGGACTGGTCACCGATGCCCGGCGAAAAGGGACGTGTCATGGAGCCCGGCCATCAATTCGAGTGGGCATGGCTGCTGACAAGGTGGGGCCGGTCCCGTGGCGATGCCGGCGCCCTGGTCGCCGCCCGGCGCCTATATGACATCGGCTGGACCTATGGTATCGACGAAAGCCGCGGCGCGGCGTTCATGGCACTGAACGAGGACTTCACCGTGCGCGATCCGGTCGCCCGGCTGTGGGGACAGACCGAATGGATAAAGGCGGCGGTCGCCCTGGCGCAGATCTCGATCGGCGCGGAACAGGAAGCCTATCTGTCCGACATTCCCGACGCCGTTCGTGCCCTTCAGCTCTATTTCGAGGATGTGCCGGATGGTTTGTGGCGCGACAAGCTCCGCCCGGACGGATCATTCATCGACGAACCGGCGCCCGCCAGCTCGCTCTATCATATCGTCTGCGCCATCTCCGACCTGAACGCCTTTGCGCGTACTCTCTAGGATATGGCCCACGAGATTGAACGCACTGGTCTCTCTGGAGAGATCCGACGGACGCCAAAACGGCTGCGGGCAGCAGCGTCAATGCGTGTGGCCGATGCACATGAATCGACCTGCGGACTTTTCCTCCCTGCTCGTCGCCGTTTTGATGGCGAAACCAGAGCAGGATAAGACGCAAACCGCCTTTTTTATCGGGGCGTGGCATTCTATAGCTGGTCGCGAATTCGGATTGGACTCGTAAAGCAACAGGGAACCGGTATGCCCAAGGCTCAAATCATTGATGGTAAGGCCATCGCAAGTTCCGTGCGCGATGAAATCACCCGCCGTGCAGCCAAATTGCTGGAAACCAGCGGCAAGCGTCCCGGGCTGGCTGTCGTTCTTGTCGGCGAGGATCCGGCAAGCCAGGTCTATGTGCGCAACAAGGACCGCGCGGCCGAGGCCTGTGGCTTTCATTCGCTCAAGCATACGCTGCCCACTGAAACCAGCGAGGAAGAGGTGCTTGCCCTTGTCGAGCAGCTCAACAACGATCCGGATATCCACGGCATTCTCGTGCAGCTTCCCCTGCCCGGCCATATTGACGAAGGCAAGGTCCTTCGCCTGATCCGTCCGGAAAAGGATGTCGACGGCTTCCACCCGGTCAATGTGGGCCTTCTGACCACCGGCGAACGCGAAAGTGCCCTTGTTCCCTGCACGCCCGCCGGCAGCCTCGTTCTCCTCAAGCGCACGCTGGGGGACACGCTGTCCGGAAAGAACGCCGTCGTGGTGGGCCGGTCGAACATCGTCGGCAAACCGATGGCGAGCCTGCTGCTTCAGGAAAGCTGCACCGTGACCATCGCCCACAGTCGGACAAGAGATCTACCCGATGTGGTGCGCGGGGCGGACATCGTCGTTGCCGCCGTCGGGCGGCCGGAGATGATCAGGGGCGACTGGATCAAGCCTGGCGCCACGGTGATCGACGTGGGCATCAACCGCATTCCGGCCCCCGAACTGGGCGAAGACAAGTCGCGGCTGGTCGGCGACGTGGCATTCAGCGAGGCCGTCGAGCATGCCGGCGCCATCACGCCGGTTCCCGGCGGCGTCGGCCCCATGACCATTGCCATGCTCATGGCCAACACGCTGACCGCCGCACGCCGGCTGCTCGGTCTTGCGGAAGAAGAACCTCTGTTTTGACGCTTGGCGGCGCAGCACTGCCAACATTCCGACCGTCATCGAAAAGCCGGGGCTCAGGTCTCAAGCAAGTCAACACGATGTTGCCGCCCCGCACTTGCGCCGGGTCGGCGGCCATGGTCTACCGTGTTTCGATTACCTTAACCATGGTGACCTAACGTGCGTAGCGTAGGGACTGCAAGTGCAGTTCGGTCGACTTGTATCAGAAATCGCTGATGCCATTCGGCCGTGCCAATCCGTCAGGCGGCTGTAAGTGAAGGGTCTTCCGTCCTGCAAACCCGGCGCGCGTCCGGGTGCGTTTGAATACGCCGTTCATACACCGGTTGCCTTCTCGGCGCCCGGTGCGTTTGGCGTTGCCAGGCTGCTGATTCCCGCCGGTCTCGTTTGCATGGTTCTGGCCGTCACCGCCCTGCCTGCCCATTCCTTCGAAATTTTCGGCTGGAACCCGTTCGGTTCTTCCGAGGATGTCGACCCGGTTCCCGACCCGCTCCCCTATGAGGCCGAGCTTTCGGTGTCGGGTGACGACGACGATCTTTCCAAGGAATTGAGCGCGGCCTCGTTGCTGGTGCGCGAGCAGAAGAAGCCGCCTTCCGGTGAGGCCGGACTGGTTGCACGCGCGCTCTCGGACCGGGAACGGCTGATTGCGCAGCTTTATGCCGACGGACGCTATGGTGGAACGGTCGATATCGCCCTCGCCGGTATCCCGCTCGAAAGCGTACTGGAGCGCAGCGGCCTGCCGGACGGGCGGCCCGTCAAGGTCTCCATTCTGATCAACCCCGGACCGGTGTTCACATTCCGGGATGTGTCGATCTCCGCCAAGGGCAGCGAGCTGTCCACGGATCCTTCCCTTTGGGGTCTGTCGGGCGGAGACACGGCGGAAGCGGACAAGATCCGGACCGCGGAACAGCGCATGGTGAACGTTCTTCGGGGACGCGGCTTTCCGAAGGCGAATATTGCGGAGCGGCAGATAACCGCCGACCACAGCACCAACACGCTGGCGGTTACAATCGTTGCGGAAGCCGGTCCGCAAGCCAGATTCGGGGCGGTATCCGTCCAGGGAATGGAAGTCACCGATCCGGAGTTCGTCGTCCGGCAGGCAATGCTGCCGCAAGGAGAGATCTATTCTCCCGAAGATCTGGCGCGGGCCCGCCGGCGGTTGAACGATCTCGGCATCTTCTCATCCGTCCGGATCATCGAAGGTGGGATCGAAGACCCGGACGGCACCATGCCGATCACGATCGAGGTTACCGAGCGCAAGCGCAATGTGATCGGTGCGGGTGCGACCTGGTCCAGCACGGAAGGGTTCGGTGTCGAATCCTATTGGCGCCGCAGAAACCTGTTCGGCCGCGGCGAACTTCTGTCCATCGAGGGTGCCGTCGGACGGATCGGCAACCAGAGCCTGACCGATCTCGAGTATTCCGGCCGGATTGCGTTTGAAAAGCCCGGCGTTTTCGGCCCGCTGACCAGTTTCTCGACCAGTCTCCAGGCCAAGCAGGAACATCCCGAGGCCTACAAGAGCCGTTCGATCACCTATGACGCCTATTTGAACCGGGAGTTCACGGAGCAGCTCAAGGGGCGCGCCGGGGCAGAAGTCTATTACGCCAACGAAGAAGATGCCTTCGGCGAGGAAGACTATCTGCTCGTCGGCCTGCCGACGCTCCTCACCTTCGACAACCGGGATGATCTTCTCAATCCCTCCAAAGGCGTCTTCGCCGCGCTTTCCGCCGAACCGGTCTATGACACGTTTAACTCCAACGCGATGGGTTTCGTGAAAGGCACGGTTTCCAGCTATTATGCGCTGGACGAGGCGAAACGCTTCATACTGGCCGGAAAGGCCTCCGCGGGTACCATCTACGCCCCTTCCGTCGAGGCTGTTCCCGCCAGCCGCCGCTATATCGCCGGCGGCGGAGGATCGATCCGCGGCTACGCCTACCGCAATGTCGGGCCGCGTGTGAACGGCGAAGTGACCGGTGGCCGCTCGCTCATCGAACTGTCGGGCGAAGTGCGCGTGAAGATGACGGAAACCATCGGAATCGTGGGTTTTGTAGACGCCGGAAACGCCTACGAAGACAGTTTTCCCGACTTTTCGGAGGGCCTGAAGATAGGCGTGGGCGCGGGCGTGCGCTACTTTACGCCGATAGGGCCGCTTCGGATCGATGCGGCCATACCGTTGGATCCGGAACAGGATGACCCGGATTTCGCCCTCTATGTCGGTCTGAGCCAGGCGTTTTAACGCAGATGCGTTTTTTGAAACTCTCATTGCGGTTTTTCGGTTTCCTGCTTCTCCTTGCCGTCGCCGTACCGATACTTGTGATCGCCATACTGCAGATACCGGCGGGGCGCACGCTTGTTTCGAGCCTCGCCAGTGATCTGGCATCTTCCGACAGCCGCACAGTCACCATCAGAGGGCTTCATCTCGGCTTCGCTCTCAATGCTGAAGCCGAGCATGTGTCCATCGCCGATGCGGGTGGTATCTGGTTGGATGCCGACCAGATCGCCCTGAGCTGGGATCCGCTGAAACTGCTTTCCGGCGAGTTGGCCATTGCCAGGGTCTTTGCGAAGCAGGTTGACCTGCAACGAAGGCCTCTGGTGCAGCCGGATGCCGTGTCGGCCACCGGGGAGACCGGTGGCGGTGCGGGTGGCTTTTCCATTCCCCTCGATATCGATCTGCAGAGCATCGAGTTTAACGAAATCAATCTCGGAGAGACGCTGCTGGGGGCGCCCATCTCCCTGACCGCGTCCGGATCGGGGAATGTCGCGCTGGATCCGGCCATTGTCACCGCTGACCTGGATATCCATCGGATCGACGGCGTCGATGCCGGGTTGACGGCAAGAGCCATATTCGAACCTGCGGCAGAGACCCTTGAATTCGATATCAGCGTTTCCGAACCGCGTGGCGGCCTGGTGGCCCGGCTGCTCGACGTTCCGGACCTGCCGGCCGTGACACTGGAATTGACCGGTTCCGGCCCGCTGACAAGCTGGGCGGCGAACCTCGACCTTGCGCTCGACGGCCGGCGAACCGTGACCGGCTCAGCGCAAATCGAGCAAACCGAAGACGGACGCCGCATTTCCTTCGATCTCGATGGAGAGCTTGCACGACTCGCCCCACCCGCCGCGGAGGCATTCCTGCTCGGGACAACGCGCGCTTCCGGGCAGGCCTGGTTTTCGCCCGCGTTCGAACCTCTGTCGGCGGATGTATCCCTGAAGACCCGAACCGTTTCCCTCGATGCGAAGACGGCCCTCACCGGTGATACTATCAGCGCCTCCGGAAACCTCTCCATAAGCGCGGGAGACAGCGCTCTGATCGCGGTCGACCTGGGCGACCGGCGGATCGTGTTCGGCCCCATGGACGCTGAATTTTCCGCATCAGGACAGCGTTCGGCGGCAAACTGGTCTGCACGGGCAAGCCTTGCCTCCCTCCAGGCATCGGAAGCGCGGACAGATGAAATCAGGCTCGAGGCCTCCGGCTCCGGTGCCGATCTGCGAGCCGATATTCTGACCTCGCCGTTGCAATTCACACTGGCCGCCGCCGGGTTCCAGGGCCTGACACCAGAGACGGCACCGCTTTCCGGACCGCTTTCGGTCAAGGGAACCGGCGCGCTCGACGGCGCCGAACGGACGGCGGCGTTCGCGGATCTCAACGTCGCGACCGCGATCGGCTCAGTCACGCTGACGGAGACGGAAATCTCCGCGGCCCGGGTGAGTGGGCGGGGCCGTCTCTCCCTGACCGACCTGGCAAAGCTTTCCGGGCTCGCGGCGCGCGATCTCGCAGGAAGCGTTTCGGGCGAATTCACCGCTGACCTGAACCCGGAGACAATCGAGGGCTCGGCAACTGTTTCCCTGAAGACCCGTGATCTGCAAACCGGCATCGCTCAGGCCGACGCGCTCATGAAAGGCGAAAGCGACATCGAGCTTGCGGTGGATATTTCGGGCGCGGATAACGTCACGGTGAATACCCTTTCGCTCGCCAACGATGCGCTACAGGCAAGCGCCGATGCAACCTACCGGGACGCAACCCTGACCTCCGACCTGACGGCAAGCCTGACCGATCTCTCCGGGATCGACCCTCAACTCTCCGGACGTCTGACCTTAGAAGCGCGGACATCCGGCCCCATCAATGCGTTGAGGGTCGAGGCGAAAGCGACGTCGGAACAGATCATGCTGGCCGGAACCCCGCTCGACGACCTGAGCTTTTCCGCAAGGGCAACGGCCGACACGGCCGCGCCGACGGCCACGGTCAAGGGGTCCGCATCGCTGAACGGCCAGCCGATCGAGGTGGACGTCGAATTGACCAGCAAGGATGGCGGCGCCAATGTCAGCCCGCTTTCGATCGGCCTTGCCGGAAACACGGTGACGGGTTCTCTTGCCGTGACGGACCTGAACAGGCCGATGGAAACGCTTGAGGGGCGCCTGGATATCGACGCGCCCGATCTCGCCTCCCTCTCGCCTCTTCTGCTCACGGAAATCAGCGGCCGCCTTCAAGGCACGATTTCGGCGGACCCGGACACAAAGAGCCTGGCGCTCGACCTTACCGGTTCCGAGATTGACGTACCGTCTGCAACGCTTGGTTCATTGACCCTGAAGGCCAATGTCGCTTCGCCCTACACGCCCCAATCTGTAACCGCGGATATCCGGCTTTCCGACCTGCAAACGGACGTCACGCCCATTCACGGCGTCACCATCAGCGCGGAACCGCAGGACGACGGCACCGCGATCGCGCTGGAAATGAGCATGGACAGGAACAGCGAGGACGGGCTGACCCTGAACGCCCGGGTCAGCGAACCTGATGCCGGCACGTATCTGGTCGCCCTGCAGGACCTCGCCCTGCGCTATCAGGGGCTGACGAGCAAGCTCAAGCAGCCGACATCTGTTTCCTACGCAAATGGCGTGGCAACGATCCAGCCTCTGGATCTTCAGCTCGGCGGCGGTTCCCTGTCGGTCTCCGGCAAGGCCGGCCGGACGCTTGATCTGGCCGCCGAACTGAACTCCGTACCCCTCAACCTCGCCAACGCCTTTGTGCCTTCACTGGGGCTCGGCGGAACCTTGTCGGGCAACGTCTCGGCCAATGGCAGCAGTTCCTCGCCAAAGGCGGAGTGGTCGATCAGCGGTGCGGGCCTTACGGCAAACGAACTTGGAAAGAATGGCTTGGAGGCTTTCAGCCTGACCTCGTCAGGAACGCTGGAAGACAACCGGATAAACCAGACGACGAGAGCGACCAACCCGGCCGGCCTGAACATGGCCGCCTCGGGAACCGTGGGACTGGCACGGCCCAATCCGCTTTCCCTCAAGGTGGAGGGTACGCTGCCGTCTGCCGCCCTGTGGCGCCCGATGCTGGAAGCGGGGCTGAGGGGTGACGGGGCGATCAATCTGCAGGGCTCGGTCGGAGGGAGCGCCGCCGCCCCTTCCTACCAGATCACGGCAACGCCGGCCGATCTGAAAATAACCAGCCTGTCGACAGGCTTAACGGTTCAGAACGTTCGGGGCACGATCACCGTCAACCAGGATCAGGCGAGCCTCAACGCGATTACCGGCGACCTTTCCACCGGCGGGTCTCTTGCGGCGTCGGGGACAGTCGGCATGACAAACGGCTATCCCGCCGACCTGCAGATCGGTCTCACCAACGGCCACTATGTGGACCCCGGGCTCGTCACGGCAGACATCGGCGCGGACCTGAAGATCTCCGGCCCGCTCGTCTCGTCGACGGATTCGGCGCTCATCAGCGGCAAGGTCGAAATCAACAAGGCCGATATTTCCATTCCCGAAAGCCTTCCGGGAGCGATTTCTCCCGTGGACGTCCGGCACATCAACGCGCCCGCGGCCGTCCGGCAGCAAGTCGCCGAACTTGGCGGCGATTCCAGGCAGAGTGGGACGCAGCAAGGAAACCTGCCGCCCCGGCTGGACATCCTGCTGACCTCGCCCGGGCGCATTTTCATCCGCGGCCGCGGACTGGATGCGGAACTGCAGGGCGACCTGAAGATTGTCGGAACCACCGCGAACCCTCAGGCCATCGGGGCCTTCAACCTGAAGCGCGGCCAGTTCGACATTCTGACGCGGCGGCTGCAGTTTTCCCACGGCAGAACCACATTCCAGGGCTCGCTGACACCGATCCTTGATTTTGCCGCGACGAGTGCGGTGAGCGGCACGACGGTTACGGTGACGGTGAGTGGGCAAGCCGACGATCCCGCCATCGCATTCAGCTCATCTCCGGAGATGCCCCAGGACGAGGTGCTTGCCCTGCTGCTGTTTGGCAAGAGCATCGGCAACCTTTCGGCGACCCAGGCGGCGCGCCTCGCCGCGGCCATCGCCACCCTGACCGGCGGCAGTGACACCGGCCCCCTAGCCTCCATCCGAAAATCGCTCGGGCTCGACGCCATCGATGTCAACACAGACGGCGACGACGGTCCCTCGGTAGCTGTCGGCAAATACATCAATGACAACATCTATCTGGGCGTAGAACAGGGAACCGGTTCCGGATCGAGCCGGGTCAAGGTCGACATCGATCTGGACCGCGGCCTCAAGGTTCGCGGCGAGGTCGGCGCGGACGGATCCTCCAAGGCGGGGATCTTCTTCGAACGCGAATACTGAAGTTGTTGTTCACTCACTCGCAGTTTTGGCAGGAACGCTGCGGGATCCCGCCATTTCCCGCTCTCCATGCGACAAATTCACGATAAGCTATTGCAGCCGGGACGCGTATCTGCGAACCTTAGGTTCATGACCCACATATTCAAAAGTAATGTTCCGTCCTCCGCGGAAGACACCGTCTATGTGACGGCGGAGAGAGCCGGCATTGACGAGAGTTCGATAATGTCTACCAGCAGCAGCGATTACACTCTGGGCGAGCGGATCTGCAAGGCCCGGGACGTATGTAACCTGTCGACCGCACAGCTTGCCCGCCGCCTGGGCATCAAGACATCAACCCTGCAGAGCTGGGAAAGCGACCGCTCGGAGCCGCGCTCGAACAAGCTGGTGCTGCTCGCGGGCGTGTTGAATGTCAGCCCCACCTGGCTCCTGGTCGGCCGGGGCACTCCGCCCATGTCCGACGAACCGATCGGCACGGATCTGGACGGCATGCGGATGACACTTAGCCGCATTCGCCAGCAGGCCCAGGCCCTTGCCGACGAGATCGCGATCCTTCAGGAGCGATTGGCCGGCGACTGAGCCGGCCCCCTAGTCCAACTCTCCAGCAAACCGGAGGAGATCCTCCAGGATCTGCTCCGGGACCTTCAGCCCCTCGCTTGCGGCGATTTTCCGGGCTTCCAGCCTTCGGCTGCCTGGCAGCCGGGCGCCGTCTGTCGCCTCCATTTCGTGGAACAGAAGGCCGATTCTCTCCCAATAGACGTTGTTGGACGTGAGCCCGGGATCGATCGCAAGGATGGTCTGGGCCAGGTTGGGCGGGTCGCCCTCGCCGTCAAAGACACTGCTCGCCTCGAATCCGAAATGCGCACCAACGAGCGCCGCGGACAGCACCTCTATCATCATCGCGAGCGCGGCGCCTTTCGCTTCACCGATCGGAACCATTGTGCCGTTCATCGCCGCTGCGGCATCCGTCGTGGGCCGGCCGGACGCGTCCAGTGCCCAGCCCTCCGGGATGGGTTGTCCGGTCCGGTTGGCAGCCATGATCTTGCCTTTTGCAACCCGGGAGACGGCGAAATCGATCACCAGCGACGGCATGCCTTTCGGCCCGGGAGCGGCGAAGGAAATCGGGTTCGTGCCGAACATGGCCCGGCTGGCTCCCCAGGGGGCGATGGACTTGGGGGCATTGCCGAAGACCATCGCAACAAACCCCTTGTCCGCCAGAACTTCGCAGTGCGCGCCGCCCTGGCCGAAGTGATGGGACCGGTGAATGGCGGCAAGCGCGATACCATTCTGCCGTGCCATGTCCGGCAGAACCTCCAGCGCCAGCGCGATCGCCGGATAGGCAAAACCATGTCCCGCATCGATCCGCACCAGCCCGGGTTTCACGGGCTCGAGCGACGGCTTGGCCGTGCCCCTCACCTTTCCGGCGCGGACCTGTTCGATGTAGGACGGCATCCGCGACAATCCGTGCCCCGGCTGACCGGAGGTTTCCGCGCCAACCAGGGCGCGCGCAACCGCACGCGCGTTCGCCGGGTCCGTTCCCGCCGCAATCAGAGCCTTGGCGGCAAGGCGTTCTGCTTCGGCAACTGCAATGGTCCGTGTCACTCGATTTCCGGTCCTTAAGCTCACGAACTGGCGTCAACACCAGTGGCGAGACGCTTCCCTAGCGCCTTGTCCGTTTTCCTGCAATCGTCTTTGCTGCAAACCATTTGAATGCTGATCCTTTTCCGGAAAATCGCTTGCCAGAGCCTTCACCCGCCCCCTATCTGTAGAAAAACATCTCCGGTCTTCGATCGGCCATCCATCTCATCTCAGCTTCCAGGGGGGACCCCATGTCCTTGAACACATCGCTTTTGAAACAACAGGTTTACATTGATGGGGCTTGGCTGGACGCCGACAGCGGCAAGACGATCGAAGTCACCAATCCGGCGACCGGCGAGGTTATCGGTACGGTTCCTTTTTGCGGCCGCGCCGAGACGGCGCAGGCAATTGCCGCCGCCCAGGCGGCCTTTCCGGGCTGGAAGGCGCTGACGGCCGAAGCGCGTGCAAATTACATGCACAAACTGTGCGACGCCATCATGGAGCACCTTGACGATCTTGCGGTCCTGCTGACGAGCGAGATGGGCAAACCGTTTGCCGAGGCCAAGGGCGAGATCACCCTCGGCGTGAAATACATCAGGTTCTTCGCCGAGGAAGGCAAGCGGATCTACGGAGATACGATCCCCTCGCCCTGGGCCGACCGGCGCATTGTGGTTACCAAGGAACCTGTGGGAGTCGTCGGCTCGATCACGCCCTGGAACTTCCCGAATTCCATGATCGCCCGCAAGCTCGGCGCCGCCCTTGGCTCGGGTTGCACGATGGTGATGAAACCTGCCGAGTTCACTCCTTTTTCCGCACTGGTCTACGGAGTAATGGCCGAGAAGGCGGGGCTGCCAAAAGGCGTCATCAACATCGTCACTGGCGATGCCCCGGCAATCGGCGAGGAAATGTGCGAAAACCCCGCCCTGCGCAAGATCACCTTCACCGGCTCCACCCGGGTCGGCAAGCTGCTGGCCTCCAATGCCGGCAAGCACATGAAGAAAATCAGCATGGAACTTGGCGGCAATGCCCCGTTCATCGTGTTCGACGATGCGGATCTCGACCGTGCGGTGGAGGGTGCCATCGCCAGCAAGTTCCGCAACTCCGGGCAGACCTGCGTTTGCGCGAACCGGATCTACGTGCAGGCCGAAGTCTACGATGCCTTCGCCCAGAAGCTGAAAGCCGCAGTGGCGGCCGAGTTGAAGGTCGGCAACGGGCTGCAGGAAGGCACCACCCAGGGTCCGCTGATCAACGAAGCGGCCGTTGACAAGGTAGCTGCCCATGTGAAGGACGCCCTCGAAAAAGGCGGCCAGCTGCTGGCCGGCGGCAATCGGCCGGAGGGACCGGGCACCTTCTTCGAACCGACACTCATCACGGGCGCGACCCAGGAGATGGCGGTCGCGCACGAAGAAACGTTCGGCCCGCTGGCGGCACTCTTCAGGTTTGAGACCGAGCAAGAAGCCATACGGCTCGCAAACGATACGCAATACGGCCTTGCCTGCTATTTCTATTCCAAGGATCTCGGCCGCTGTTTCCGGGTGATGGAGCAGCTGCAATACGGCCTTGTCGGGGTCAATGAAGGCGTGATCACCACCGAAGTCGCCCCCTTTGGCGGTTTCAAGGAAAGCGGCATCGGCAACGAAGGTTCCAAATACGGCTTCGACGACTATCTGAACGTGAAATACAACTGTATCGGTGGCCTGGGACTTTAACGGTCTGGCGAACAGGCAACGTTCCCGGTGTACCGGACGGGACCAGGCCTGTGGTATGGCAACAGCCGTTACGCCGCCTTGAGCAGCTGAGAAGAGAATTCGGCCGAGCCCATGGGCCGGCCGAACAGATATCCCTGGCCGCAGGGACAGCCCAGTTCCAGCAGTTTGGCTGCCTGGTCCGGCGTTTCGATCCCCTCGACCACCACGGACATGCCAAAGCCCCTGGCGAGATGAAGCACCGCTTCGATCACGGCAACGTCCTGCTTTGCCTCAATCGAGCGACGGACGAAGGACCGGTCCAGCTTGATCTTCGAAAACGGATATTTCGGGATATAGCCGAGCGAGGAATAGCCGGTGCCGAAGTCATCCAGTGAAAAACTGCAGCCAAGCGCTTTCAGCTCTTCCATGCAGGATTTCAGATCCAGGCTCTCGTCGATGAACAAGGATTCGGTGATCTCCAGATCGAGCCTTTGTGCGGGAAAACCGGTCCGCTCCAGAGCCTCGGCGACCGTCGTGACAAGATTTCCCCGGCTGATCTGGATAGCGGAAATATTGATCGACAGCTTAAGAGGGTTGCTCCAGGTGAGAGCCTCCTTCATCGCCCGGTTCATGGCCCAGGCGCCAAGGTCGACGATATAGCCGTTTTCCTCTGCAATCGGTATGAATTCTGCGGGCGAAATCGGCCCGAGTTGCCGGTGGTTCCACCTGAGCAGCGCCTCAGCGCCGAAGACGGACCGATCCGCGAGGTTCACCAGAGGCTGGTACTCCATGCGCAACTCGTCGCGGACGATCGCCTTGAAAAGCTCCGTCTCCAGGGTGCGCCGCCGCTCGAGAGCGTCTTCCAGTTCCTGGCGGAACGCGACGACGGACACCTGCAAGTCGCGGCGCGCCCTTGCCAGCGCATTGCCGGAATTCTTGAGAAGGATGTCCGGCGGGGTCTGTCCGTCCGCAAGCTGGTAACCGAACTTGAGCTGAACGGAGATCCTCGCGCCATCGATGGTATAGTCTTCGCAGATGACATCCCGAAGGGCCTCGATCATCTGCAGCCCCTCATCGCCGTCCGGACCGCACACGAAGACGCCGGCAAACACATCGACGGAGATAGCGGACCAGACCGCCTCCTGTGCAAGATGGCTCTTCAGGCGTGAGGCGACCGCCTGGCGAAGCGTGTCCCCGTAGGAAAATCCAAGGGAAGCGATGATCTGATCCAGATTGGCGATCGCGAACTGGATCAGGCACAGGCTCTCGCCCATGCGCCCGGCGGTCCGGGTCTGCCGCTGCAACTCCTGTTCGAAGCCGCTCCGGTTCAGCAGGCCCGTAATCGGATCGAAACGGGCAAGGTATTCCAGCCTCTCGGCGGATTCGCGTTCTTCGGTAACATCGCGGCAGGTCAGGCAGGCAAGCGATTGCGTCTTGACGTCCTGACGCCTGTTTGCCCGCACAATCGTTTTCTCCGACCTGGTGACGACATATTCGATGACCTGGCGTTTGCCGCTCTCCAATGGAACGATCAGGACTTTTGGAACGGGTTTCCGGTCCTGCCGGGCGTCGAGAACCGCCAGTGTCTCCTCGACCAGATCCTTCGGCAGGACCGTCTCTGCCATCATTCCAACCAGCGCTTCACTGGCAAAGAGCGAGCGAGCAGCCCGGCTTGCGGCGGTTATCCGTCCATCGCCGCCAAGCACGACGATGGCGTCGAAACTCTCATCGAACACCAGGCCAAGCATACGTTCGCTGTTTCGCCGGCTAACGGTAGCGAGGTAAGACAGGAACTTGAGAAAGCCCAGTTCCCTGATCACGATGCTTGCAGCGGCAAACAGCAGCACGAAATGGCCGCTTGCGGTGGCGACCAGAATGGGCGCCGACGTCTGAACCCCGAAAGCGACAATCTCGAACGCACAGGCCGTCAGCATCAGGATCAGAACCTTGACGAGCCACCCCTCCATCCTCGTCATCAGCAGCACGAAGAAGATGGCCAGGGCTGTCAGGACGGCGATCGCCTCCCCGTCAACCACCATCGCCCGGCCTTGAGCAATGCTTTCCGCTCCGAGTGCCTGGATAACGCTGCCGGGCAGGAAACCGTGGACGGGCACGGGGAACACGTCCCTGAGTTCCTGTGCGCTGGCGCCGATGATGACTTTCTTGCCGCGGAAACTGTCGGGTGTGACTGTTCCACCCAGAACATCTACGAGGGAAACGCGTTGCATCCGGTCGATCGCGATGCCGTAGTCCAGACCAAAGGCGCCGGTCGCCTTCCCGGTATGCCCTCCCAGCAAGGCCGCGGCGGAAATCTCGGGACTGCCGTCGATCGGGTAGCCATAGAGATTTCGCCAGACGCGGCTGTCGCTCTCCACGGGCACCATGACGACAACCGGCCAGGCTGCATCCAGGAACCTGTCCAGCGGCCGGTTGACGATTTCGCCTGCCGTGCCGGCCGAGGAAGCTGGCTGACGGAAAACGGCGAGGCTGACGTTGCCCGCCCGCTCAATGGCATCGGCCAGGAGTGCGTCGTCTTCCGGGTTTGAGGCGGAACTGAAGTCGACGTCGAAGACAATGTCCTGCGCCCCTTCGGCGGCCAGGCGATCGGTCAGATCCGCGAAGAGCCTGCGGGGCAGCGGCCATACACCAAGTTCATCCAGGCTCCTGGCATCGATATCGACCAGGACGATATTTCCCGAAACAGGCCGATGATCCAGACCGAAACGGGTTTCCCACAAGAACCGGTCGAGCACGGTGACGGCTCCGGCCATATATAAAACGGCGACGGCCGCAATCACGGCGAATGCGGCCAGACAGGCGTCGAGAATGCGCTTTGTTGTTCCTGCCTGCCAGTGCAACACGGCTACCGTCCGATGCGGCACATCAGGGGACGCGGATCACCGCCAGGACGGCCCTCTCGAAGCGCTTCCCACGCCATCACCTGTTCTTTCCGTTGCTACCGGCGTTGCCGCTGCTACCGGAATTGTCGCTGCCGCTGCCAGCGGAGCCGCCGCTGCCGCCGGAAGCGCCGTTGCCACCGGAGTTGCTACTGCCGCCAGCGTTGGCATTTCCGCCAGCTCCCGAATTGGCGGCGTTTCCTGCTTTGCTGGCGCTGCTTGCGGACCCGGCATGGCTTGCCCCGACGTTGCCGGAGGGACCGTCCGCTTGAGCGTTCGCGGCCCCCGAATGGGCCGGGACATTCTTCACTGCGGGCGTTTCGAAAGCGGGAGCACGCTTCGCGCCGGGACTGACCACCGGTTTGGTTTTGCCGGCAACCGACAGGCCGACCTTTCGCGCCGGAGCGCTCGATGCGCTCTGCCCCGCACCCAGTTCCGTCCTGTCGCCGGAAGCAAAGTCCTCCACCGCGACCACGCCGCGTTCGACGGAGACACGCGCCTGTTTTTCGCGAACCCGGACTTCAAACCGGGTTCCCTTGACCACGGCCGCGAAAAACGGGGTTTCGACGGTAAAATGCGGGCGCTGCCGCTTTTCCACGTCCACTTCTATCGTGCCCTTGCGCTGCAGGAGCGTCGTTCTCGTTCCGCGGCTGAGGCGTTTCGAGATTGCGAATGTGGTGTTCGGTCCGACAGCAATGGTTTCGTCGCCGCGTGCGATCAGGGCCCTGGCACCGGGCCGCGTTCCCATCGTGAAGCCTTTTTCAAAGACCATGCCCTTCTCGACACGGTAGGCTTCGACGCCGGGCGCAACGAAATAGGCGATGCCCGAGACCCGCTTGACCACCCATTCTTCGGCGCCGGCGAAAGACGGGCCAAGAACAAGGGAAACAAGAATGAGCACGGAAAGGCATCTGGCGAGCCTTCCAGCGAACAAGTTCAACTTTCCTGGATCCGCAAACTCCGTTAACAACTTTTGGCTGCGGCCACTTACAAGCACAGTCATCGCGATACTACCTGTTCTATTGCTTGGCGATGAACGCTACGGGATGCCGCTTAACTTAAAGTGAAAACAAACGACTAATCTGGATACAACTTTACGCTTGCTCCAAACACCTAAAGTTGTCTCAAAGATCAATAGACTATTTCAACGAAGGCAGCCGGCGACCTTCGAACTGCCTTGCCGCATGGCCGAAAGTATTTGGTAGCTGGTAGTATCGCGCCTGTGTTTCCGCGGACGGTGCGGCATCCGAACGGCGCCGTTGCCATCGTCGGACAGTGCGGTCAGGTGGGGGTTGCCAGTTCTCGCTCCACGGCGCGAAACGTCTCGACATGATCGATATTCATCTGTTCGATGCCGCTGCGGACAGCCCTTTCGAACACCGACCGGTCGTCGCCCGCATAAAACATCTGAGTGATCAGTCCCGCTTGTCTTGCCTCGGCTGCGAGCTCTTCAGTCAGATTGTGCTCGTTGAACTCGATAATCCGGGCTTCATGGGCCACTGCGCGGGCGACGGAACCGACATGTTCAAAAAGAACCATCCGCCGGAAATCGGGGACCTTGGCCCGTGTTGCCGCGCGGATCGCCTGGTCGAACGAAAAGGTCCAGGCCTCTTTCAGCATGCCCCGGACGGCCAGCAAGTCACGTACTTCCGCCGGATCGCCTTCCTTGATTTCGGCATAGGCCACGATCCGCCCCCGGCAGGCGTCCAGAAACGTGTTCAGGCGGGGAACCCGCTCACCGGCAAATTCCGGACTGAACCAAGAGCCGGCATCGAGCGTATCAATTTCATCCGACGTCATGTCGGCAAACCGGCCCGTTCCATCCGTCGTCCGATCCACGGTGGCATCATGCATCACGTAAAGGACGCCGTCCCTGGAGGGCCGCACATCGAATTCAACGACTTCAGCGCCCATATCGATGGCGCCGGCAAGGGAGGCCAGGGTGTTCTCCGGCGCTGAGAGACAGGCTCCCCGATGACAAACAATGACCGCATGTCTCATGCTTATTCTCCTCTGCCCTCAAGCTTGGCGCCCGGGACACTTCGCGCTGATAGTGAGCGCCATTGGACGAGGTTTGTCAAACAGGTGACCGATTCTGTTGATGGAATGATGACAGGCAAAATGTTTCGATATCTCAAATAGTTAACGAATCAATCAACCTTAGAATGGTCGGCCATGAGCGCTACACCGGGGCGGAGGGTCGCGAGTCGGCACCATCCCTTTCTGCGCGCGCGGGGCAGCCTTCCCTTGAGGTTTATACCATAGCCCGCTCATACACAGTTCACCGCTTGTCCTATGCATTGTTCAGTGGGCAGGAACAGACAGTCAAATGGCGCTCCGAATTTTTCCACCTATGTAGGGGCGGCAGCGTTCATGAGAGAACGCTCCCGATACACACTATGAGGTTTGACCATGATCCGTATTGCAGCTTCAGCGCTTGCACTTTCCATGCTGGCGGGCGCCGCCGTCGCCGAACCGGTTGCGTTCGATTTCGACAAGTCCCACGCCAACCTGTCCTTCTCCTACGACCATCTCGGCTTTTCCACGACCGAAGGCCGTTTCGGCAATTGGGACGGCGTCCTGTTGATCGACAAGGAAACTCCTGCCAATTCCTCCATCGAATTCACGATCGACGTGACGAGCCTCGACACGTTTTTCGCCGAGCGGAACAAGCATTTTCTCAGCGCTGACTTCTTCGATGCGGAAAAATATCCGACGGCCGCATTCACGAGCACCAAGGTCGAAAAGACCGGCGAAAACCAGCTGGAAGTTACCGGCGACCTGACCATCAAGGACATCACCAAGCCGGTTACGCTCACCGTCGACGTCACCACTTTCGGCGAACACCCGATGGCCAAGAAAGAAGCCGCCGGATTTGCGGTTTCGACGGTGCTGAAACGTTCCGACTTCGGTATGGACATGTATGTGCCCTATGTCGGCGATGAAGTGACCGTAACCTTCCACGCCGAAGCGCTGAAATCCGACGCGACCAACTGAGTTTCATGCCAGAAGAGACCGGCAGCGGCCGGTCTCCCTTTTCCGGAGAATTGCCATGCTGCGTAACACGCCATCAGGTTATGGGCGCATCGCCATCGTCTTTCACTGGACAATGGCGCTGCTGATCATCGGCATGCTCGCACTCGGCCTTTACATGAGCGGGCTGCCGCAGACAGATCAGGCGACATTCCAGCTCTATCAACTGCACAAGTCCATCGGCTTTGTCGTCCTGACGCTGGCTGTGCTCCGCCTGGTCTGGCGGCTGACGAATCCCGCGCCCAGACTGCCGGAAAACATGCATCCTCTGGAGAAGACCGCCGCACATCTCGGGCACATCGGCCTTTATGTGCTGATCTTCGCCATACCGGTCACTGGATGGTTCATGGTGTCCGCCTCGCCCTGGGGCATTCCGACGATCCTCTTCAACGTCCTGCCGGTGCCGCATCTGCCGGTTCCTCCCGCACTCGGCAGCCAGGAGCAGGCGGAGAGCTTTTTCAGGCTGCTGCACGAATACGGCGCGTTCCTGCTGATCGGCCTGATCACCGTGCATGTCGCAGCCGCACTCAAGCACCACTTCATCGCCCGGGACAACACGCTGATGCGCATTGTCTCCACCGGTCCGGCCAAGGCAGACGTCTGAGACATAACATTAGGATTCCTTCACATGAACTTGAAAAATCTATCGTATGCTTTGATGGTTCTGTCCGCTGCGGCAACCGCGTCTCCGGCATATTCCGATACATGGACTGTTGATCCGGAGAAAAGCACGCTCGGTTTTGAGGTCACGCAGGGCGACGGCACGGTCGAAGGTGTTTTCAGCACATGGGACGCCACGATCGACTTTGACCCGCAGGCTCCGGAAACAGCGCGTATCTCCGCGGAAATCCAGCCGATGAGTGCCGCGACCGGAAACCCGCAATTCGACGGAACACTGCCCGGCAAGGACTGGTTCGATGCCGGCGCATTCCCGTCCGCCGAATTCAAGTCCGAAAACGTGGCCCTTGTCGAAGGCAAGAGCTACCGGGCGGACGGTACGTTGACCATTAAGGGCATTTCCCAGCCGGTCGAGCTGGATTTCACGCTTGATATCGACGGAGATACCGCCACCGCGAAGGGAACGGCGACCGTCAACCGTCTCGATTACAAGCTCGGCAGCGGCGTCGGCACGGATACGGTCGGCGACGTCGTCACCGTGACCCTCAACCTGACCGCGACCCGTTAATCGCGCAGCATCTCTCCCTGAGACCATTTGATCAGGCCGCGGCACTTGGCGTCCGCGGCCTTTTTGCCGTATGAGAACACCACTCATTGTTCCAGCGCCGCCGGCAGACCGGTTGGCAGCCAGATCAGGAAAGCCGTCTCATGAACGCTCCGCTCACGCCCCCCGTCTATCAGCACGGTGCGCTTTTCCCGCAAGGCGCGGATCAGACACCTTACCGCAAGCTGTCCTCCGACCATGTCAGGACCGCCGAGTTCAACGGCGAAGAGGTCCTGATTGTCGAGCGGGAGGGGCTGCGCCTGCTCGCAGAGGAAGCCTTCAAGGACATCAATCACTTCCTGCGTCCCGGTCATCTGGAACAGCTCAGGAGAATTCTCGAAGATCCGGAAGCCACCGAAAACGACAAGTTCGTCGCCTTCGATCTGCTGAAAAACGCCAATATCGCCGCCCATGGCGTGCTGCCCATGTGCCAGGACACCGGCACGGCGATCATCATGGGCAAGAAGGGGCGCCGGATCTGGACCGACGGCTCCGACGAAGCCGCCCTCGGAGAAGGCGCGCGCGATGCCTATTTCAAGAAGAACCTGCGCTATTCCCAGCTTGCGCCGATTTCCATGTTCGAGGAGCAGAACACCAAGAACAACATGCCCGCGCAGATCGAGCTCTATGCGGACGGAGAAGACGCCTACAAGTTCCTGTTCATGGCCAAGGGTGGCGGTTCCGCCAACAAGACCTTCCTGTTTCAGGGAACGCCGTCCCTCCTGACCCACGACCGGATGATCGAATTCCTGAAAGAAAAGATCCTGACGCTCGGCACGGCCGCCTGCCCGCCCTATCACCTGGCGATCGTCATTGGCGGCACCTCCGCCGAGATGAACCTGAAGACGGCGAAGCTCGCCTCCGCGCGTTATCTCGACGGACTTCCGACCGCCGGTTCCGAGCTTGGCCACGCCTTCCGCGACCTGGCGATGGAAGAAGAGATCCACAAGCTGACCCAGGCGACCGGCGTCGGCGCGCAGTTCGGCGGCAAGTATTTCTGCCACGACGTGCGCGTCATCCGCCTGCCGCGCCATGGGGCTTCCCTGCCGATCGGTCTTGCCGTTTCCTGCTCCGCAGACCGCCAGGCGGTCGGCAAGATCACCAAGGACGGCATCTTCCTGGAACAGCTGGAAATGCATCCGGAGAAATATCTGCCGGAAGTTACCGACGATCACCTGTCCGACAACGTGGTGAAGATCGACCTGACCCGGCCGATGCCGGAAATTCTGGCCGAGCTTTCCAGGCACCCGATCAAGACCCGCCTGTCGCTGAGCGGTCCGCTGATCGTGGCACGCGACCTGGCGCATTCCAAACTGCGCGACCGGCTGGAAAGCGGCGAGCCGTTGCCCGACTATTTCAAGAACCACCCGATCTATTACGCCGGCCCTGCCAAGACACCGGAAGGCATGCCGTCGGGCTCGTTCGGTCCGACCACGGCAGGCCGGATGGATGCCTATGTCGACCAGTTCCAGGCTGCGGGCGGCTCGATGGTGACGCTTGCCAAGGGCAACCGCTCCGCCCAGGTCCGCCGCGCCTGCCAGGCCCATGGCGGCTTCTATCTGGGCTCCATCGGCGGACCGGCCGCGCGCCTCGCCCAGGACTGCATCAAGAGAGTGGAAGTGGTCGAATACGAGGAACTCGGCATGGAAGCGGTGTGGAAAATCGAAGTCGAGAACTTCCCGGCCTTTATCGTCATCGACGACAAGGGCAACGATTTCTTCAAGGAACTGAACCTCGGGTAACGCTGCTTCTCTGGGGGGCGGAGAATTTGCTCGGGTTGCGGGATCCGATTCGTCGGGAAATCACGCTCTGCCGCCCGAGCCGTGGACGCCGTCTGCCCGTCCGGACCGGTCGCGGGACGCGCGGGAACCCGTCCTGGTCAATATTATTGGCATTTATGACAGAAAAGATGCCCTGAATATGCAAGATCGAGAAACCTCCGTTGCAATATCAGCACACAAATGCGCGAAGTCCGGCAGGCTCACGGCAATGTGAGATTTCTTTTGCATCCATTTTGGGCCACGATTATTAACCGGTAAGCAAGAACGTTTTCGTACCGTTACCTTCTGTGACTAAGCACTTTCGTGGCATTTGTCCGGCGCTGATGGGGGATCTGAATGAACAGACTTTTATTTGTTATGATTGCAGTGATTGTGGGTGCCTTCGCGCTCACCGCGCAGGCTGCACCGCGCTATGGCTTTTTCGACCACAGCACCAACACCTGGGTAACACCGAAGTACCACCCGGGCGGACCGTCGCCGGTCAAGCGCCAGCGTATCAGGTATGACGGCAACTACAAACCGGGCACGATCATCATCGATACGACCGAGCGCCGTCTCTATCACGTACTGCCGGGCGGCAAGGCCATGAAATATGGCGTCGGCGTCGGCAAAGAGGGATTCCAGTGGGCAGGCACTCACCGGATCACACGCAAGGCCGAGTGGCCGGGCTGGACCCCGCCGCCGCAAATGCGCGCCCGCGAACGCGCTCAGGGACGCATCCTGCCGGCTCATATGCCGGGCGGCCCGAACAACCCGCTTGGCGCCCGTGCGCTCTACATCGGCTCGACGCTTTATCGCATTCACGGCACCAATCAGCCATGGACGATCGGATCGGCCGTTTCCTCCGGGTGCATCCGCCTTGCCAACGAAGACGTGATCCATCTTTACGAGAACGTTTCGGTCGGCGCTACGGTTGTTGTCAAACGGTAAGCGCACATCGTCGGAAATCTGCCGCAAGCCGGGCCATTGTGCCCGGCTTTTCGTTTCCGGCTGCAGGGATCGGGCTACCGGCTCAGGCCTTTTTCCCCAAGCTCCTTCAGATATCCGCCCCAGTGCTTTTCCCTGTCCCGGCCAAGGTCCAGAAAGTAGGACCATGTGAAGATACCGGAATTGTGCATGTCGTCGAAATGGATCCGGACGGCGTAGTTGCCCACCGGTTCGATCTTCATGATCCCGACGTTACGCTTTCCCGGAACCGTTTGTTTTTGCGAGGGATTGTGCCCCTTCACTTCCGCCGACGGCGAGCAGACGCGCAGATATTCGGCCGACAATTCATGCCGTTCGCCGTTGTCGAACGCGATCGTGAGCGTCCTCTTGTCTTCAGAGACACGCAATTCCGTCGGCCAGTGGCCGGATTGTTCGCTCATGTGCGGATCCTTTTGGCTGAGCAATCAGCTGTCTGGCGCGGACGATAGCGGCACGGAGCCTTCCGTCAAGCCGCGTTTTGTCCCGCCCGTTTCACGGCCTCATAACCATCAAGCGCGGCCTGGCGTGCCTTCGCATGATCGACCATCGGCAAAGGATAGTTTCTGTCCAATTCGACGCCCGCCTGCTGCAACGCGTCCTGCGGTGCTTCGAACGGCGCAAACAGGTGCGCCGTGCCCAAGTCTCTCAATTCGGGCACCCAGCGGCGTATATAGTGACCCTCGGGGTCGAACTTCCGGCCCTGGGTGATCGGGCTGAATATGCGGAAATACGGCGCCGCGTCGGCGCCGGATCCGGCGACCCATTGCCAGTTGGCGGAATTGTTGGCGAGATCGGCATCGACAAGCGTGTCGCGGAACCAGGCCTCGCCGTGACGCCAGTGCAGGCGAAGGTGCTTGACCAGAAAACTCGCCGTGATCATACGCACCCTGTTGTGCATGTACCCGGTCTGCCAGAGTTCACGCATGCCGGCATCGACCATCGGATAGCCGGTCTGTCCCTGTTGCCAGCGGGCCAGGTCCTCCGTGCTTTCGCGCCAGGGATACGCATCGAAGGCCGGGCGCCAGTTGTCCTCAGGCAGTTTCGGGAAATCGTAAAGCAGATGCTGGGAGAATTCCCGCCAGGCAATTTCTGCGAGAAGTTTCGTGCCATCGTCCGCGAGCCTGACCTCTGCGGCCATGCGCTCACAGACTTCGTGCCAGACCTGCCGCGGCGAAATCTCGCCAAAATGCAGGTGGGGTGACAGCCGCGACACGTTCGCCAGATCCGGCCGGTCGCGCAACGAGGAATAGCCATCAAGGCCCTCATCGAGGAAAGTGTGCAACCGCTTGCGCGCGCCCTCCTCGCCCGGCTGCCATATACGTTCCCATCCGCCGGCCCAATTCGGCCGTTTCGGCAACAGCCCCAGATCATCCAGGACCTTGCCGTGGTCATAGGCTTGGATCTCCACGTTGCCGGGTGCGGGCAGCGGCGCTGCGACTTCCCGCTGACGAGCGGCCTTCCAGAACGGCGAATAGACCTTGTAGGGACCACCCGATCCGGTTTGCAGTTCCCAGGGCTCATGGAGCAAGGAGGCCTTGAAGCTCCTTGCATTAACCCCGCTCGACGTGAGCGCGCTCTTGATGTCACTATCGCGCTCTATGGCATGGGGTTCGTAGCAGCGGTTCCAGAAGACGGCTTTTGCCCCGATTTTCGCTGCAAGATGCGGGATCAGATGGCGTGCGCTGCCGCGAAGGAGAACCAGCCCCGGCACGGCAGCCTTGAGGGCGGCAAGGCTGTGGTGGAGCCACCATCGGCTGGCTCGCCCAAGCGGATGGGTCTCGCCGGACTGGGAAGGGTCCTCCAGTATGAAGACCGGGAGAACCGGCCCCTGCATCGCCGCTTGATGGAATGCGGGATTGTCGCCGGTACGCAGATCCTGGCGAAACCAGACAAGTGTCGTCATGTTGTCCCTTTATTGTCGCCACAGGGAAAATAGGTCAGGTTCGGCGATTTGATCAGGCTCCCGGGGTGCGCGCAATGACGCAGACAGCGCCGAAGCCGCGGGCATTGACAAAAATACACTGACAAGTTTACCTGGACGAGAGGCACCAGGCGATAATCCGACATAACCGGTCAGTCACCATTTGATATTGCCCATTCAGGCGCCATATGATCAGAATACCAAGAAAGCAAGGGAGAGTGGTTCGTGACAGACGGCAAGATTTTGGTGCCAGCAACGGCTGTATCCGACGCATCAGCTTCCCCTGCCCCGATGATCGACCCATTCGGACGCGCAGTCACCTATTTGCGTGTCTCCGTAACGGACCGCTGCGATTTCCGCTGTGTCTACTGCATGGCGGAGGACATGACCTTCTTGCCCAAACGCGAGATCCTGAGCCTGGAAGAGCTAGACCGGCTGTGCACCGCCTTTGTTGAAAAGGGCGTTCGAAAGCTGCGTCTGACGGGCGGGGAGCCGCTGGTGCGCAAGAACATCATGAGCCTGATCCGCAGCCTCGGACGGCACCTCGACAGCGGTGCTCTCGAAGAGTTGACACTGACCACCAACGGCTCGCAGCTCTCCCGCTTTGCCGGAGAGCTTTACGACTACGGTGTGCGGCGGATCAACGTCTCGATCGACACGCTCGACCCGCAGAAATTCAAGGCCGTCACCCGTTGGGGTGATCTTGGCAAGGTGATGGACGGCATCCGCGCCGCCACGGAAGCCGGCCTTCAGATCAAGATCAACATGGTCGCACTGAAAGATGTCAACGAGCACGAGATCGTCTCGATGCTGCGGTGGTGCCACGAGCATGGCTACGATCTGACGCTGATCGAGACCATGCCGCTCGGTGAAATCGACGGCGACCGCACGGACCAGTATCTGCCGCTTTCCACGGTGCGTAGCCGACTGGCGGAAGAGTTCACGCTCACGGATATTCCCTACAAGACGGGTGGTCCGGCGCGCTATGTCGAAGTTGAAGAGACAGGCGGGCGGCTCGGCCTCATCACGCCGCTGACCCATAACTTCTGCGAAAGCTGCAACCGGGTGCGCGTCACCTGCACCGGCCAACTCTACATGTGCCTTGGACAGAACGACATGGCCGACCTGCGCGCCCCGCTTCGCGCCTCGGAGGGCAACGACCTGCTCAACAGCGCCATCGATGAAGCCATCGGCCGCAAGCCGAAGGGCCACGATTTCGTCATCGACCGCAATACAAAGCAGCCTGCCGTGTCGCGGCATATGAGCGTAACGGGCGGCTGATCCGGCAGAAGCCTTGCGCCGAATGCACCGCCGGTCCGCGGCCGACCGCGGATCGATGGGCAAGCACCTGGCCCTCCTCAGGCAGACGAGCCCTACTCGGCCGGGACGGCCTCTTCGCTTCCCGAAACACGCCTGATCGAGAGAGCCGCCAGCAGGCTGAGGCTCATTCCCATGGCCATGATCAGGATCATGCCCCAGGGCGATCCTGCCAGAAAGCTGTCGGCGTACAGCCAGGCGACCGCCGTTCCCGCCAGCGCACCGGTTCCAACCTGAAGGGATGCCGTCAGGCCGGAGGCCGCCCCCGCCAAGTCGGGCCGGACACTGACCGCCCCGGCCAGGGCGCTTGGCAGGCAGATGCCGTTGCCGAGACCGAGCACGAACATCGGCAGGAAAAGGCCCAGGGGCGTGAGAAGCCCGAGTGAGGCAGAACCTGCAAGGAGCGAGACGGCGCAGACACCTGTCAGCGTTCCGGCCAGGATCATCGGGAACATGCCGATCCGTTCGGCGAATTTGCCGGAGAGGAAATTTCCGGCGATGTAGCCGAGGGCAACAAACATGAAAAAGAACCCCATCTCGGCAGCACTCAACGACAGCAGTTCCGCAGCGATGAACGGCGCTCCGCCGAGATAGGCGAAATAGGCGAGCGCGGAGAAAGCGGCCGTCAGCGCGTAGCTCCAGTATAGCGGCTGGCTGAACAGCGCCATGTAGGATCTCAGGACCTGCCTTGCGCCCACGGAACTGCGTTCAGTATGGGTTTCGGGCAGGTGGCGAATGCTCGCCCACAGGACACCGACACCGAAGATCAGCATGAGAACGAAGCCGCCCTGCCAGCCGTAGAACTGATCCAGAACGCCGCCCATGGCGGGTGCGATCGTCGGCATGACGGCCATTCCCATGGTGACGAAACCGATCATGCTTGCAGCCTGCGAGGGGCCATGAAGGTCCCTGACGATCGCACGTCCGATCACGACCCCGGTACAGCCGCCCGCCGCCTGGATGACACGCGCAGCAATCAGGGCTTCGATCGTCGGTGCCACCAGGCACAACAGGCTGCCGATCACGAACAGCGCCATTCCGACGATGATCACCGGCCGACGTCCAAACTGGTCCGATAACGGCCCCCAGAAGAGTTGAGAGACTGCTATGGCGACAAAGAAGGCGGACATGGAAAGCTGGATCTCGCCGGCGGTTGCCGAAAAGACAACCATCATCCCGGCCAGCGAAGGCAGGTAGATCTGCATGGCCAGCGGACTGATCGCGGAAATCGCGATCAGGACCGCAATGGACGGCTTTTTCTGGATGCCGGTGGATTGCGAGTGTCCGGCTGTCATGCCCTTGGGGGAACCTTTGGTTTATTTAAAAAACACCGGACACCGGTGTTGTTGTTCCAAAGGTACCTGCCCTGCGTGATCCGGCCGTGAAAAAGACAAAGCGCAGATATCTCAAGCTTTTCACGCATGACTTTCCAGCATGATTCCAGTTCCCTTGCGGCAATCTATAAGTCTGACTTAGAAGCCAAAAGTGTATGTTCGTTGCCTAACGGGATTCAGGAACGCTCAGTCGAAGACAATCTTCGGCGCAACCCGTTCGCTCGACGCTGCCGCTTTTTCAATGCCTGCGTAGACTTTTGCGGCGATGTCCTTGTAGACGCCGGCGATCGCCCCTTCCGGATCAGAAACCACGACCGGGGTGCCCGCGTCGGAGGTCTCACGGATCTTCATCGTCAGCGGGATCTCGCCAAGGAACGGCACGCCGAGACGTTCCGCCTCCGCACGCGCACCGCCATGCCCGAAGATGTCGTGCCGCCCGCCGCAGTCGGGGCACAGGAAGTAGCTCATGTTCTCGACGATCCCGAGCACCGGCACATCGACCCGCTTGAACATGTTGAGCCCCTTGCGCGCGTCGATAAGTGCCAGGTCCTGAGGCGTGGACACGATCACCGCCCCGGCGAGCGGCACCTGCTGTGCCATAGTCAACTGGGCGTCGCCGGTTCCCGGGGGCATGTCCACCACGAGGACATCGAGCTCGCCCCAGGCGACTTCGCGCAGCATCTGGGTCAGGGCCGAGATAACCATCGGGCCGCGCCAGATCATCGGGGTTTCCTCTTCGACCATGAAGCCCATCGACATCACCTTGACGCCGTAGCCTTCCAGCGGCTTCAGAACCCTGCCGGACAAAGGCTCCGGGCGGCCGGAGACGTTGAACAGGCGCGGCACCGAGGGACCGTAGATATCGGCATCCAGCACACCGACCTTAAGGCCGTGGGCAGCCAGGCCAAGCGCCAGGTTCGCGGTGGTGGTTGACTTGCCGACGCCGCCTTTGCCCGAAGCGACGGCGATGATGTGTTTGATGCCCGGCACACCGGGTTTTGCAGGCGCCGTTTCCTCCGCGGCGCGCTGAGGCTGCGGCTGGCGGGGGGCCGGTTTCGGGGCGGCCGCGCGTGCGGCGCCCGGCGTGCGTTCCGCCGTCAGGGCGACCATCGCGGTTTCGACGCCCTCGACCTGCCGCACCACCTTTTCCGCCGCCTGGCGCAAGGGTTCAAGCTCCTGTGCCCGTTCGGCGGGAACGGTAATGGAGAACGCCACACGGCCGTCGGACACAAAGACATCCGAAACCAGACCCAAGGAGACGATATCGCCTTCCAGGTCCGGCCCCTTGATCTGCTTGAGGCTTTCCATAACCGCGGATTTGATGGTGTCGTTCATAATGCTTCCCGTTGATTGCCGGCACCCGCTCAACGCGCCGGATTGGGTTCGCGCCCATGTTCCGGAATGTAAGAGGCACCGACCCTAAGACAATCTGTCAAAATGCTGCAGTGGCCGGCCGCAGTCTTAATCTGAACATGTTCAGACACAAGCCCACTATTTGACAGAAGACGGAACGGCCGAACCGCCGATATGCAGGTTAGGTGGAAAATCGCGCCCGGTATGTCAACCAGTTGCCGCCGGCCATGATGGAAGGCTCCGCCGCTACAGGCCCTTTGCACCGCATACCTCCGCCCCCGAGAAAGACGATTGTTCCCGTTTGCGGACAGGAACAATGTTTGGGTTGCACCGGGCCGCGCAAGATTTACTCTTGCAGGAATTGCCAATCAGTTCGCACGCTGGCGGACAATCACAGGACGTTTCATGCCGACCTGCCTCATCACCGCGGCGAATCGCGGGATTGGATTTGAACTTGCGCGCCAGGCCCTCGCGACGGGTTGGACGGTCTATGGTTCGGTGCGCTCTGAACGGGACGCGCGGGAGACAGCCGGCAAACTCGGTGAGGGCTACCGGCCATTGGTCTTCGACGTCACGGACCATCCGGCAGTGCGGCAAGCCGCGTCCGGGTTGACGGACGGCATCGACCTCCTGGTCAACAATGCAGGCGTGATCGGGCCTGCCCGCCAGATGCCACTCGACATGGATTTCGACGGCTTCGCGGAAACCCTGGCGGTGAACACGCTCGCACCGCTTGCCGTCTCGCAGGCTTTCCTGCCCCATCTGCGACGCGCCGGCTCCGGCAGGATCGTGACGGTTTCCAGCCAGATGTCCTGGATGGGCTACCGCAAGCCGGACACCCTCGCCTATCGAGCATCGAAAGCGGCGGTGAACAAGGTCATGCAGGGACTGGCAACCGCTCTGGAGCCCGAAGGCATTCCCGTTGTGCTGATTGATCCGGGCTGGGTGAAGACCGACATGGGCGGACCGGCTGCGGACAACTCGCCCATTGACGTTGCTGCAGGCATTCTGAAAATTGCCGAAAACCTGACGCTCGCCGACACCGGCAGGTTCTTCAAATGGACGGGCGAGGAACGCCCGTTTTAACCTCCTGCCCACCACCGAATGGAGCTGACCCCATGAGCTGGCCGCTTCCCGTCACGCTGACCGGCACTCACGCCACACTTGCCCCGCTCTCCCGGATGCATGCCGCAAACCTTGCCGAAGCGGCGGCCGAGGGCGACCTCTGGAAGCTCTGGTATACATCCGTCCCGAAGCCCGAGACGGTTCCGGCGGAAATCGACCGGCGTCTCGGATTGCAGGAGCAAGGCTCCATGCTTGCCTTTGCCGTGCTGACACCCAGTGGCAAGGCCGTCGGCATGACCACCTACATGAACATCGATGCGGCCAATAAACGCGTTGAAATCGGCTCGACCTGGTACCGCAAGGCCGTGCAGCGGACACTTGTGAACACCGAATGCAAGCGCATGCTCCTGGCCCACGCCTTCGAGGAGGTTGATTGCATTGCGGTAGAATTCCGCACCCACGTCATGAACCGCCAGAGCCGTGCCGCGATCGAGCGCCTCGGCGCCAAGCTGGATGGAATCCTGCGATCTCACCAACGCCTTGCCGACGGATCGCTCCGGGATACGGCGGTCTATTCGATTCTGCCGCACGAATGGCCAGCGGTCCGGGCGGGACTGGATTTCAAGCTCGCGGCCGACCGCTGAGCGCCTGTCCGCGCGGAGGTCAGCCTGCGCTCTTTTACACAGTTTTCCCGCTGCGCCAACACAGTGGGAAGGCACAGTTTTTCAAGGGTCAAAGCAACCTTCCCGTAACCCTGTTGGTTGTTCTTTCAATTTGACCTCAATTTTAAGCAATTGTGAGGATTTGGGGCGCACGCTGGTTTGATCGGCATAAGGATGGACCCGCTATGGAACTGTATCGCGCCTGCTATCGAAGCAAGATTGAATGGGGCAAACTCCGCCTGCCCCTGCCCGATGAAATTGACAATACGCTCCTGCGTATCCGCCGCATCAACCGCAAGGCGGGTGTCACCGGCGCGTTGCTGCTGGTCGACCAGCACGTCATCCAGGTTCTGGAAGGCCAGCCGGGTCAGGTTCTGGATTCCGTCTATTGCGTGATGAACGATCCGCGCCTCCATGCGATCGAGGGCATCATTCACGAACCGGCGGACTTCAGGCTGTTCCCGAATTCACTGATGTTCTTCCGCGACCTGACCGATGGCGTCGCCGCCTCGCAGCACCCGGTGCTGCGGCCGCTTCTGGACCATCCGGGCGAAGTGACCCGGGAAGAAGCTTATCTGGCATTCGGCCATTTCGCAGCCGAACTGCAAGAAGGTCGTCTGACGAACGACATGCTGATGATCTGACACGGGCCGACTTTCCTCCGGACCATCCGTCAGCATATTTGCCCATGACTGTGACTTCTTTGCCACAGTCACCCTGCCGGAGACGCAGATAGTGTGTGCGCCACTTTAAAGGGAGCGCACATGTCCGCCGGGCGGCCGCAGCCACTCCATCCATCCTCATCGAGGCGGTCGCGGGACTTGCGCTGCTAGGTGCCTTTGCGTTTTCCATCGGCGAGGCAACAAGATCCGCACAGACCCGCGACAGCGCCATCATCACGTTTGCGGTGACCGCCTCCGGCGTCAGCTTTTTCGGCGTATCCGGAGCGCTCTGGGGCCTTCTGGCGGGCGGCGCCTTCATGGCGCTCACGAGCGCGCGCGCTGCGACACAAGAATGAGTGCGCGTCCGACAGTGGATGCTTCAGGACGGAGAATCTCGGTTATGCGTCGGTTAAACCTTGCTCTGGTCCAACTGCCTCCCATAGTCTGTCTATAAACGAACCCATTGGAGTCGCGCGGCCGTGACAGGCGCATATCTGCTGAAACCGGATCCTCTTGCCCCAGGGCTTTCCACGTCGGTGACCGGTATCGATCAGAACGGGGAGACGGTCGAAACCAGGGTGGTGACCGAAAAACCGCTGACGCTCTACCTGAATTCGCAGGAAGTGGTCACGATGATGACCATCGGCGACCACCCGGACCTGCTGGCCGTCGGGTATCTGAAGAACCAGCACATGCTCGCGGACGACGACGTCATCACCGGTATCGACTATGATGACGACCTGGAAGTGGTGGTGGTCCGCACCGAGCGGGAGACCAACTTCGAGGAGAAGCTAAAGAAGAAGGTGCGCACATCCGGCTGCGCCCAGGGTACCGTCTTCGGCGATGTCATGGAGGGGTTCGAAACGATCGCCCTACCCAAGGACGGAAAACTCAAGACGTCGTGGCTCTATGAACTGACGAGGACGATCAATACGACGCCCTCGCTATATCTGGAGGCCGGCGCGATTCACGGTTGCGTGCTGTGCCAGGAAAACAGCGCGCTGGTCTACATGGAGGATGTCGGCCGGCACAATGCCGTCGACAAGATCGCCGGCTGGATGGTGCTGAACAATATTCCGGCGCACGACAAGATCTTCTATACGACCGGCCGCCTCACCTCGGAAATGGTCATCAAGACGGTGATGATGGGAATTCCCATTCTCGTATCCCGCTCCGGCTTTACTGCGTGGGGCGTTGAGCTTGCCCGCCAGGCCGGTCTGACGCTGATCGGCCGTGCGCGCGGCAAGCGCTTCATCGCCCTGGCCGGAGAAGAGCGGATCGAGTTCGACACCGAGCCGGGTCAGGTGGACGACGAACCTGAAAAGGCGAAACGCAAAGGGAGTGTGCCGGCGGCATGAGTGCGACGCGCGCAAGTTTGACCGAAGACCGTATGCTGGGCTGTGTCCTGGCGGGAGGTCAGTCGAGGCGGATGGGAGGCGGCGACAAGAGCCTTCTGGACCTGGGCGGCACGACCATGCTGGCCATGGTCGTCGACCGGCTGAAGCACCAGGTTGCGGACATCGTCCTGAATGCCAATGGCGACCCGCAGCGGTTTGCCCGGTTCGGACTGCCCGTCGTTGCCGATCCGGTGGGCGACTATGCCGGTCCCCTTGCCGGTGTTCTGGCGGGACTGACTTATGCCGCGGAAAACCGGCCGGATATCACGCATGTCGTGTCGGTTGCCGGAGACACGCCGTTTTTCCCGGTCGGCCTGGTCAAGCGCATGTGCGCCTCGGTGCCCTTGAGTGAACCGGTCATCGCCCTCGCCTCGTCTTCCGCCAAGCTGCATCCGGTTTTCGCCCTCTGGCCGGTTTCCTTGCGCCAGGATCTCCATGACTGGCTGAACACCGGGCAAAGCGGCAAGGTGCTTGCCTTTGTCGACCGTCACGACAGTGTGGAGGTCTCCTTCGATATCGATCCGGAGACCGGGCTGGACCCGTTTTTCAATGCCAACAAACCAGAAGACCTGACGACGGTCCGAGAAGCACTGAGCCACAGCACCACATGATCGATACACCCGTCTTTGCCATTACCGGCTGGAAGAATTCCGGCAAGACCCAGCTCGTGACCCGTCTGGTCAGCGAATTCACCTCACGCGGTTTCAAGGTCTCGACTGTGAAGCACGCCCACCACAATTTCGATATCGACAAACCCGGCGCGGACAGTTACCGCCACAGGCTCGCCGGCGCGAACGAAGTCGCACTGGTTTCGGGGCGCCGTTGGGCCCTGATGCATGAACTCAGAGGCGAGGAAGAACCGCCCCTGGAGGCCATTCTCGGCCGTCTTGCGCCCTGCGACCTGATTCTGATCGAGGGATACAAGCGCGAGAACCATCCAAAGATCGAAACCCGGCGCGAGGAGACGAGCGACCGCGGTTCCCTCGCCGCGTCAGATCCGAATATTCTGGCCGTTGCGGCGGATCACAGCTTGCCGGAGGAGACACTGCCGGTCTTCGATCTGAACGACGTCGCGGCGATGGCGGATTTCATTCAGGCCCACCTGGACCTGAAGGGACCGGGCTCATGACCGACAAGACACTTCTTGACGACTGCTTTCTGCATGACAAGGACAGGCTGCGCCACGACGAGGCGCTGGCGATCCTGAAAGACCGCCTGTCACCCGTCGCAAGCCGGGAAACAGTCTCCCTGGCAGACGCGCTGGAACGCATTCTCGCGGAAGACATCACGGCACCGCGCAACGTTCCGCTGGCGGACAATTCGGCGGTCGACGGCTACGCTTTCCGCCACGCCGACTTTGAGACGACCGGCGGCTTTTTCCGACTGCAGCAACGGATCGCGGCGGGTCATGCAACGGATATCGCACTCGCTCCCTGGGCCGCGGCACGGATCTTCACCGGCGCCGTCATGCCACCCGGCGCCGACACCGTGGCCATGCAGGAAGACTGCGAAACCCACCAGCAGGACGGCCATGACTTCGTCATTGTGCCGCAGGGTCTCAAGATAGGCGCCAACTGCCGGAAGGCCGGTGAAGATGTCGCCGAAGGTGCGGCCGTGTTGAGTGCGGGACATTGCCTGCGTCCGCAAGACCTGGCCGCGATCGCCTCAACCGGACGGGCCAGAATCGACGTGTACCGCAAGCTGAAGGTGGGGCTGGTTTCCACGGGGGACGAACTTCGCCGTCCCGGTGACCTCATGAACCTCGGCGATGTCTATGATTCCAACCACTTTCTGCTGCGCGGATTATGCGCGGCTCTTCCCGTTGAAATCGAAGACTTCGGCATCCTGAAGGACGATGCGGCCCTGGTCGAGGTGACCTTGAAGGACGCGGCAAGCCGTTGCGATGTCGTGCTGACGACCGGCGGAGCCAGCCGCGGCGATGAGGATCACATCCTCAAGGCACTGGACACGCTCGGCAAGCGCCACATGTGGCAACTGGCGATCAAACCCGGTCGCCCGATGATGTTCGGCAATATCGGCGCCTCCGCGTTTCTGGGGCTTCCGGGCAACCCTGTCGCGGCTATGGTCTGTTTTCTGCTTTACGTACGCCCGGTGATCAGTCTTCTGGCTGGAAGCGGCTTTTGCGAACCGCAGGGCTTCGAGGTACCGGCGGCCTTCGACGTCCCGACGAAAAAGCCGGACCGCCGCGAATTTTACCGCGGGTATCTTGGAACGGACGAAACCGGCGCGACCGTCGTTCACAAATTCATGCGCGACGGGTCCGGCCTGATCACGGGACTGCGGGAGGCCGACGGGCTGATTGAAATCCCGGAAGAGGTGACGGCAATCAGAAGAGGCGAACCGGTGCGCTTCCTGCCCTTTTCCGGTTTCGGTATCCGATAGCCCGGAGAATCCCCCGGGCTATCGTTCCTCAGTCTCAATAGGCGTATGGCCAGCCGGCGGCTACAAAGCGATATCCCTCGCCTTCCTTGACCACGCGCCCCATGCCCGGGAACGGGACATGCGCGCCTGCAAACAGAACCTTGTCGGTTGCAGCCTGGTCGAGGAATTTCCTGCGCGTTTCGGCCGCCTTCTGGGCATCAATGTCGAAACCGATGCCCCACTCCGGCTTTTCGAACTGGTAAACCGCCATGTGAACGATGTCGCCGGAAATGATCAGCGTTTCTCCGTTGCTGTCCAGCACATAACCACTGTGACCCGGCGTGTGGCCGGGCAATGCCATGGTATGGATGCCGGGAACGATTTCCTTGTCGCCCGAATGGAGCGTTTGACTGCCTTTATATGCCTCGGCTGCCCTGCGGGCGCCGGCGAAGAAGGGCTTGAACTGTTCGGGCGCGGCATTCATCGCGGCATCATCGTACCAGAAGGCGTGATCGACCTCCGGCAGGATCAGTTCGGCGTTGGCAAAAACCCGCTTGCCCTCACCGTCAACGACACCGAACAGATGGTCCGGATGCATATGGGTGATCAGGAGCGCATCGACCTGGTCGGCCGAAACCCCTGCAGCCGCCAGTGCGGACGGCAGGCGGCCCATTGTCGGGCCAAGGGCATCCGAGGTGCCGGCATCCACCAGGATCAATCGGTCTCCCGTGTTGACGAGATAGGCGTTGACCGGGATCCGCAATGCCTCGCCCTCGATCAGGGCTTCCTCGCGCATGCGCTTGCCTTCGGCTTCGTCATAACCGACGACCAGGTCCGGGGTCACATCGAGATAGCCGTCCAGAAGCGCGGTGACTTCGAAGTCGCCGACCTTGTAGCGTAGCGCCCCGGCCATGGGAGCACCGGCTTTCGGTGCGGCCGCGTGTGCAGATGGGGCAAGAAAGGTGATGCCCCCGGCCGCAGCAAGAGCCCCTGCTCCTCCAGCAGCTCCCAGCAGGGACCTTCTGGAAAGCGAAATATTGGAATTGGTCATGAATAGCCTCCGGGCTCGACCTGAAAACAATGAAACCTCAAGGCCCGGCCGGAGTGACCGACCGGGGCTGCTCTAAAAGTGATTCATTCGAATTGATTTTGAAGCCGTCCTAATCTTATAAAACTCATAAGCAGGGATTATGAATGCCCATTCCCACCGATTCACGTCCCACCCGGAGTGGCCGATGGATAAACTCAGTGCGCTTACCGGTTTTGTTGAGTCGGTAAATCTTGGCAGCTTCTCGGCAGCCGCGAAGCAACTCGGGATTTCCCAACCCGCCGTCAGCCAGCAGGTGCGAAGCCTGGAGAATGAACTCGGGACGCGGCTTTTCAACCGCACGACGCGCCAGCTTCGTCTCACCGAGGCCGGCGAGCGCTATTACACCTATGCGCGCGACGTTCTGGAGCGCCTCGCGGAAGCCGACAGGGCGATTCAAAGCGAGGAAGCCCAAATGTGCGGGCCTCTCAAGATCGGCCTGCCCCTCGGCTTTGCGGAAACCGTGCTGTCCAGGTTTCTGATCCGTTTCAAACAGGAACATCCCGGCATCCTGCTGGACGTTTCCATGTCCGATCTCTTCGTGGACGTGATTCAGGAACGGCTCGACGTTGCGATCCGGATGGGCGAAATCAACGACGACCGCCTGATCGTCCGCAAACTCGGCCACGCTCAGCGCTGCCTGATCGCCTCACCGGACTACCTGAACAGACGCGGTCGGCCACGGCATCCCGGCGACCTGGCCGATCATGACTACCTGCTCTACAAGCATATCTCGACCGGAGACCATGTCCCCCTGATCAACGCGCAGGGCGAAAGTCTTTCGGTCAAGATAAAGCCCGCGATGATCGTCAACAATTCATCGACCCTGCGCCAGGCGGCGCTCGCAGGCCTTGGCATCAGTCTGGCGAACCGATGGCTGGTCGCCCCTCACCTGACATCGGGCGAACTGGAACTGGTGCTGCCGGAGTGGCAGTACCCGCTCCACCCCGTACACGCGGTGTATCCGTCCAATCGGTTCATTCCGTTGAAAGTCCGACGCTTCGTCGACGCCCTGCACGGTTTCTTCGAGGAAGAAGGCGCGTTCTATATCGATCTTCCGGAAGCGGCGGAGTGACCCGGCTGCGTTGGAGTAAGCTGGATCACCCTGCTTTCCACGGAATGCAGGCGGAACCGGACGGCGATCAGATCTCGTCCACTTCCACGATCCAGGTTTCCTTCAGCGCTTCCGCCTCCCAGACCCGCCATGCGGGTGTTGAGGTCAGCGTGTCCGAATAGCGGCGGACGATGCGATCCTCGGACAGGTGATAGGTCGCGAAGCGGCTGACGACCGGTGCAAACATGGCATCGGCTATGGTGAAGTCACCGAACAGGAAAGGCCCGCCGGACGCTTCCAGGCACTCGGTCCAGATCCGGACAATCCGGGCGACATCTGCCCTGACGGCATCGCCAACGGCAAGCTTCTCGATCGGCCGGCGCATGTTCATCGGGCAGGCGCCGCGCAGTGCCGAAAAACCGGAATGCATTTCGGCTGAAATGCACCTTGCTCTTGCGCGCGCGGCACGATCCCGAGGCCACAGGTTTTTGTCGGGATAAACCTCGGCCGCATATTCCAGGATCGCCAGACTGTCCCAGACCGTCAGATCTCCGTCTGTCAGCACCGGAACCTTCATGCTCGGCGAAAAGGCGGCGAATTCCGGGTTGCCGTTCTCGAAATCGAACGGCACCAGGTGTTCCGTGAACGGAATATCCTTGTGCTTGAGGGCGATCCAGGGCCGGAAAGACCAGGACGAATAGTTCTTGTTGCCGATATAAAGCTCGAAAGCCGCCATCACGATCTCCTGTTGCCACCGTCTCCAATTGCCTGCTGCCCGGAAAGGAAAGTTCCGCGACGCTACAGCTTCTTATGGCGACAGAGCGCAATCATCAAATTCAATAAGTTCATGGAATAGATCAGGAACCCTTATCGTTGGCCGGCAACGTTCTCAACCCGTTTCCGTCGCACTTAAGGCTCCGAACGAAGAATGGGATTCTTGATCCCGTTGCCCGTCAAACGGATCTGGCGCCACCTTCGCCAAGACGGTCCAGAAGTGTGCCGCCCCTGCACTGTCGGAGAGCCCATTTCCACTTCCTGCGAGGACAAGGCCCCGCACTTTCATTGAAGCATTACGTTCCGGAATGCTCGTCAAAATAGAAAACGAGCAGACAACACTGTGTTTTTTTCGGTGCCATGCTTGAAATTTGAACTGAAGTGTATGGAATAGGGCCATCGGGCAAAAGGCGGGAGGAACCCGCATGCGCCGCGAAGAAAAATGTGAGGGGAACTCAATATGCGTGGTTTGCGTATGGCTGCGGCCGCTGTTGCAGTAATGGCTGCTCTTGGCGGCGCGGAGGCGAAAGAATGGACCAAAGTGCGGATCGGCACCGAAGGCGCTTATCCTCCTTTCAATTCCCTGACCGCTGACGGTCAGCTGGTTGGTTTCGACATCGACATCGCCAATGCACTTTGTGAAGAGATGAAGGTCGAGTGCGACTTCGTCACTCAAGACTGGGACGGGATGATCCCGGCTCTGCAGGCCGGCAAGTTCGACGCGGTGATCGCTTCCATGTCGATCACGGAGGAGCGCAAGCAGAAGGTCGATTTCACCAACAAGTATTACAACACCCCGCCGGCCATCGCCGTGCCGAAGGACTCCAAGCTGGCCGGTACTTCCGATAAGGACCTGGAGGGTGTCACTCTGGGCGCGCAGTCGTCCACCACGCATTCGAACTACGCTGAAGAGAAGCTGCCCTCGGCCGACCTGAAGCTCTATCCGACACCGGATGAGTACAAGCTGGACGTGGCCAGCGGCCGTATTGATGCCGTCATCGATGACGTCGTGGTGCTGTCGGACTGGCTGGCGTCGGAAGACGGCGCTTGCTGCAAGCTGCTCGGTACCCTTACTCCGGACCCGGTCATCAACGGTGAAGGCGCGGGTATTGCCATCCGCAAGGACGACACTGACCTGAAAGAGAAGTTCAACGAGGCGATCGACGCCATTCTGGCGAACGGAAAGTACAAGGAAATCAACGACAAGTACTTCACGTTCGACGTTTATGGCGGCTGATCTGACCGCCGGCTGACCGGATGACGAGCGCGGCACCTCCTGTGTGCCGCGCTTTGCATTGGGGAAGACCCAGTTCACGGCCGTAGGGGCGGCCGAAACACAAACGACAAGCAAGAAAGAAGCGCCGGCTTATGAATGAAGCTCTGACGCTGCTATCCTTCGGCGACCTGGGCTGGGGCGATGAGATCGCGCTCGGCGTTTTGGTGACGATCTCGCTGGCAATCGCCACTCTGCCTTTCGGACTGGTGCTCGGTTTTGTGATTGCACTGGGAAAGAACTCGTCCGAACCAAGCCTGAAACTCGCCGCCAATATCTACACGACAATCTTTCGCGGCCTGCCTGAACTGCTGACACTGTTCCTGGTCTATTTCGGCGTGCAGATCGCAATCCAGAAGGGGATGACGTTCATTGGCATCGACGCCTATGTCGAGGTCAACTCCTTTGCGGCGGGCATGGTCGCCCTTGCACTGGTGTTCTCCTCCTACGCATCCGAGGCCTTTCTCTCAGCTTTCCGCGGCATTCCCTACGGCCAGTTCGAAGGCGGATTTGCACTCGGTCTCTCACGCTACCAGACCATGTCGCTCGTGATCCTGCCGCAGTTGATTCGTCTCGCCCTCCCCGCACTCGGAAATCTTTGGCTGATCCTCTTGAAAGAGACGTCCCTGGTTTCGGTGATCGGGCTTGCCGATTTGGTACGACAAGCCGGCATTGCTGCCAGGGTAACCAAAGAACCCTTCCTGTTTTTCGGCGTTGCCTGCCTGATCTATCTGGTGTTGGCGATGATTTCGTCCGCAGGTCTCGTCCGCATTGAACGCTGGTCCAAACAGGGAGATGCCGCGCGATGATTGCCGCAAGTCCCGAAACAAGCATGAAGCGCCCGCCCACGCCGCCGCGCATGTGGAACAACGCCCGCATTCTGGGTCACGTTCTGATGGCGCTCTGGATCGTTTCCGGAGTGTTTCTGGTCTATTATCTCGGCACCAACATCGCGAGCCCGTTCGTTCAAAAGTATTGGCCGACCTATGTCAGCGGCTTCATCGTCACGCTGCAGATCGTCGGGCTCTCACTTTTGATCGGCGCACTGATCAGTGTGCCGATCGCAATTGCGCGCAGCTCCAAATGGAAGATATTGTCGGCTCCGGCCTATGCTTACGTCTATTTCTTCCGTGGAACCCCGCTCCTGGCACAAACCTTCCTGATCTACTATGGCGCCGGGTCGTTCGGGGAAGAACTCGAAGCGATCGGCCTGTGGGCGTTTTTCCGGGAAGCCTGGTATTGCGTGATATTCGCTTTCTCGCTGAATACAGCCGCCTATCAGGCAGAAATCCTGCGGGGAGCTGTGCTCAACGTGCCGAAGGGGCAATGGGAAGGAGCTGAGGCGCTCGGCCTCTCCAGGCCGGTTATTTTCTTCAGGATCATCCTTCCGCAGGCACTGATGGTTGCACTCCGGCCATATGGCAATGAGATCATCTTGATGATCAAGGGATCCGCCATCGTGTCCATTGTCACGATATACGATCTGATGGGCGAAACCCGGCGGGCCTATTCCCGCTCCTACGATTTCCAGGCCTATATCTGGGCCGCGGTCCTGTATCTTGTGGTCGTGGAAACGCTGCGCCGTGTCTGGGACCGCATCGAAATGCGTCTGACCCGCCATCTGATACGCTGAGCCGTCACTGCTTCCTTAACATTCCTCCCCGCCGCCAAGCCTAAACGGATGATGTGCCATGCCGAACACGCCCAACGATCACCGCCTCCACCTGGACAGTCTTCTTGCCCATGGCGGCGGAGGTCACGACCCGGAAACCGGCGCCGTCGTTCCGCCAATCCAGACGGCGACGACCTTCGTGCGCGACGAGGCCTATGAGCTCATCAAGCCGGGTCATATCTACAGCCGCGACAACAACGAGCTCTTTTCCAGGACCGAAAAGCTGATCGCCGCATTGGAGGGTGGTGCCGACAGCCGGCTTTTCGCCTCCGGCATGGCCGCCATTGCCGCAGTTGCCCGGCTGGTCAGACCGGGCGGGACACTCCTGGCGCAATCCGGCATCTACTGGGGCACGACGCTGTTTTTGCGCAAACACTGCGCACGCAACAAGGTCGCGCTGGTGGAAGCGGACGCCAGTGATCTGCAGGCCTTTCACGATGAGATATCCGTGACGAAGCCGGATCTCGTCTGGCTCGAAGTGCCGAGCAACCCGTTTTTGAAGGTCGCCGACATCGCAAATATTTCCGCGCATTGCAGGCAGGCGGGCGCCCTGCTCTGCGTCGACGCGACGGCTGCAACGCCCCTGATCCTGAAGCCTCTGTCCCTGGGGGCGGATCTGGTGATGCATTCGGCCACCAAGGCTCTCAACGGGCATTCGGACCTTCTCGGCGGTGTCGTCACGGCCAATGACGCTGCCAGCGAAGCCTGGGCCTTCCTGACAGAGGAGCGCAAAATGGCGGGAGCTGTCCTCGGCTCGTTCGAGGCGTGGCTGCTGCTGCGCGGTCTCAGAACGCTGGCCTTGCGCGTGGAACGCATGAACGAGAATGCGATGGCGCTTGCACGGCACCTGGAGAAACACCCGGAAATCGAGGCCGTGCTCTATCCGGGACTTGCCAGCCATCCGCAGCATGAGTTGGCCAAGAGCCAGATGACCGGGGGCTTCGGCTCGGTTTTGTCGGTGCTTTTCAAAGGTGGCAAGGACGCGGCCCTCAAGTCTGTAGGAGCCCTTGACCTCTTCCAACGGGCCACTTCCCTCGGCGGCACGGAAAGTCTTGTCGAGCATCGCCAGACGATCGAGGGCCCCGACTCAGGCATCCCGGACAATCTGCTCAGGCTTTCCGTCGGCATCGAGCATATCGACGATCTGATTGCGGATCTCGACCAGGCACTCTGATCTGCCGGTCGTCAGGCGTCGGCCTGCTCGGCCCTCAGGGCGCGCAACCAAGACATAAAGGCTTTCAGGGGCGGGCGTTTGACGCCCGGCCGCGTCACCAGGTGATACCCGGTTCCAGGCGACACGCCGTCCTCGAAAAGGACCCTCATGTTGCCGGCTTCGATGTCCGGCTCGATGAACACTTTCGCGGTTGCCGATATGCCGTCGCCTCGGCGCAGCCCCTCCAGAACCATGTAGCCGGGCAAGTGGATCGTGCTCAGTTTCCCTGTCGGAAACACTCCCTGCTGTTCCATCCAGATCGTCAGTTCATTGGTGCCGTATTCCTGGAGCCAGGGAAACTCCAGAAGATCTTCCGGTTTCTCGATGACGCGGTCTCCGATCAGGCAGCTCGCCCCGACAACGGCGAAGTTTGTGGGAACCAGGAGCTCCGATTCCAGACCCGGCCAGTTCCCTTTGCCGAATCGAACTGCGAGATCGACGCCGCCCGGCTTCAGCTCGACAACTTCCGCAGTCGGGTTGAGCATCAGCTCGATATCCGGATGTTTGTGCCGGAAGTCGCTGATGCGCGGCATCAGCCAGCTGATGGCAAAGGAGGGTGTCGTGGTAATATTCAGCGGGCGGGCCGTGTCTTCCTGCAAAAGCCCGTCAATCGTTTCACGGATCTTCTCAAACCCGTCACTTACCCCCTCGAAGAGCTGCTCACCTTCCGGTGTGAGCGCTATCCCTCGCCCCTCCCGCACGACCAATTGAAGCCCGAGGAATTTCTCCAGGCTCCTGACCTGCTGGCTGACCGCCGCATGAGTGACATTCAGCTCACGCCCGGCCGCGGACAGGCTTTTCGTTTCCGCCACGGCAGAAAACGTCTTCAAACTCGTCAGGGATGGAATAGAGCGCCAATCCATATGTAACTTCACCTTACAGTTTGAAAATCTTCCTGACTGGCATTTTGCCCGACTATCGGCCACATTCCCTTCAGACACACCAGCAAGGGATGTAAGGCCATGTTTGATATTTACGCACGTAGCTTCCTGGAAGCAACCCGCTCTTCCGTTAACTCCCGGACTGAACCGCGCACGCAGCGCCATCAGGATGCCGGAAGCGCGAAGCGCGAACGGCATTCGCGCCTGTGGTTGCGCGGGCCCTACTGGATTTGAGCGGTATTGGCTGACAGATCGCAGTGAATGCCCTAAAACCATGACGAACCATTTTAATTGAAAGGCCCGGATAACCTCCGGGCCTTGTTCTGCAAAAGGAGCGTCTTCATGGCAAAGGTTGCATTCATCGGTCTGGGTGTCATGGGATACCCGATGGCTGGCTACCTGAAAACCAAGGGCGGCCACGAAGTTACCGTCTACAACCGCACGACGGCAAAGGCGGAAAAATGGGTGGCCGAATATGGCGGAAGCCACGCCCAAACGCCGAAGGAAGCCGCCGAAGGCTGCGACTTTGTTTTCTCCTGCGTCGGCAATGACGAAGACCTGCGCTCCGTCACCACAGGTCCGGACGGTGCTTTTCACGGCCTGAAGGAAGGCGCGATTTTCGTCGACAACACGACCGCCTCCGCCGAAGTCGCCCACGAGCTCTGCGCCGCGGCCAGGGAAAAAGGCTGCGGTTTCATCGATGCGCCGGTGTCCGGCGGCCAGGCCGGCGCCGAAAACGGCGTTCTCACGGTGATGTGCGGCGGCGATCAGGATGTCTTCGACAAGGCCAGGCCGGTGATCGAGTGTTTTGCGAAATCCGTCGGCCTGATGGGGGAAGCGGCGCTGGCCAATTGACCAAGATGGTCAATCAGATCTGCATTGCCGGGCTGGTTCAGGGCCTCTCCGAAGCCATCCATTTCGCCAAGAAGGCGGATCTCGATGTCGAGAAAGTCATATCCGCAATCAGTGGCGGTGCCGCCCAATCCTGGCAGATGGAAAACCGCTGGGAGACCATGACCAACGGCAAGTTCGACTATGGCTTCGCCGTCGACTGGATGCGCAAGGATCTCGGCATTTGCCTCAAGACCGCGAATGATACCGGTGCCCGTCTGCCGGTGACGGCTCTGGTCGATCAGTTCTACGCCGAGGTCCAGGCCATGGGCGGCAAACGCTGGGACACCTCCAGTCTCATTGCCCGACTGGAGCATGCCGACAGAAAGTAGCATTGGCATGTCTGCGCAGGAACCGAGCCAGGAATGGTCGGCCGCCGCGGTGCTTGCCGAGTTGCAGGTTTCCGGGTCGCAAGAGAACCGCGCCGGCATGGCGCGGTTCGGCATCGATGCATCCAGCGCGTTCGGCGTTCCCATGTCGGTCCTCAGGCCCCTTGCCCGCAGGATCGGCATGTCGCCGCAACTGGCAGACGAACTCTGGGAAACCGGCCGACACGAAGCCCGGCTGCTCGCCATCCTACTGACGCCGCCCGAATCCCTGGCTCCCGATCGTGCAATGGCCTGGATGGAGGATATCCGTTCCTGGGACCTTTGCGATCAGTTCGCCAACGTGCTTGCCAGGCGCCCGGGCTCGGATCAACTGGTGCCGGTTCTGGTTGCCGATGAGCGGGAATTCGTCCGCCGAGCGGGCTTCGCCCTCATGGCCTGGCGTGCGGTTCATGCCAAGACTGTACCGGACACCGAGTTCCTGAATTATCTCAACCTGATACGAGCGCAGTCTACCGATGAGCGAAACTTCGTCTGGAAAGCCGTTCACTGGGCGCTGAGACAGATCGGCAAACGCTCCGCCGCGTTGCATGACCCTGCGCTCGACCTTTCCCGGCAACTCTGCGAATCTCAGAACAAGACGTCCCGCAGGATCGGTAGAGAAGCGCAAAAAGAGCTTTCGTCAGAGAAGGTCCTGACCCGGCTGAAAAAGCTGCCGGAGCCGTAGGCCACTCTATTGTTGCCCTGCTGCTTCCCTGGCGATTGCGTCGAGCAATGCGTTGACGTCCGCAATGGCCGTCCGGGACGTGTCCGATCCAGTCTCGGCGAGTTTACGGAAACCGACCGTTACCTTGCCCGGAGCATCTGCGGTCTCATAGACGAACAGCGTGTAAGGACAGTAGGCGATATTCGCCGGGTCGGCTTCCATCGCCTTCCTCGACAGGTTGGCCGAGCAGAACAGCATCGCCTGGGCGTTGGCGAAGACCTGCTTCTTCCCACCCACGTCTTGCGCTGTACGTTCCAGCATATCGCCGATATGCGAGACATAGTCGATGACAAGACCGCGATTGACGATGGCGTTTTCAAGTTCAAAGCGGATATCGTCGAATGCCGCGGACGCCTCGTAGGCCGTTACCCCTTCGGGCACGGACTGAGCAGCGGAGATCGCAGTTCCGCAGATCAGTATGCCGGCGGCTGCGGCAACGGTCTGAACACTTTTCCTCAGTTCTATCCACATGTGACGTCCTCCCAACAAAACCGAGGAGCAGATTACGCTGCTCCTCGCGTGGACGCCATTGATACATCTCAAACTTTGAATATTTCCGTCCGGCGGGCCGTCCTTACACCTCAACCTCAACCATGCCGATCGGATTGGAGCAGCAGGCCAGGATGTAACCGGCTTCGACGTCGTCATCACTGATGCCGCCGGAATGAACCATATGCACGTCTCCGGCAAGCTTCTTCACCTTGCACGTGCCGCAGACGCCAAAGGTGCAGCCTGAGGGAATATTGAGACCGGCGTTCTTTGCGACCGCCAGAACGGTGTCGGTTTGCGTACACCAGGCGGATACCTTCGAATTGGCGAAAACGATCTGCGCCTGGATGTCGTCCTGCGGCACGAGGTCGTCGAATTCGGTGAGTTCTTCCCGCGTTTCGGCAGGTGCCTGGAAGCTTTCCTGATGGTAGCGTTCCATATCGAAGCCAAGCGCGTTCAAAATCTCGCGCACGGCGTTCATGAACCCCTCCGGCCCGCAGCAATAGACGTCCCGCTCAAGGTAGTCGTTGCACATCAGACCCAGCATCAGCTGATTGAAGTGGCCCCGATAGCCGGTCCAGACCTCATAGGGATCATTCCTGCTGACGACGAAATGCAGCTGCAGGCCGTTCACCCGGCTGGCCATGTATTCCAGCTTCTTGCGGAAGATCAGCTCAACGGGCCGGTTGGCGCACTGGATGAAGCAGATGTCCGGATCCTCGCCCCGCTCGAAAAGGGTCGTGGCCATGGACATCATCGGAGTGACGCCCGAGCCTGCCGAGATGAAGAGATACTTGCCGTCCGGACTGGGCGGCAAATGGAAAAGACCGGCCGGCCCGTAGGCCTTGATCCGCATGCCCGGAATCAGGTGGTCCAGCATCCAGCGCGTACCGATACTGTCCTGCTGAGCCCTTACGGTGACGGAAAGATAGGCGTTCGACACCGGCGACGAAGAGATGGTGTAGGTTCGCTGCACGTTGCCGCCCGGAACCGGCAGATCCAGCGTGATGAACTGGCCGGCTCTGTAAACGAAGGTCGCTCCGGAGGGCGGCCGAAAGACGAATGTCTTGACATCCGGCGCTTCCGGCAACACGCCGACACACTCCAGGGTCTCGCTGTCGTTCCACACGGGCGTGTCACGCCCAGGCATAGGAATCATTTGTCTACTCCGCCGCTACGCGGAACCGGCCTAGAAGGCTGTTTTCCAGCGTGCGGGTATACCAGTCGATGAATTGAATGACGCCGCTCTCCTGCGCCGTGGAATATGGCCCCGGCTGATAAGCGGGTGAGTTGATGCCGATCTGGTTCTCTTCCACGATCCGACGGTCTTCGTCATTGGTGGCGATCCAGACTTCCGTCAGGCGCTGCAGGTTGTAGTCAGCGTCCGCTTCGGCATCCTTGTGGACCAGCCACGTGGTGGTGACTTCCGTCTCCTGCGGCCCGACGGGAATCACACGGAACGTCAGCACATGGTCCGACAGGAAGTGGTTCCAGGTGTTCGGGTAGTGAAAGAACAGGCAGGAACCGGCATTGTCGAACGGAATGGACCCGATTTTCTTGGATACGGCCGCCTTGCCGTCCATGGTGTAGCTGACCGCATCTCCGAGGAACGGAATACGGACAAAGCGCCACTGCTCGGAAGGCGAGACCAGGTATTTCGATGGCAACCCCGCTTGTTCGCAGCGTTCCACATGGGCTTTACCGTGATTGGATGCAGCGGTGTCCCCTCCGCCGATTAGATTTGGGTCGTCCGGGAATGTGCGGCAGAGCGAAGGATGCGATCCGGAGCAGTGATAGCACTCGCGATTGTTCTCGAGCACCAGCTTCCAATTGGCCTTTTCGGTGAT